>CP107926.1:8427500-8727500 GCA_036015235.1 Streptomyces sp. NBC_00433 | reverse complement strand
CGTCCTCGGCGGCGATGGTGGACGGCCGGATGCGGGACTCGGCGAAGGCGAGGTCTTCAGGTACGGCCGGGTTGAGGTGGTGGCAGACCATCAGCATGTCGAGGTGCTCCTCGACGGTGTTGACGGTGTGCGGCCGGGTGGGGTTGGTGGACGACGGCAGCACGTTGGGGTGCGAGACGACGCTGATGATGTCGGGCGCGTGCCCGCCGCCCGCGCCTTCGGTGTGGTAGGCGTGGACGCCGCGGCCCGCGATGGCGGCCAGGGTGTCCTCGACGAAGCCCGCTTCGTTCAGCGTGTCGGTGTGCAGGGCGAGTTGCGCCCCGGTCTGCTCGCACACCGTGAGGCACGCGTCGATCGCGGCGGGCGTCGCGCCCCAGTCCTCGTGGATCTTGAAGCCGAGTGCCCCGGCCCGCAACTGGGCGTGCAGGGCGGCCGGGTTGACGGTGTTGCCCTTGCCGAGCAGCCCGACATTGACCGGATACGCCTCCAGCGCGGCGAACATCCGCGCCAGGTGCCAGCCGCCCGGCGTGATGGTGGTGGCCTTGGTGCCCTCGGCGGGGCCCGTGCCGCCGCCGAGCACGGTGGTCACGCCGGAGGCCAGGGCCTCGTCCATCAGCGTCGGCGAGATGAAGTGGACGTGGGCGTCGATGGTCCCCGCGGTGAGGATCCTGCCGTTGCCGGCGATGACCTCGGTCTCCGGGCCGATGACCAGGTCGGGGTGGACGCCGTCCATGGTGTCGGGATTGCCGGCCTTGCCCAGCGCGGTGATCCGGCCGTCCCGCAGGCCGACGTCGGCCTTGACGATGCCCCAGTGGTCCAGGACGACCGCCCCGGTGATCACTGTGTCGGGCGCGCCCTCGGCGCGGGTGGCGCGGCCCTGGCCCATGGACTCGCGGATGACCTTGCCGCCGCCGAAGACGGCTTCGTCCCCGGCGAGGTCCGGGCCGCCCGCGAGGTCGCGTTCGACCTCGATCAGCAGGTCGGTGTCGGCGAGCCGGATGCGGTCGCCGGTGGTGGGGCCGTACAGGTCGGCGTAGACGGGGCGGGTCAGCTCAGCCATCGAGGGCTCCCCCGGTCTCGCCGCGCAGGCCCGCGACCACCCGGGCGCCGGCGATCGGCACCAGTTCGACTTCCGCGGGGATGCCGGGCTCGAAGCGTACGGCGGTGCCCGCGGCGATGTTCAGCCGCTGCCCGCGGGCGGCGGCGCGGTCGAAGCTCAGGCCGGGGTTGGCTTCGGCGAAGTGGTAATGGGAGCCGACCTGCACCGGGCGGTCGGCGGTGTTGACCACCGCGATCGTGGTCACCGGACGGCCGGTGTTGAGTACGACCGGCGCGTCGGCGTGGACGATTTCTCCGGGAATCATGCCGCCCCCTCAGACGATCGGCTCGTGGACGGTGACGAGCTTGGTGCCGTCGGGAAAAGTCGCCTCGACCTGGACGTCGTGGATCATCTCGGGGATGCCCTCCATGACGTCGTCGCGGGTCAGGACGCCGCGGCCGGACTCCATGAGCTCGGCGACGCTGCGGCCGTCGCGGGCGCCCTCCAGGATGTGGGCGGTGATCAGCGCGACGGACTCGGGGTGGTTCAGCCGCAGGCCGCGGGCGCGCCGCCGCTCTGCCACGTCTGCCGCGACATGGATGAGCAGGCGTTCCTGCTCATGGGGGGTCAATCGCACAGCCGCACCTCACAGTCTCGTGCCTGGGCCGTGAGATTAGTTCGGCGGCGTTTCGCCCGCGTTAACGGCTGTTACGGGCGTCGGTCGCGCTGCGCCGGAAGGGCCGTCACCGGCGGCGGTCGCCCGCGTCCGGCCCGCGGTGCTCGGCGGCGATGCCGAACCTGCGGCGTTCGCCCGTGGCGGACGCCCGGGTGCCCACGGTGGACACCGTGCTGACCACCTGCTCCTCGGCCTGCTCGTCGAGCTGGCGCAGTCGTTGCAGGTCAGCGGCGGAGACCAGGGCGACGAGCGGCTTGCCGTGCCGGGTCAGCACCACCTGTTCGCCGCCGTAGACCACGCGGTTGATGAGGTCGGCGAGCTCCGCACGCGCTTGTGTCACCGGGACGTCATGGGTCATGCTCCCCATCATAACGAGATGTACGTCCTGTACATTTTGAACGTAAGGAGGTGCTTGCCATGTTCCGACCGACCGCCCGCTACGTGCTGCCGGAGTTCACCGAGCGCAGCAGCAACGGCGTCCGCACCATGGATCCGTACTCCAAGCTGCTCCAGGAGCGGATCGTCTTCCTGGGCACCCCGATCGACGACACCTCGGCCAACGACGTGATGGCCCAGCTCATCCACTTGGAGAGCGCTTCCCCGGACCAGGACATCCACCTGTACGTCAACTCCCCCGGCGGCTCCTTCTCCGCGATGACCGCGATCTACGACACGATGCAGTTCGTCACCTGCGACGTCGCGACCGTGTGCATCGGGCAGGCGGCGTCGGCGGCCGCGGTGCTGCTGGCGGCGGGCGCCCCGGGCAAGCGCATGATCACCCCGGGGGCGCGGATCCTGATCCACCAGCCGTCGCTGGGCGACGTGGTGCAGGGCGACGTGTCCGACCTGGAGATCCAGGCCAACGAACTCCTCCGCACCCGCGAGCGGTTGGAGACGCTGCTGACCCGCCACACCGGCCAGGACGTCGACCGGATCCGCACCGACATCGAACGCGACAAGGTCTTCGACGCCGAATCCGCCGTCGCCTACGGCCTGGTGGACCGGCTGACCACCAGCCGCAAGGCCAACGGCCCCGCCTACGGCCTGCGGTGAGGCCCCGTGGTGCCGGAGATTCCGCCGCTGCCGGCGCTCACCCGCTCCGAGGGCGAGCTGATCGACTGCTATCTGGAGGTCGTTGACCTGCTCGGCCGGATCAACCCGTCGCGCACGACGGACACCTACGCGGCCCTGCGGGCCGCCCAGGCGCTGGTGGGCAGGGCGGTGGCGCTGCGGGAGGCGCTGACGGTGATGCATATGCGCGGCGAGACGGATCTTCACCACGCCACGCTGGGGCGGGCACTGCGGGTGCTCGACGGCGAACGCCGGTCGTCGCTGGCGGCGGTGCCGCCCGAGCCGGGGACGCCGCCGGCCGCGCGGTGATCGAGCGGGGTCGGCCGGACGGGGCCGGCGGCCGTTCTCGTCACTCAGCGGTGCGGCCGACCCCGATTCGGCCGAACATCGGTTCAGCCCGTTGGCGGATCGGCAACCCGGCGCCGACCGGCGGCGCGGTTGCGTGCCCGTTTGCCGCCGGTCGGCAAGCGCGCAGGTCACAAGGGCTGCCGAAAGCGCGAACCACCCGAAAGGCCCAGCGCCGTCACCCGGCCGGTAGCAATGTGACGAGACTCACACCTGGCGTTTCCCGGCAGGTGCCGGCGTGCGGCGTGCGTCACGATCCGTGGTGACGACAAGCCCCCGCCGCCGTGGCTGGGCGGTCCGCGCGGAAGCCGAATCCCGTCGGCGTGCGGATGCCAGGTCGACACGAGTGCAACGGCGGGAGCGGAGGACCCAGGCACGACGGGACGGACCCGGAGCACGTACGGGCCGCCTCTTGGGGTGAAGCCGCTGCATGCGGCCGGGCATCTTCGCCTGCTCGAACCCGACAGGTCATCCTTCGCAGGCTGACGACGAAGGGTTGCGCATGACCGCGCCTATCGCATTGTCCGCACGGCTGTCCCGGATCGGGGCCGCGTCCGTGCTCACCGCCGCGGCAGTGACCGCACCGGTGCTGCTGCCGGGCGCCGCACAGCAGGCGGGAGCCGCCACCACACTGGCCGCGAAGGCCCTCGGTGTGGCGGCCTCCAAGCAGGGTTCGCCCTACCAGTGGGGCGCGACCGGCCCCAACCGCTTCGACTGCTCGGGCCTGACGCTGTATTCGTTCGGGCAGGCGGGAAGGAAGCTGCCGCGCACCGCCGCGGCCCAGTACGGCAGCACCATGCACATCACGGCGTCCGCACGCCGGGTGGGCGACCTGGTGTTCTTCCACTCCGGTTCGTCGAGGTCCTCGGTCTACCACGTGGGGATCTACGCGGGCGGCGGCGAGATCTGGCACGCGCCGAGGACCGGCGCGCGGGTCAGGCTGGAGCACATCTGGACCAGGAGTGTGTGGTACGGCCGGGTGTGACCCCGGCCGGCGCGCCGGTGCCCCCCTGCGCCGATGCGCCGGTGCGCGGCCCGAGGCGAAGGCGGGCGCGCGCACCGGATGACCTGGGAGAGCGCTCTCCCAGAGGGGTCGAGAGAACCCGCCCGGGAGAGCGCCCAGGGCGGGTCAGTGGACGAGCTGGTAGTTGCTGTCGAGTACGGCACCCTTGCCGGGCTGCGACTGGTCGTAGCCGTGCGCGTCGCACTGCAGGCCGCCGTTGACGCAGTGGGCGACCATCGCGGCCTGGGTCGCGGTGTCCCAGTCGGCGAAGAAGTCGTAGTGGAAGGAGAAGCCCGCGCCGCTGGACAGGTGCACCTGCGACGTGTTGCCGTTGACCGGCCAGGCCATCTTGAACTCGATCATCGGCAGCGCGACCGGGTGGTCGGCCGGGCAGACGTTCTGGTTCGCCCCTGTGGCGACCGGGTAGGCCATGTGGCTCTTGTGGTCAGGGGTGTCCAGGTGGATGCCGTCCCAGCAACTGGGCGCCTGGAGGCGGATGTTCAGCTGCGTGTCGGGGGTGTTGGGGCAGCTCACCGGGATGTCCCAGTTGTGGTAGCTGGTCCCACACTCCCAACCCTCGACGGTGCCCTTGAGGTTCTTGAACTCGTCCTGGGTCTGCACCGGGCTGCCGACCACGAACCGCAGGCCCTTGGGGAACGGCCGCACCGAGGTGTAGTCGTTGACCGACGACTTGTAGTAGATCGTCTGCGGTCCGACGGGCAGGATCTTCTGGGTGCCGTTGAGCAGACTCGGCATCCAGTAGGCCGACTTGTCGCCCGGCGCCAGGCACGCCGTCCCGCCGGCCGCGTCCAGCGAGGCCGTCGTGGAGCCGGCGTTGGTGCTGGTGTTGCCCATGAAGGTGTGGTCGTGGGACTTGCCGGGCTGGCCCGGGTAGACGATCGGGTCGTCGGGGGCGGTGTGGTCCGGCGCGCACTTGGCCTGGAACTCGTGGAAGTACGCGTGCGGCGGGTCGTACGTCGAGGGCGTCACGCCGGTCACCGGCGGGTTGGCCATGATGTAGCCGTCACCGTCCGGATCGTCGCCGGACGTCTGGTTCGACACCGCCATGCCCGGCATCTCCGCCATCGCCTGCCCGGCCGCCGCCGGCGCCTTCCGCGGGACCGCGGCAGCCGGCGTGTTCGCCGACGCGTTCGCGGTCAGCAGCGCGCCGCCGCCGACCGTGACCAGCGCGAGGGCGACGAGCAGCCCGGGGATCTTTCTCGGCCTCCGTGGCATGGAAACCTCCTCTGTGCGCGGTGGGGGATGTAATGGGCATGACAGCCCACACGCCGGGATGCGCGGCCCCGGCCCTCCTGAGGGATTCGGGAGAGCGCTCTCCCGCGCTCGGATGTTCCGCCCCCACTACGGATGTGTCAACAGTTGGTGAAGTGACGTGAACGGCCTGGCCGTCGACTCCTGCCGCCCGGACACCCGCCGACCTGCACCGCGTTCGAGTGTGAGGATTCCGTGAAGGCTTCCTGTTTCCGCGTACGGCCCATCCCAGACCGGCCTCCGGACCGCCCTGCGACGGCCGCCGACCGGCGCCACCCGCCCGCCGTCCGGCCGCCAGGCCCGCTGCTCAGCCGACCGGGACCGCCCACGGCAGCATGATCCACACGGTCTTGCCCCCGTCGTCGGTCGGCGTGACCTGGAGGCTGCCGCCGGACTCCGCGGCGAGGTGCCGGACGATCACCATCCCGCGGCCGTTGTCCTGCTGCACCGCCGCGACCTCCTGCCGCGGCCAGCGCGGGTGGCTGTCGGTGACGCCGATGTGCAGCTGCTCGGACCGTTCGAGCCGTACGTCGACGGTGAAGGTCGGCGACAGCCCCGAGGTGTGCAGGACCGCGTTGGTGGCCAGCTCCGACACGATGAGGCGTACGGCGTCGACGGCCGGCGCCCCGGCCGGCAGCCCCCACTCGGCGAGCACACCGCACACATAGCGCCTGGCCGTCGTCACCGACGCCGGGTCGCTCGGCAGGGTGACGGATGCTTCCTGAAGATCTGCCATGGCGACGCTTCCCTTTCCCGCCGTGACCTGGCTCCGGTGCGCACCTGCGCCGGAGCGGGACGGCCGGGAATTGGGCCGCCGCGCTTACGTCGGGTTCGCGCCAGAATGACACTCATCGTGCCGCCAATACGGGCGTTCCACAGGTGTCTGCATATATCTGTCGCTCAAAACGGTGAACTCTGCTACGTGAGAGCGCATTTGGTCGGCACACTGTCGTATCGGGTGAATAGGGCGGCGTGCGGGGCGGCATGCCGAACACCGAGGAGGAGCGAGAAACGATGGAAAGAGTGCCTGCCGTACGCAGGCGCAGACTCGGGGCCGAGCTGCGCCGGCTGCGTGATCTCGCCGGACTGACCAGCGGCGAGGCCGCGGACCGGGCCGGCTGGAACCAGTCGAAGGTCAGCCGGATCGAGACCGGCCGCAGCAGCGTGCGGGCCGAGGACGTCAACCTGCTGCTCGACGTCTACGCGGTACGCGACCGCGACGTCCGCGACCTGCTGCGCACGCTGGCGGGCTACGGCCACCAGCGCGGCTGGTGGCACGACTTCCGCGAGGTGCTGCCGGTCGAATACCGCGACTTCATCAGCCTGGAGACAGGGGCGTGCCGGGCCAGGTCCATGGAGACCAGCGTGGTGCCAGGGTTGCTCCAGACCCCGGCCTACGCGCACGCGCTGACCGTGGACGTCATGCCGCACCTCGGGCGGCGCGAGGTGGACGCGTTGGTGGACGTGCGCATCGCCCGGCAGGCGGTGCTGCACCAGGACCCGCCGCTGGAACTGACCGCGGTGCTCGATGAGGCGGTGCTGCGCCGCGAGGTCGGCGGCGCCGAGGTGATGGCCGGTCAGCTGCGGAGCCTGGCCGAGGCCGCCGAGCTCCCGCAGGTGTCCCTGCATGTGCTGCCATTTGCCGCGGGCGGGCACATAGGGGTGACCGGGTCTTTCATCATCTTCTCCTTTCCGCGCATTGCTGATCTGGATGTGGTTGTTCTTGACCATCTGACGAGTAGTCTCTGTGTCGATCGGAAAGAGGACATCACCGCTTACGCCGCCGCGTTCGCCCGATTGCGTGATCGTGCGCTTCCCTGTGCGGAATCGGCTGCGATGATCGCTGGAATCGGTTCCGAGTTCTCGCGGATGCCGCGGCCCAAGAAGGAGGCACTATGACCGCGCTGTCCCCGTCCCCGTCGCCGTCCCGGCACATTTCATCCAGTACGACGCTCGTGGGCGTGGCCTGGCTGCGCAGTAGCCACAGCACCGCGGCGAACAACTGTGTGGAGGCCGCCGCGTTGCCCTCCGGGCGGGTCGCGGTTCGCGACTCCAAGGACGTCGCGGGTCCCGCGCTGCTCTTCCCCACGGCCGCGTGGACCTCCTTCGTCCACGCCCTCGCGGACGGAGCCCTGCGATCCCTCTGAGGGGTTCCCCCTCCCCTGCCTTGCCCTGCCGGCGAGCTGCGGGACCCTCCCCCGGTGGGGTGGGTCGCGCAGTTCCCCGCCACTCCCTGCGGGGTGCTGTTACGGACTCCACACGTGCGCTGTGTGGGTGGCCGGCCGCGCAGTTCCCCGCGCCCCTGGGTGGGTGCCACTTGCGGTGGCGTTGCTCACCCGCGGCCCGGTGGTGGGCTTTTCGCGCAGTTCCCCGCGCCCCTGATGCCCTGCCCCTTGCGGTGCGCTGCCTGCCTGCGGCCGCGTGGGGACTGAGCGCGCCGTTCCCCGCGCCCCTGAAAAACGCGTGCCCCCTGCGCAGAGCCCAGCCCCTGCCAGGGGCCAACGCCCTGGGCCCAGGAGGACGCGGGCCCAAAGGGGCGCGGGGAACTGCGCGACAAGCCCCCACCGGGCCGCAGGCAGGCAACGCACCGCAGGGGGCAGCGCCCCGGGGCGCCCGGGGGGTGCTAGGTCGGGCGTGGGGCGGAGGCGATGATCGTGGCCGCCGACGCGGCGATCTGCCCGTCGGTCAGGTTGGCGTTGGCGGTCACGCGGAGGCGGGAGATGCCGTCCGGGACGGACGGGGGGCGGAAGCAGCCGACGGCCAGGCCCGCGGAGCGGCACGCGGCGGCCCAGGCGACTGCCGCGGCGGGCGACGGGGCGCGGACGGAGACGACGCAGGCGTCGGGCGCGGTCGCGTCGAGGCCGGCCTCGGTGAACAGCCGGTGGAAGGTGCGGGCCGCGGCGAGGGCGCGGGCCGGCCGGCCGGGGTCGCGGCGCAGGAGGCGCAGTGCGCCCAGAGCGGCGCCGGCCGCGGCGGGGGCCAGGCCGGTGTCGAAGATGAAGGTGCGGGCCGCGTTGACCAGGTGGTCGATGACCGCGGCCGGGCCGAGGACGACACCGCCCTGGGCGCCGAGCGACTTGGAGAGGGTCGCCGTGCACACCACGTCGGGCGCCCCGGCGAGGCCGGCCGCGTGCAGGGCGCCGCGGCCGCCGTCGCCGAGGACGCCGAGGCCGTGGGCGTCGTCGACCAGGAGTGCGGCGCCGCTGTCGCGGGCGGCGGCGGCGAGTTCGGCGAGCGGGGCCGCGTCGCCGTCGACGGAGAAGACCGAGTCGCTGACGACGACCGCCCGTCCGGTGTGCCCGGCGAGCGCCTTGCGCACGGCCTCGGGGTCGGCGTGCGGCACGACCTCGGTGCGGGCCCTCGACAGCCGGCAGCCGTCGATGAGCGAGGCGTGGTTGGCGGCGTCGGAGACCAGCAGGGTGCCCTGGGCGGTGAGCGCGGTGACGGCCGCGAGGTTGGCGGCGTAGCCGGACGCCATCACCAGTGCGGCTTCGAAGCCGGTGAAGTCGGCGATCTCCGCTTCGAGTTCGGCGTGCAGCGCGGTGCTGCCGGTGACCAGCCGGGAGCCGGTGGCGCCGGCGCCCCAGATCAGGCACGCGTCGGCGCCGGCCCTGGTGACCTCGGGGTGGCGGCTCAGGCCGAGGTAGTCGTTGCCCGCGAGGTCGGTCAGCGGCGACTGCGCGGGCCTGGGGCGCAGTTCGCGGTGCAGTCCGGCGGCGGCGCGTACGGCGGTGTGCTCCGCGATCCACCCGAAGGGGTCGTGCGGTGCGGCGGGCGGTGTGCTGTTCACTGCGGTCCCCGGGGGTCGTGGCGGTCGGGCGGCGGGCGGGCCGACCGCGTCCACCTGCAACGTATAGGCCCGCAATCGTGCACAGGGTGTGGTGATGCACACACCACGGGCCACCGCTGTTGTGCGGTCCGTCATTGGCCGCGGGGCGTCCGGTAGGCGAGGATCCCTCCATGGATCTGCTGACCGCACTGGTGGACAAGGGGCTGCGGCGCGAGCTGCCCAGCCGTGAAGAGGCGCTGGCCGTACTGGCGAGCTCCGACGATGACCTGCTGGACGTGGTGGCCGCGGCGGGCCGCGTGCGCCGCCACTGGTTCGGCCGCAGGGTGAAGTTGAACTACCTGGTCAATCTCAAGTCGGGGCTGTGTCCCGAGGACTGCTCCTACTGCTCGCAGCGGCTCGGGTCGCAGGCGGGCATCCTGAAGTACACGTGGCTCAAGCCCGACCAGGCGGCCGCCGCGGCGAGCGCCGGGGTGGCGGGCGGCGCCAAGCGGGTCTGCCTGGTGGCCAGCGGGCGCGGCCCGACCGACCGGGACGTGGACCGGGTCTCGGAGACCATCGCGGCGATCAAGGACCAGAACGAGGGCGTCGAGGTGTGCGCGTGCCTGGGGCTGCTGTCCGGCGGCCAGGCCGACCGGCTGCGGGCGGCGGGCGCGGACGCGTACAACCACAACCTCAACACCTCGGAGGGCACCTACGGTTCGATCACCACCACCCATACGTACGCCGATCGGGTGGACACCGTGCAGCAGGCGCAGGCGGCGGGTCTTTCCGCGTGCTCCGGGCTGATCGCGGGCATGGGTGAGACCGACGAGGACCTGGTGGACGTGGTCTTCGGGCTGCGCGGGCTGGACCCCGACTCGGTGCCGGTGAATTTCCTGATCCCCTTCGAGGGCACCCCGCTGGCGAAGGAGTGGAATCTCACCCCGCAGCGGTGCCTGCGGATCCTGGCGATGGTCAGGTTCGTCTGCCCGGACGTGGAGGTGCGGCTCGCGGGCGGCCGCGAGGTGCACCTGCGGACGATGCAGCCGCTGGCGCTGCACCTGGCCAACTCGATCTTCCTGGGCGACTACCTGACCAGCGAGGGCCAGGCGGGCCAGGCCGACCTCGACATGATCGCGGACGCGGGCTTCGAGGTGGAGGGCGCGGACACAGTGACGCTGCCGGCGCACCGGGGGGCCGGGGTGTGCGGTACGGACGGGGGCGGTTGCGGCGGCGGGGGCGCCTGCCACGACGACGCGGACACCGGGGCCGTACCGGCGGCGCGTACGGACCAGGTCGCGCGTACGGACCTGGTCGCGGTGCGCCGCCGCGGTGCGGGAACGGATCTGCCGCCCAATGCCTGAGCCCTACGCGGCGGCCGCCCCGCTGCCGCCGGACGTGCTGCTCGGCCTCGACCGGCAGCACGTCTGGCATCCGTACGGCCCGATGCCCGGCCGCCAGGAGCCGCTGGTGGTCGAGTCGGCGTCGGGGGTGCGGCTGCGGCTGGCGGCGCCGGCGCAGGGGCGTACCGAGCTGGTCGACGGGATGTCGTCGTGGTGGTCCGCGATCCACGGCTACCGGCACCCGGTGCTGGACGCGGCGGCGCGCGACCAGCTGGGCCGGATGAGCCATGTGATGTTCGGCGGGCTGACGCACGAGCCGGCCGTCCGCCTGGCGGCCCGGCTGGTGGAGATCACGCCGGAGCCGCTGCGGCATGTCTTCCTGGCCGACTCGGGTTCGGTGTCGGTGGAGGTCGCGGTCAAGATGTGCCTGCAGTTCTGGCGCTCGCTCGGCCGGCCGGCCAAGCGGCGGCTGCTGACCTGGCGCGGCGGCTACCACGGCGACACCTGGCAGCCGATGTCGGTGTGCGACCCGGACGGCGGCATGCACCAGCTGTGGTCGGGGGTGCTGCCTGAACAGGTCTTCGCCGACGCGCCGCCGCCCGGCTTCGACGCCGACCCCGACCCGCGGTACGCGGCGCATCTGCGGGAGCTGATCGGCCGGCACGCCGCCGAGCTGGCCGCGGTGGTCGTGGAGCCGGTCGTGCAGGGCGCGGGCGGTATGTCCTTCCACTCCCCCGGGTATCTGCGGGTGCTGCGGGAGGCGTGCGACGAGCACGACGTGCTGCTGGTCTTCGACGAGATCGCCACCGGCTTCGGGCGTACGGGCGAGCTGTTCGCGGCCGGGCACGCCGGGGTCAGCCCGGATGTGATGTGTGTCGGCAAGGCGCTGACCGGCGGGTATCTGACGATGGCGGCCGCGCTGTGCACCAGCCGGGTCGCCGAGGGGATCTCCCGCGGCGAGGTGCCGGTGCTCGCGCACGGGCCGACCTTCATGGGCAATCCGCTGGCCGCGGCCGTCGCCAACGCGTCGCTCGACGTGCTGCTCGGCCAGGACTGGGCTCTGGAGGTCAAGCGGATCGAGGCCGGGCTGCGGGACGGCCTGGCGGAGGTCGCCCCGCTTCCGGGGGTGCGCGACGTGCGGGTGCTCGGCGCGATCGGCGTGGTCCAGCTCGACCGCCCCGTGGACATGGCGGCGGCGACCGCGGCCGCGGTGCGGGCCGGGGTGTGGCTGCGGCCCTTCCGCGACCTGGTCTACACGATGCCGCCGTATGTGACCGGGGACGAGGACCTGGCGCGGATCTGCGCCGGCGTCAGGGACGCCGCGCTGGCTGCGTGAGCGCGGCAGGGATGGGCATGGTTCCCGGGGCGCCCTGCGCGGCGGGCACGCACGACGACGAGGAACGGAGCGACACCTATGGCCATCGTGGTCATCACCGGTACGGGCACCGAGGTCGGCAAGACGATGGCGACCGCCGCGGTGGCCGCCGCGTCCCTGGCGCAGGGGCTGAGCGTGGCGGTGCTCAAGCCCGCGCAGACCGGGGTCGCCGAGGGCGAGCCGGGTGACGCGGCCGAGGTGGCCCGGCTGGCCGGCCCGGTGACGGCGGTGGAGCTGGCCCGCTATCCCGAGCCGCTGGCGCCGGCCACCGCCGCCGCGCGGTCCGGGCTGCCGACGCTCGGCCCGGACGAGATCGCCGAGGCCGCCGCGAAGCTCGCGGCGGTCCACGACGTGGTGCTGGTGGAGGGCGCGGGCGGGCTGCTGGTGCGCTACGACGCGAAGGGCTCGACGCTGGCGGACGCGGCCCGGATGCTGCGGGCCAGGGTGCTGCTGGTGGCGCCGCCGGGGCTGGGCACGCTCAACGGCGGGGCGCTGACGGCGGAGGCGCTGGAGAGCCGGAAGATCAGCTGCGCCGGGGTGATCTTCGGCAGCTGGCGCGGCGACCCCGACCTCGCGGAGCGCTGCAACATCACCGACCTGCCGGAGATCGTGGGGGCGCCGCTGCTCGGCGCGCTGCCGCAGGCGGTGGCGGCGCTGTCCCCGGCCGCCTTCCGTGCCACGGCGCCGGACTGGCTGGCGCCGCAGCTGGGCGGTACGTGGGACGCGGCGGCCTTCGCGGCGGCCTACGCACCGCCGGCGTACGGCGGGTAGGTCCCGGCCTGGCTACGGGTCCTGGTGGCGGCTGCCGGCCGCGGGTCAGGCGGTGACGGTCCAGGCGCGCAGCTCCTCGGCGATGCGGTGGACGCTCACCGTGCCGTCCTTGACCAGCCGGGCCAGGTCGCGGACCTGTTCGGGTGTGGTGGTGACGTACAGGCCGCCGGCCACCAGGTAGGCGTAGGCGACGGCACTGGCGAAGAGCGCGTTGGAGCGCTCCAGGGCGGGGACGTGCAGCAGCAGCTGGAGCAGGGCGGCGGCGCGGGTGTGGTCGTCGGCGTAGACGGGCAGGCCGAATATCTCGGCGTCGTGCCGGGCGACCGCGGCCACCAGGGCGCCCCAGTCGGTGACCTGGGGGTCGCCGGGGGTGTTGTGCTCGGCGACCATGAGCAGCCAGGCCAGATCGATGCGCAGGCTCAACGGGTGCCTTCACCCCGGTTTTCCTCCCGGGTGCCGAATTCCTCGGCGAAGACCTCCTCGTACTGCCTCATGAAGTCGGCCGCGGCCTGGACGAAGGCCCGACCGTTCTCGCCTTCGTCCCGCTGGACCAGTTCCTCGATGTAGCGGTTCACGCTGATGCCGCGCTGCGAGGCGCGCTCCCGTGCGGTCTCGGCGGTGGCTTCGTCCACCCGCACGTTCAACTGGGTCTTCGCCATGCCTCCAAGCTAGCGCCGATCCGCTAGTAGCGGCAAGGGCGCTGCCCGCGGGCGGAGCGTCCGGCCGTCTCGTATCGCGGAATTCCGGGCTGCGGGCGGCGGGGCGGTGGTGGGATGCGGGCATGACCAGTCCTCCCATCAGGGCGGCGGGGCCCGCCGACGCCGCCGCCGTCCTGGCCTTCTGGCGGGTGGCCGCCGAGGGCACCAGCATCAGCGACGACGAGGCCGGCTTCGCCCGGCTGGTCGGCACGGACCCGGGTGCGCTGCTGCTCGCCGAGCGCGACGGCGAGCTGGTGGGCACGGTGATCGCCGGCTTCGACGGCTGGCGGTGCCACCTCTACCGGCTGGCCGTGCACCCCGGCGCCCGGCGCCAGGGTGTGGCGCGGGCGCTGCTGGACGCGGCGGAGGCGCGTTTCGCCGTGCTGGGCGGCCGCCGGGGCGACGCGATGGTGCTGGAGCGCAACGAGCGGGCGCAGCACGCCTGGCGGGCCGCGGGTTACGCGCCCGAGCCGCAGTGGCGGCGCTGGACGAAGCCGCTGCGCTGAGGCCCGGCGGGCATCGCCGGACGGCCCTTGGGCCCGGGTGCCCGGGGCTGATCGGATTCCGTATGGCCGACGATGGCGCGTACTGCGTGCGGGTGGACGGCGGCTGACGGAACATGGGACCGAGGTGTCCGATGACCGAAGCGCTGCTCCTGCTCGTGGCCCTGCTCCTCAGTCTCGCCTGCGGCGTCTTCGTCGCGGCGGAGTTCTCGCTGACCACGATCGAGCGCGGTGAGCTGGAGCGGGCCGCCGAGCGCGGTGAGCGGGGGGCCGCGGCGGCGCTGGCCGGGGTGCGGTCGCTGACGATCCAGCTGTCGGGCGCGCAGCTGGGCATCACGGTGACCGGGCTGATCATCGGCATGCTGTCCCGCGGGTCGATCGCCGAACTGCTGCGCGGGCCGCTGCGCTCGGCAGGAGTGCCGTCGTCCACGGTGTCGCCGCTCGCGCTGGTGCTGGGTACGGGGCTGTCCACGGTCGTGCTGATGGTGGTCGGCGAGCTGGTGCCGAAGAACTGGGCGATCTCCCGGCCGCTGCCGGTCGCCAAGGCCGTCGCGGCGCCGCAGCGCACCTTCACCGCGGCCTTCGGGCCGCTGATCCACCATCTGAACAACACCGCGAACCGGGTGCTGCGGCGCATGGGCCTGGAGCCGGCCGAGGAGCTGGCGTCGGCCCGCGGCCCGCAGGAGCTGGCGGCGATGGCCCGGCATTCGGCGCAGGCCGGCACCCTGGAGCCGGACTCCGCGGAACTGTTCGTCCGCACCCTGAGCCTGGCCGACCTGACCGCGGAGAACGTGATGACGCCCCGGGTCCAGGTGACCGCGCTGGAGGCGCTGGCGACCGCCGCCGACGTGGCGAACGCCACCCGGGCCACCGGACTGTCCCGCTTCCCGGTCTACCGCGGCACCCTCGACGCGGTGATCGGCACCGTGCACATCAAGGACGTGCTGGCGGTGCCTGCCGACCGGCGCGCCCGCACCCCCGTGACGCGACTGCTGCGGGACGCGCTGCTGGTGCCCGAGTCGCTGACGGTGGACCGGCTGCTCGACCAGCTGTCGGAGTCGCGGTCGATGGCGGTGGTCATCGACGAATACGGCGGTACGGCGGGTGTGGCGACGCTGGAGGACATCGTCGAGGAGGTCGTCGGCGAGGTCACCGACGAGCACGACCCGCAGCAGCCGCCCGACCTGCTCTTCGTGAGGGAGGAGCCGGACGGCCGGCGGTTCTACGACGCGGACGGCGCGACCCGTACCGAG
Source organism: Streptomyces sp. NBC_00433 (assembly GCA_036015235.1). Classification (NCBI taxonomy): domain Bacteria; kingdom Bacillati; phylum Actinomycetota; class Actinomycetes; order Kitasatosporales; family Streptomycetaceae; genus Streptomyces; species Streptomyces sp. NBC_00433. Next base: position 8,712,382 of record CP107926.1, on the reverse strand, counting down.
GACCAGCTGCGGCGGATCGGCCTGCAGGTGCCCGACGGGCCGTACGAGACGCTGGCGGGGCTGATCGCTGAGCGGCTCGGCCGGATCCCGGTGACCGGCGACGCCGTGCGGCTCGCGGGCTGGCTGGTCGAGGTCACCGACGACGCGGGGCACCGGGCGGCGCGGGTGCGGCTGGTGTCGCCGCCGGCCGGGCGGCGGGAGCCGCACGCATGACCGTGGTCCAGTTGCTCGTCGGGCTGCTCACCCTGGTGGTGAACGCCTTCTTCGTCGGCGCCGAATTCGCGATGATCTCGGTGCGGCGCGGCCAGGTCGAGGCGGGAGCGGAGGCGGGCGACCACCGGGCCGGGCGGGTGCTGTGGGGCCTTGAGCACCTGGCGCCGCTGCTGGCCGCGGCCCAGCTCGGCATCACCGCCTGCACCCTGGTGCTCGGCATCGTCGCGGAGCCGGCCATCGCCCATCTGCTGGAGCCGGTGCTGCACGGGGTGGGCCTGCCCGACGGGGCGATCCATGTGATCGCTTTCGTGGTGTCGCTGGCGCTGGCGACGTATCTGCACATGCTCTTCGGCGAGATGGTGCCGAAGAACGTCGCGCTGGCCGACCCGGTGCGCTTCGCGCTGCTGCTGGGGCCGCCGCTGGTGGCCTTCACCCGGGCGCTGAAGCCGGTGATCTTCGGGATCAACGCGCTGGCGAACGGGCTGCTGCGGCTGCTGCGGGTCGAGCCGCGCACCGAGGTGGCCGCGGTCTTCTCCGACGACGAGCTGGCGCGGATGGTCGGGGACGCCGGCGCCGCCGGGCTGCTCGACGAGCGGGCCGCCGAGCGGCTGCGGGACGCGCTGGAGCTGGGCCGCCGCCCGGTCGGCGAGATCGTGCTGCCGGCCGACCGGGTCGTACGCGCCCCGCTGGGCATCACCCCGGGGGGCCTTGAGGCGCTGGCGGCCAGCTCGGGTTTCTCGCGCTTCCCGGTGGCGGACGGGGACGGGCGCGTGCTGGGCTATCTGCACGTGAAGGACGCCCTGGACGCGGAGCCGCGCGAGGCCGCCTTCCCCCGTACGGCGCTGCGGCCCGTCACCCGGGTCGGCGCGGCGACCCCGCTGGACGACGTCCTCACCGCGATGCGGGCGGCCAGCGCGCATCTGGCGGCGGTGGTGGACGCCGACGGGCGCGGGGTGGGCCTGGTCACCATGGAGGACGTGCTCAAGCAGCTGGTCGGGCCCGGCCCCGCGTAGGGCGGGTCACCAGGGCAGGGCGCCCTCGGCGGTGAAGTAGCCGCCGGTCGGTCCTTCGGGGCCGAGCTGCGCCATCCGTACGATGATCTCGGCGCCCTCCTCGACGGTCTGGACGCCGGTGTTGCCGTTCAGGTCGGTCCTGGTGAAGCCGGGCTCCACCGCGTTGATCCGGAAGCCGGGGAAGGCCTTGGCGTATTGCACGGTGAGCATGTTCACCGCGGTCTTGGACGCCGGGTAGGCGACGCCCGGGTAGTCGTACGCGTGGGTGCCGGGGGCGGAGAGCAGGGTGAGCGAGGCCAGGCCGCTGCTGACGTTGACCACGACGGGGGCCGCGGAGCGCCGCAGCAGCGGCAGGAAGGCGTGGGTGACGCGGACCGTGCCGAAGACGTTCGTCTCGAAGGTCGCGCGCATCATGTCGGCCGTCAGGTCCGCAGCGCCGGCCACGGTGCCGTCGGCGGCCATCTCGCGCTGGATGCCGGCGTTGTTGACCAGTACGTCGAGGCCGCCGTCCGCCTCGATCGCCTTCGCCGCGGCCGCCACCGACGCGTCGTCGGTGACGTCGAGCAGGACCGCCCGCGCACCCAGCCGCTCGGCGGCCAGCCGGCCGCGCTCTGCGTCCCGGCTGCCGAGGTAGACGGTGTGGCCCGCGGCCACCAGGCGGCGGGCGGTCTCGTGGCCGAGGCCCTTGTTCGCTCCGGTGATCAGTGTCGTTGTCATGCCTCCAGGCTGGCGCCGCCGTCTGCGGGCGGCCAGGCCCCTGGGCTTCCTGGGACCGGCAGTACCAGGACGGGCGGCAGGCGGCGGTGCGAGAGTGGTGTCATGGCGACCACGGATTTCGGGCACATGCTGCGACGCTGGCGGGACCGGGTCGCGCCGGAGACGGCGGGGCTGACGGTCGGCGGCCACCGGCGCGCGGCCGGGCTGCGCCGCGAGGAGCTGGCGCTGCTCGCCGGGATCTCGGTGGACTACATCACCCGGCTCGAACAGGGCCGCTCGGCCAATCCCTCGGAGCAGGTCGTGGAGGCGCTGGGCCGGGCGCTGCGGCTGTCGGGGGCCGAGCGCGAGCAGCTCTTCCACGCCGCCGGCCTCGTGCCGCCGGGCCGGGGCACGGTGCCCGCCTTCATCCCGGCGAGCGTGCAGCGCCTGCTGGACCGGCTGTCGGGGACGCCGGTCGCGGTCTCGGACGCGGCCTGGACGCTGCTGCTGGCCAATCCGCTGTTCACGGCGCTGATGGGCGAGTTCCACGGCAGGGAGCGCAACGCGGTGTGGCGTACCTTCCTCGGCTCGTCCACCCGTACCGTCCACACGGACGAGACCCTCGCCTCACTGCGGATCTCGCAGGTCGCCGGGCTGCGCGCGACCGCCGCGCGCTATCCGGCGGACCAGCGGCTGCGGCGGCTGATCGCGGAGCTGCGGGCGGGCAGCGAGCTGTTCGCGCGGCTGTGGGACTCCCGTGCGGTCTCCGAGCACGACGGGTCGCACAAGACGGTCGACCACCCGCAGCTGGGTGTGCTGACCCTGGACTGCGACCTGCTGCACGTCGAGGGCAGCGATCTGCGGATCATGGTCTACACGGCGGAGCCCGGCACCCAGGACGCCGAGCGGCTGGCGCTGCTCGGCGTGCTCGGCACCCAGACGCTCGTCGGTTAGGGCGTGCCCGCCCGGCGCCGGCAGGCCTGCGGATAGGATCGCCGGGCGATGGAGAACGATCTCACCTACACCAGTTTCGTCGCCGTCGGCGACTCCTTCACCGAGGGAATGTCGGACCTGCTGGCCGACGGCAGCTACCGCGGATGGGCCGATCTGCTCGCCGCGCGGCTGGCCGCGCTGCCCGGCTCGGGGGACGGCTTCAGGTACGCGAACCTCGCGGTGCGCGGCAAGCTGATCCGGCAGATCGCCGAGGACCAGGTGGACGCCGCCGCGGCCATGGGCGCGGACCTGGTCACGCTGGTCGGCGGCCTCAACGACGTGCTGCGGCCCGGCTGCGACGTGGACGCGGTGTGCGCGCACCTGGAGAGCGCTGCGGCCCGCCTGGCGCCGTCCTGCCGGCAGCTGGTGCTGATGCGCAGCCCGGCCCGCCGCGGCCCGGTCGCGACGCGGTTCCTGCCGCGTATGGAGCAGCTGTTCGCTCATCTCGACGACCTGGCGGAGCGGCACGGCGCGATCGTGGTGGACCTCTACGGCGCCGAGGTGCTCGGCGACCGGCGGATGTGGGCCGACGACCGGCTGCACCTGACCGCGGAAGGCCACGAGCGGGTCGCCGAGGCGGTCTGGCAGGCGCTCGGCCTGCCCGCGGAGGCGGACTGGGCGCTCCCGCTGCCGCCCGCGGTCCTCCCCGGCTGGGCCGCCCGCCGCACCGCCGACCTGCGCTTCACCCGCCGCCACCTGCTGCCGTGGATCGGCCGCAGGCTGACCGGCCGCTCCTCGGGCGACGGCCGCCCGGCCAAACGCCCGGACCTGCTGCCCTACGAAGCGGACCCGGTGCCCTACGAGGTGGGCGGCTGACCCGGCGCGACCACCGCCATCCCCCTTGCCCGGCAGTCGTCGTACCGCCACTCGCAGGCGTCCCACGGACCGCGTGGCGTGAGGTCGGGCGCCCGGCCCCTGACCAGGGCTCCCGCGTGCGGTGCGGACGCCACGGACCCCCGTGGACGCCCGGTAAGATCTGCACACGTGACATCCAAGCCGCGTATCCCGAACGTCCTCGCCGGTCGCTATGCCTCCACCGAGCTGGCCGCCCTGTGGTCCCCCGAGCAGAAGGTGGTGCTGGAACGCCGGCTGTGGCTGGCGGTGCTGCGGGCGCAGAAGGACCTCGGGATCGACGTGCCCGAGCAGGCCGTCGCCGACTACGAGCGGGTCCTCGAAGAGGTCGACCTGGCCTCGATCGCTGAGCGCGAGAAGGTCACCCGGCACGATGTGAAGGCCAGGATCGAGGAGTTCAACGCGCTCGCCGGGCACGAGCAGATCCACAAGGGCATGACCTCCCGCGACCTGACCGAGAATGTCGAGCAGCTGCAGATCCGGCTCTCGCTCGACCACGTGCGGGACCGCACGGTCGCCGTTCTGGCCCGGCTGGGGCAGCTGGCGGGGCAGTATGCCGAGCTGGTGATGGCCGGGCGCTCGCACAATGTGGCGGCGCAGGCCACCACACTGGGCAAGCGGTTCGCGACGGCGGCCGACGAGCTGCTGGTGGCGTACGAGCGGGTCGAGGACCTGCTGGGCCGCTATCCGCTGCGCGGCATCAAGGGCCCGGTCGGCACCGCGCAGGACATGCTGGACCTGCTGGGCGGCGACAGCGACAAGCTCGCCGAGCTTGAGCAGCGGATCGCCGCGCACCTGGGCTTCTCGCGGGCCTTCACCTCGGTCGGCCAGGTCTACCCCCGCTCGCTGGACTACGACGTGGTGACCGCGCTGGTGCAGCTCGCGGCGGCCCCGTCGTCGCTGGCCAAGACGATCCGGCTGATGGCCGGGCACGAGCTGGTCACCGAGGGCTTCAAACCGGGCCAGGTCGGCTCGTCGGCGATGCCGCACAAGATGAACACCCGCTCCTGCGAGCGGGTCAACGGGCTGATGGTCATCCTGCGCGGCTACGCCTCGATGACCGGCGAGCTCGCCGGCGACCAGTGGAACGAGGGCGACGTGTCGTGCTCGGTGGTGCGCAGGGTCGCGCTGCCCGACGCCTTCTTCGCCTTCGACGGCCTGCTGGAGACCTTCCTGACGGTGCTGGACGAATTCGGCGCCTTCCCCGCGGTCGTGGCGCGCGAGCTGGACCGCTACCTGCCGTTCCTGGCGACGACGAAGGTGCTGATGGGCGCGGTGCGCGCCGGGGTCGGCCGGGAGATCGCCCACGAGGCGATCAAGGAGAACGCGGTGGCGTCCGCGCTGGCGATGCGCGAGCAGGGCACCGAGCGCAACGAGCTGCTCGACCGGCTCGCGGCCGACGAGCGGATCCCGCTGGACCGCGCGCAGCTGGACGCGCTGATGGCCGACCGGCTGTCCTTCACCGGCGCCGCGGCCGGGCAGGTCGTCGAGGTGGTGCGGCGGATCGAGGACGTCGCCAAGGCGCACCCGCAGGCGGCCGCGTACCGCCCGGGGGCGATCCTCTGACGCCCGAACAGCTGACGGCGGCCCGTGACCGCAGGCTCGACGACCTGCTCACGGGCGGCCTGCGGGTGGTCTTCTGCGGGATCAACCCGGGCCTGATGTCGGCGTGGACGGGCCATCACTTCGCCCGTCCCGGCAACCGGTTCTGGCCGGCGCTGCACGTCTCGGGCTTCACCCCGCGGCGCTTCGCACCGGCCGAGCAGGAGCAGCTGCTGGGCCTCGGGCTGGGGGTGACCAACGTGGCCGCGCGGGCCACCGCACGGGCCGACGAGCTGAGCACCGAGGAGCTGGTCGAGGGCGGCCGGCTGCTCACCGCGAAGATCGCCCTGCACCGGCCCGCGTGGCTGGCGATCCTCGGCGTGACCGCCTACCGGGTGGCCTTCGCGGACAAGCACGCGCAGGTCGGCCCGCAGCAGCGCACGCTCGGCGCGACCAGGATCTGGGCGCTGCCCAGCCCCAGCGGCCTCAACGCCCACTGGACGCCCGCGGCGCTCGCCGAGGAATTCGGCAGGCTGCGCTCGGCCGCCTTCGGACCGCCCAGGCAGGGCGGCTGACAGCACGTCTGTACGGCCGGTGGCGGCCGGCCGGCGGGGACCGCGCCGGCGCAGCACAAACGTAACGGGACCGCACTCGCCGCGAGCCCCCGCGCCGGGTACGATCCGCCACACACAGGCACAGTCTGGGAGGACATACGTGGGGCGACTCACCGGCGGGGATCCGTCCCTGCTCAGGCGGATCAACTCCGCGGTCGTCCTCGATGCCCTGCGCGGGGCGCAGACTCCCACCCTCACCGAGCTGGTCCACAGCACCGGCCTGTCCCGTCCCACCGTCGAGGGCGTCATCGAGGGGCTGACCGAGTCCGACCTGGTGGTCGAGGTCGGCCCGGAGGCCGGTGACGCGCGCAAGCAGGGCCGGCCGGCCCGGCGCTTCCGCTTCCACGCCGAGGCGGGGCACCTGCTGGGCATCGAGATCGGCGCGCACCAGGTGCGGGTGGTGCTGTCCGACCTGAGCGGCCAGGTGCTGGGTTCGCACGGGCGGGACGTGGACGAGGCGGCGTCCGCCGACGACCGGCTCGACCGGGTCCGCGGCACGGTCGCGGAACTGCTGCGCAAGGCAGGGGTGGCGCGCAGCACCCTGTGGGCCGTCGGGGTCGGCAGCCCCGGGATCGTGGAGGCCCACGGCGAGGTGCGGCTGGGCACGGCGCTGCCCGGCTGGACCGGGCTGCCGCTGGGCGAGCGGTTGCAGCGCTCCTTCCGCTGTCCGGTGCTGGTGGAGAACGACGCGAACGTCGCGGCGGTGGCCGAGCACTGGAAGGGTGTGGCGGTCGGCACCGACGACGTGGTCTTCGTGCTGGCCGGGCTCAGCCCGGGGGCCGGCTCGCTGATCGGCGGGCGGCTGCACCGCGGTTTCGGCGGCGCCGCGGGCGAGATCGGCGCGCTGCACCTGCTGGGCCGCGAGGTCACCCCCGAGCATCTGCTGTCCACCACCGACGAGCCGCTGCACCCGCTGGACGAGCCCGCCGTCGAGCGGGTCTTCGCGCTGGCCAAGCGGGGCGACGCGCAGGCCAAGGATGCCGTCGAGCGGTTCCTGGGGCGGCTGGTGCACGACGTGGCGGCGCTGGTGCTGGCGATCGACCCGGAGCTGGTGGTGATCGGCGGCTGGGCGGCGGGCCTGGACGGCGTGCTGGAACCGCTGCGGGCCGAGCTGACCCGCTACTGCCTGCGCCCGCCGAAGGTGACGCTGTCGGCGCTGGGCCAGGAGGCGATCGCCACGGGCGCGCTGCGGTTGGCGCTGGACCACGTCGAGCAGCAGCTCTTCGCGGTGGAGCAGACGTCGATGGCGCGGCGCCGGCCGTAGGACGTACGCGCGTACGGTTCGACGGAAGAAGGCCCGTCCCCTCACGGGGCGGGCCTTCTTCTGACGTGCGGTGCCGGGTCAGGAGGCCCGGCGCGTCTCCCGCTGGTGGTGCGTGACCTCGAACGCGCCGGCGTCGCCGAAGGTCAGCCGGCAGGTGTCGGCGCGGTAGGTGGACACCGACGCGGCGGCGACCCGTCCCCCGGCGTAGTAGCGCGAGGTGACGACGAGCACGGGGGCGCCCGGCAGCCGGTCCAGCTGCTTGGCGTCGTCCGCGCGGGCCGAGCCCAGCTCGACGGCGCGGTCCTCGCCCTCCAGCTCCAGGGTGTGCAGCTCGCGCAGCACGGCGGGCGCGTGGGCCGCCGGCGACAGGTCGCCGGGCAGGCCGGGCACGGACGCCGGCGGGACGTACAGCAGCTCGGCGGCCACCGGCTGGCCGCGCATCACGCGGGCCCGGCGGATGGTGTGCACGGCCTCGTCGGGGCCGGTGCCGAGCAGGGCCGCGACCGCGGCGGGCGCGACGGCCTCGACGCAGCCGACGGTCTCCCAGGCGTCGGGGCCCGCGCCGGGCCAGCTGTTGGCCGACGGGCCGACGGAGACACCCATCCGCGGCGGAGCCACGGTGGTGCCGACACCGCGGCGGCGCTGCAGCCGGCCTTCCAGCTCCAACTGCTCCAGCGCCTGCCGGAGCGTCGCCCGCGCGACACCGAAGCGGGCGGCCAGGTCCCGCTCGTTCGGCAGGATCTCACCGACCTCGAACTCGGAGTCGAGGGCGTCGTTCAGCACGGTCTTGAGGTGCCAGTACTTCGGCTCAGGCACCGATTCGAGCTGCGTGGTCCCCACCCTGTCCTCACAATCGGCTCAAGGCTTGTTCAGCCTTGTTTCCTAACCAGTCTTTATTAAAGGTCCTTGCACTACTAGGGACGATAGAGCCGGGCGCCGAGCTTGGTCAAGACCAATCCTCAAACCGCGCAGGCCCGCAGGAAGCGGATACGTGTGCCGTTCACGCGATGGTGACGGACTGCTGCGATAGCGTTCGTGATCATCGGGGGGCGGCCGCGGACGGCCGCAGCGGCAGCGGCCGTCGGCACCCCGACGCCACTGCACGGCACGTCAGGCACGAAGGAGCGGATGGTCGATGGGCGAGGTCACGCTGGTCACCGGCGGCAGTCGCGGCATCGGGGCGGCGGTGTCGCTGCGGCTGGCCGCCGCGGGTCACCGGGTCGGCATCGGCTACGAGCGCGCCAAGGACGCGGCCGAGGACGTCGCCCGGCGGATCCGCGAACAGGGCGGCGAGTGCCTGCTCTTCCAGGTCGACACCAGCGACGCGGACCAGGTCGACGCCTATTTCGACGCGGTCAAGGAGCAACTGGGCCCGGTCACCGGGCTGGTGAACAACGCCGGGATCACCGGGCCGCTGGGCCGCTTCACCGAGACGCCGGTCGAGGTGATGCGCCGGGTGGTGGACGTCAACCTGATGGGCGCGCTGCTGTGCGCCCGGCGGGCGGCGCTGGAGATGTCGACCCGTTACGGCGGCGACGGCGGCGCGATCGTGAACATCTCCTCGGGCGGCGCCACCCTGGGCAGCCCCGGCGAGTACGTGCACTACGCGGCGAGCAAGTCGGCGGTGGACGCGCTGACGGTGGGGCTGTCCAAGGAGCTGGGCCCCGACGGGGTGCGCGTCAACTCGGTGCAGCCGGGGATGGTGGTCACCGACATCCACGCCTCCATGGGCGACCCGCAGCGGCCGTGGCGCAATCCCGAGCGGGTGCCGATGCGGCGCCCCGGCCAGCCCGAGGAGATCGCGGGCGCGGTGGCCTGGCTGCTGTCGGCGGAGGCGTCGTACACGACGGGCGCGGTGCTGCGGATCGCCGGCGGCCTGTAGCCGCGAGACGGGCGTGTCTCGCGGACGGGCGTGTCGCAAGTGTTGACCTGAGCATGGCTGAAACCCGACGGTGATACCGGGTAACGCCACGGAAACCCGCTCGGGCCCGCGGGCGAGGACAATCCGTGTGCCCAGCCCGCGGGAGCACGTACGCGGCACCGCCGCGGGACCGCTTCGCACACGGGTCCACGGCACCGGATCCGCAGCACCCGACACGCAACGCCCGACTCGTCACGCCTGATACGCACCACCAGAGGAGCACCATGCCAGGACCCGTCGTGGACACCGACAAGCCGGTGTCCGCACCGCCACCCGGAGGCAACGCGCTGGACCGCTACTTCCGTATATCGGAGCGCGGTTCGACACCGGGACGGGAGATACGCGGAGGTTTCGCCACCTTCTTCACGATGGCGTACATCCTCGTGCTCAATCCGATCATCCTGTCCGGCGCGACGGACAAGTTCGGGCACCACCTGTCGACCACCCAACTGGTCACCGCCACCGCGCTGGTGGCCGCGGTGATGACCGCGATCATGGGCGTCGGCGGCAATCTGCCGCTCGCCGTGGCGGCCGGGCTCGGGCTGAACGCCGTGGTCGCCTTCCAGCTCGCGCCGAAGATGAGCTGGCCGGACGCGATGGGCCTGGTGGTGCTCGAAGGCCTGCTGATCTGCGTCCTGGTCGCCACCGGGCTGCGCGAGGCGATCATGAACGCCATCCCGTTGCCGATCAAGCAGGCGATCAGTGTCGGCATCGGCCTCTTCATCGCCTTCATCGGCTTCATCGACGCCGGTTTCGCCAGCCGCATCCCGGACGCGGCCAAGACCACCGTGCCGGTGCAGCTCGGCGGCACCGGCACGCTCACCGGCTGGCCGGTGCTGGTGTTCTGCCTGGGTGTGCTGCTGACGGTCGCCCTGGTCGCCCGCCGGGTCAGGGGCGCGATCCTGATCAGCATCGTGGTGATGACGATCGTGGCGATCATCGTCAACAAGGTCGCCGACCTGCCGGCCGGCGCGTGGGGGCTGACCGCGCCCAAGGTGCCGGACGACATCGTCGCCACCCCGGACTTCGGGCTGATCGGCCACTTCAGCCTCTTCGGCGGCTTCTCGGAGGCGGGGGTGGTCACCGCGTCGCTGTTCGTCTTCACGCTGGTGCTTTCCGACTTCTTCGACGCCATGGGCACGATCGTCGGCATATCCAGCGAGGCCGGGCTGCTCGACGACAAGGGCAGGGTGCCGAACATCGGCCGGGTGCTCTTCATAGACGGCGCCGCCGCCGTCGCCGGCGGCGGGGCGTCCGCCTCGTCCGCCACCGCCTACGTCGAGTCCGCGGCGGGCGTCGGCGAGGGTGCGCGTACCGGGCTCGCCAGCGTCGTGACAGGGGCGCTCTTCGCGGTGGCGCTCTTCCTGTCACCGCTGGCCGCCGTGGTGCCCTCGCAGGCGGCGGCGCCCGCGCTGGTCGCGGTCGGCTTCCTGCTGATGGCGCAGGTGCGCAACATCGACTGGACGCAGTACGACATCGCGATCCCGGCCTTCCTGACGATCGCCGCGATGCCCTTCACCTACAGCATCACCAACGGCATCGGGGCGGGCTTCCTGTCCTTCGTCGTCATCAAGGTGGCGCTCGGCAAGGTCCGGGAGGTGCATCCGCTGGTGTGGGGTGTGTCGGTGTGCTTCCTGGCCTACTTCGCCATCGACCCGCTGCAGCAGGTGCTGGGCGTGAAGTAGGGCACGGACGCCGGCGGCCCGTGCCCTGCGCGCGTCCAGGGCCGCCCGCGCCGCCTTCGCCTGAGGAGGGGAGCGGGCGCCCCGACCGGGACGGGGGCGCCCGGTCGGGGCAGTTGGCCGGGCCAGTGCCGCGCACCGGCCCGTACTGTCACAACTCCCCCCATCCCGCCGGAGTTCCCGCCGCCGGACAGTTCCCCCGAGCCGGCCTCAGCGGCGCGCGGGGGCCGGTCGGGCCGCACGCTCGGCCGGCCCCGCGACCGGCTCCCGCGGCGGCCCCGGGCGGCGGCTCGCACGCCGGCTCGCACGGCCTGCGACGCCGACCACGACGCCCGCCGCGACCAGGGCGCTGCCGGCGAGCTGGGCCGCGCCGAAGGTGCCGAGCGCGACCAGCGGGGCGGTCAGCGCCGCCGACACCGGGATCAGGCCGGAGAAGAGGGTGGCGCGTTCCGCGCCGAGCCGCTGCATGCCGGCGTACCAGCACACGAACCCGATGACGGTGGCCACGACCGCCTGCCACCCGAGCGCCGCCGCCTCCGCCCCGGTCGGCACGCGCAGCGCCGCCGTGCCTTCCAGGGCCACGCCGAGCGCCGCCGCCTCGGCGGCGGCCAGCCCGCACACGCACGCGGACAGGACCAGCGGCCCCAGCGGGGCCACCAGGGGCGCGGCGAGCAGCGCGAAGCCCACTTCGCCGCCGAGCGCGGCCACCGACCACAGCAGCCCGGACGCGTCCGTCCCGCCCCACCCCTGGACGACGAAGGCGCCGCCCGCGACCATCACCGCCCCCGCCGCGCCCGCGGACGTCGGCCGCCGCCCCGCCGCGAGCGGCACCAGCACCGCCACGACGACCGGGGCGCACCCCACGAGCACCCCGGGCACGGCGGGTTGGGCGGTGCGCTCGGCGGCCAGCACCGACAGGTTGAACCCGACCATGCCGACGCCGGCGACCGCCGCCGCCAGCGCCCACTGCCTCCCCCGCAGCCCCCCGAGCCGCACCCGCGCCCCGGCCCGCCGTGCGGGCCACGCCAGCAGCGCACACGCCACGCCGTAGCGGACGGCCTGCCCGCCGGCATGCGGATACCCGACGAGCGCGGCGCCCGCGGTGAAGGACGCGCCGACAAGGACACAGGCGAGTGCGGCGAGACCGATCCCGGCCCGATGCGAGGAGGAGGACGTCATGCGGCAACGCTAGGGAGCGGGAGTGGTCCGGTTTAAGGTCCAATCCCATGGGAGTGAAGCGGACCAGTACGGCGACGGTACGCCCTGCGGCGCGGGTGGAAGGTGCGGAAGCGGCTCCGGCGCCGCGGCACGCGGGCGGGGGCGGGTCGGGGCCCGCCTGGGAGGTGCTGGTCGATCTCGGGGTCGGGCGGGGGCGGGGGCGGGTCCTGCAGGCCGGGCTGCGGGAAGCCGTGCGGGTGGGGCGGTTGGGCGCCGGGACGCAGTTGCCGTCGAGCCGGGAGCTGGCAGCCGACCTCGGGGTGTCCAGGGGGATGGTCACCGACGCATACGCGCAGCTCACCGCCGAGGGGTATCTGACCAGCCGGCAGGGCGCGGGCACCTGGGTGGCCGACGTGCGGCAGGGGCCGGTGTCGCCGCCCGCCGGCGCCTTCGCCGCCGACGACCGGGGCGGCCCCGACGACCTGCGGCCGGGGCTGCCGGACCTCGCGCTCTTCCCGCGGGCCGCCTGGTCGGCGGCGCACCGGCGGGTGATGACCGCGCTCCCGCACCGCGCCTTCGGCTATCCCGACCCGCGCGGCCTGCCCGAACTGCGGGCGGCGCTCGCCGCGCTGCTCGGGCGGCGGCGCGGCGTGGCCGCCGAGCCCGACCAGGTGGTGGTCACCGCCGGGGTGGCCCAGGCGCACACCCTGCTCGGGCATGTCCTGCACGCCCGCGGGCAGCGGACGACCGCCGTCGAGGACCCCGGCAGCCCCGAGCACACCGCGCTGCTGGCCGCGACCGGGCTGACCGCGGTAGCGGTCCCGGTGGACGCGGAGGGGCTGTCGGTCACGGCGCTGGCCGCCACCGGCGTGCGGTCCGCGGTGGTCACGCCCTGCCACCAGTTCCCGTCCGGCGTGGCCTACTCCGCCGCCCGGCGGGCCGCGCTCGCCGACTGGGCGCGGGACTGCGGCGGGGTGGTCGTCGAGGACGACTACGACGGCGACTTCCGCTACGACCGGCAGCCCGTGGGCGCCCTCCAGGGGCTCGCGCCCGGACATGTCGTCTACACCGGCTCCGCGAGCAAGTCGCTGGCGCCCGGGTTGCGACTGGGCTGGCTGGTCGGGCCGCGGGACATCGTCGCGGAGGCGGCGGAGCGCAAGCGGACGATGGACCTCGGGCACTCGGTGACCGAGCAGGCGGCGCTCGCCGACTTCCTGGCCTCCGGCGCGTACGACCGCCAACTGCGGCGCTGCCAGCGGCTCTACCGGGCGCGCAGGGACGCGCTGGTCGGCGCGCTCGCGCGCTGCGCACCCGGCGCCGAGGTGAGCGGCATCGCGGCCGGGCTGCACGCGATCGTCACCCTCCCCGAGCGCTACGGGCCCGAGCCGGCCTTCCTCGCCGCCGCTGCCCGCGCCGGCGTCGCCGTCCGGCCGCTGTCGCACTACCGCACGTCCCCGCGGCCGCCCGGCGAGGGCGACGGCCGGGTCCGTCTTGTGGTGGGTTACGCGCACCTGACGCCGGAGGCGATCACCCGTGCGGTACGCCTCCTGGTGCGATGACCGGTGCGCGATGCACGTAGATTGGCGGACGAGACATGGGAGGCCACAGATGACCGTCGAACTCACCGTCCCCGCGCAAGGGGGCAGGCCGGGACTGCTGCTGCGCGCGTGGGCCGCGCAGGACGCGGAGGCGCTGGCGGCCGAGCACCAGGATCCCGGTATGCGGCGCTGGCTGATGACCACCCTCGACAGCACGGCGGCGGCCGGCGAGTGGATCGACCAGCAGGCGCAGGCCTGGGAGACCGGGCTGCGCTACAGCTTCGCGGTGGTCGAGCAGGACGGTGAGCGGCCGGTCGGGCATGTGACGGTCAAGCGGAAGTTCGAGGGGGCTCCGTCCGCGGAGATCGGCTACTGGACGGCGGCTGCCGTACGCGGCCGGGGCATCGCGCCCCTGGCGGTGGGCGCGGTGACCCGCTGGGCGCTCGGCGGTGACGCGGGCGGGCCGGCGCTGACCCGCCTGGAACTGCTGCACGCGGTGCTCAACACGGCGTCCTGCCGGGTCGCGGAGAAGTCCGGCTTCACGCTGTGGGGCGACCTGGAGCCGCACCCGCCGAAATTCCCCCAGGCGGGGCACATCCACGTCTGCGCGGCCTGAAGCAGACGGGCCGCACGGGCGTGGCGGTCGGTTTCGTACCGGCAACGGACGCCAAAGACGTTGAAAAGGTAAGGTAACCGAGAAGATCCGCCCTTTACCGTCTGGTCACGGCATGTTCGTGATCACGCAACACGAGTTCGCCATTGTAGGCGTATGCCTCATACGACTCCCGCGCCTCCTGTTCGGGCCGCAACCCGGCGCCGTCACTGGGGCCGCGACCTCGCCGAAGTGGCCGCGCTCTTCGCCGCGATGGCCACGGCCGACCTCATCGCCGACCTGGTGAACCACGGCCCGGACGGCGGTCTGCTGCTCATGACGTCGGCGGCGGCGCTGCTCGCCGCGGCCGCCGCGCACGTGTGGTGGAGCCGGCGTTCCGGCCACCGCGCCGCGGCCGCCGCCGCACCGGGGGTGCCCGCCGAGGACACCGGTCGGCCGGAAGACGCGGAGCCGACGCTGTGGCGGCTGCGCACCACCGTGCGGGACACCCCGGGCAGCCTCGGGGCGGTGTGCACGGCGCTGGCCGGCAGCCGCGTCGACATCGTCACGCTGCAGACCCACCCGCTGGCCGAGGGCACCGTCGACGAGTTCCTGCTGCGGGCGCCGGCGGCGCTGCCGGCCGCGGCACTGGTGCTGACCGTCGCCGACGCGGGCGGCACCGACACCTGGCTGGAGCGCGCCGACGCGCACGACCTGGTCGACACCCCGACCCGGATGCTGACCCTCGCCACCCGCACCGCCCTGGACGCGGCGGAACTTCCGCTGGCACTGCGGCAGTTGTTCGGGCGTTGCACCATCAGGTCCACCCCGGCAGCAGCCGGCGGGGAGCCGGTGCAGGACACCCTGGAGGACACCGTCATGCGGCTGGCCGACCCGTCGGGCGGCACGATCACCGTGCAGCGCGACCACCTGCCCTTCACCCCGACCGAATTCGCCAGGGCCCGCGCCCTGGTGGAGCTGGACGCCAGGCTCGGCGTACGGGTGCCCGGCAGCCGCCACGCCGTGACACTGCCGGAAGGCAACGAGCTGACGGTGCGCCGGGCCGGTCCCGAGGACCGTACGGCCGCGCTGGCGATGCACGACCGCTGCTCCCCCGACACGCTGGCGCTGCGCTACCACGGCCCCGCCGAGGACGCCGACCGCTACCTCGCCCACCTGCTCAGCCCGCGTTTCGGCCGGTCGCTGGCCGTCGAGACCGCATCCGGCCGCCTGGTGGCCCTGGGCCACCTGCTGTGGGACGGCGACGAGAACGAGGTCGCGCTGCTGGTCGAGGACGGGTGGCAGCGTCGCGGCATCGGAGGGGTACTGCTGCGCAAGCTGGTGGAGCTGGCGGCGGAGGCGGGGCGCGAGAGCGTCTACGCGGTGACCCGGTCGACCAATACGGGGATGGTGGCGACGATGCGGGAGCTGGGGCTCCCGCTCGACTACCAGGTCGAGGACGGCACCCTCGTCGTCACCGCGACCTTGCCGTCGACGGCCGCGCTTCCGTGGACTGCTGCCCGCCGCTGACCGCGGCGGGGAGGGCGGTGGAGAGGTCGTGCCAGAGGTCGTCGGGGTCTTCGAGGCCTACCGAGAGGCGGAGGAGGCGGTCGGAGACGCCGGCGCTGGCGCGGTCGGGGGCCGGGACCACGCGGTGGCTGATCGAGGCGGGGTGCTGGATCAGCGTGTCGACGCTGCCGAGGCTGACGGCCGGGGTGATCAGCCGGACCCCGGCGATCACCTCGTGCGGGTCGCCGCGTACCTCGAAGGACACCATCGCGCCGCCGATCCGCGGGTAGTGCACCGCGCTCACGCGGGGGTCGGCGGCCAGCCTGGCGGCCAGCGTCGCCGCGGTCGCGGACGCGGCGCGCATACGTATCGGCAGCGTGGACAGGCCGCGCAGCAGGAGGTATCCGGCCAGCGGGTGCAGCACCGCGCCGGTGGCGAACCGGACTTGGCGCAGGGCGCCGGCGAATTCCTCGTCGCAGGCCACGGCGCCGCCGAGGACGTCACCGTGGCCGCCGAGATACTTCGTGGCGCTGTGCAGCACGATGCGGGCGCCGGATTCGGCGGGGCGCTGGAGCACCGGGGTGGCGAAGGTGTTGTCGGCCAGCAGCGGCACCGAGCCGCATTCGTGGGCGACCGCCCGCAGGTCGACCTCCGCGAGCGTCGGGTTGGCCGGGGTCTCGACGACCACCAGGCCGGTGTCGGGGCGGATCGCCTCAGCGATGCCGGCGGGGTCGGTCCAGGTCACCTCCGTGCCCAGCAGGCCGCTGCTGAGCAGGTGGTCGCTTGAGCCGTACAGCGGGCGTACCGCGACGACATGCCGCAGCCCGAGGGCCGACCTGGCGAGCAGGCAGGCGGTGAGCGCGGCCATGCCGCTGGCGAAGGCGACCGCGGTCTGCGTGCCCTCCAGGCGGGCGAGGGCGGTCTCGAAGCGGGCGGTGGTGGGATTGTCGACCCGGGCGTAGACCGGCGGTCCGTCGAGGCGGGCGCCGGTGGCGGCGAAGGCGTCGATGCGCCGGGCCTCGTCCCTGCTGTCGTAGGAGGGGTAGGTGGTGGACAGGTCGAGCGGCACGGCGTGCACTCCGAGCGCCGCGAGGTCGTCGCGGCCTGCGTGCACCGCTTCTGTGGCCAGCGCCCTGCGCTGTGTGGTCTCCATGCCGTCCAGCCTGAACGGCCGCCGGTCCACGGAGGCCGACCCCCGTGCTACGTTCGGCCGATGTCCGATTCCGTCGTACTCGATCCGGTCGACCTGCACATACTCCGGCTGCTGCAGAACGACGCCCGGACGACCTACCGCGACCTGGCGGCGGCGGTCGGTGTGGCGCCGTCGACGTGTCTCGACCGGGTGGCCAGGCTGCGCCGCAGCGGGGTCATCCTGGGGCAGCGGCTGCGGCTCGACCCGGCGAAGCTGGGGCGCGGCCTTGAGGCGCTGCTGCTGGTTCAGGTGCGGCCGCACCGCAGGGACCTCATCGACCCTTTCGTCGAGCGGATCCGCGGGCTGCCCGAGACCCGCGCGCTGTTCCACCTGACCGGTCCCGACGACTTCCTGGTGCAGGTCGCGGTGACCGGGACCGGCGACCTCCAGCGGCTGGTGGTGGACGAGTTCACCGCGCGGCCCGAGGTGGCGCGGGTGGAGACCCGGCTGATCTTCCAGGAGTGGGACTGCGGCCCGCTGCTGCCGCCCGGCTGAGAACGGGCCGAGCGCCGGCCGTCCGGCGACACGCCGATGTCAGGGGCGAACGTCACAATGATGGTGACGCGGCGCCCGGTCTCGTACGAGGATGGCCGCATGTCCACTCTCACCGCTTCCTCCCTGCCCCGCCAGGTCGCCGACGCCTACGTCGACGACCTCGTCGCTCTCGACCCGACGCTCGGCACCTACCTCGGTGTGCCCGGTACGGCCCGGCGGCTGCCCGACTTCTCGCCGGCCGGCGCTGACGCGCTCGCCGCGCTGGCCCGTACCACCCTGGACCGGCTCGCGGAGTCCGAGTCGGTGCCCGGGGGCGACAGCGACGCCGAGCGGCGCTGCGCGCGGCTGCTGCGCGAGCGCCTGACGGCCGAGCTGGCGGTGCACGCGGCGGACGAGCACCTGCGGTCGGTGAGCAACATCAACACCCCCGCGCACCACATCCGCGAGGTCTTCGCGCTGATGCCGACCGAGACCCCGGAGCACTTCGCGGACCTGGCCGCCCGGCTGCGGGCGGTGCCGGGCGCGCTGGCCGGCTACCGTGCCTCGCTGGCCGAGGGCCTGGCGCGCAAGCTGTACGGCGGGCCGCGGCAGGTCGCGACGATGCTCACGCAGTTCGCCGAGTGGGCGGGCGAGGACGGCTCGGGCAGCTGGTTCGCGAGCCTGGTCGCGGACGGACCGCGGGAGCAGCGCGCCGAGCTGGACGCGGCCGCCGCCGAGGCGACCGCCGCCTATCTCGAACTGCGCGACTGGCTGCGCGACACCTACGCCCCCGCGGCCGAGGGCGCTCCGGAGACGGTGGGCCGCGAGCGGTACGCGACCTGGTCGCGGATGTGGAACGGCACCGACCTGGACCTGGACGAGGCCTACGCGTACGGCTGGTCGGAATACCACCGGCTGCACGCGGAGATGCTCGGCGAGGCGGCGAAGATCCTGCCGGGGAAGGACCCCTGGGAGGTGCTGGCCCACCTCGACGAGCACGGCCAGGCCATCGAGGGCGTGGAGGAGGTGCGGGCCTGGTTGCAGGACCTGATGGACGAGGCGATCGAGGCGCTCGACGGCACGCACTTCGACCTGGCGGACCGGGTCAAGGTGGTCGAGGCGCGCATCGCGCCGCCCGGTGGCGCGGCGGCGCCGTATTACACCTCGCCCTCCGAGGACTTCTCCCGGCCGGGCCGCACCTGGCTGCCGACGATGGGCCGCACCCGCTTCCCGGTCTTCGACCTGGTGTCGACCTGGTATCACGAGGGGGTACCCGGGCATCACCTACAGCTCGCCCAGTGGGCGCACGTGGCGGGCGACCTCTCCCGCTACCAGGCCAGCGTCGGCCTGGTCAGCTCCAATGCCGAGGGCTGGGCGCTGTATGCCGAGCGGCTGATGGACGAGCTGGGCTTCCTCTCCGACCCGGAGCGGCGGCTGGGCTACCTGGACGCGCAGATGATGCGCGCGGTGCGGGTGATCATCGACATCGGCATGCACGTCGGCCTGGAGATCCCCGCGGAGTCGCCCTTCCACCCGGGTGAGACCTGGACGCCGGAGCTGGCGCAGGAGTTCTTCGGCCGGCACAGCGGCAGGCAGCCCGCGTTCATCGAGAGCGAGATCATCCGCTACCTGGGCATTCCCGCCCAGGCGATCGGCTACAAGCTCGGCGAGAGGGCCTGGCTGGTGGGCCGGGAGGCGGCGCGCGCCGCGCACGGCGACGCCTTCGACGCGAAGGCGTGGCACATGGCGGCGCTGTCGCTCGGCTCGCTCGGCCTGGACGACCTGGTCGACGAGATTTCCGCGCTGTAGCCCGGGTCACGCCCGCGCCGCGCCCCGCCCGGGCGCGGCGCCACCCGTCCCCCACCTGAACTCCCCCGACAAGGCGGTACAGCCAGATGACCCTGCACGCTTCCCTCGACGGCGGCCGGCTGGTCCTGACCCAGGGCAGGCTGACGCTGCGCGAGCAGTTGCCGCAGGACGCGGCGCAGTTGGCCGACGGCAAACCGGCCGGGCTGACCTGGATCGACGGGGTACCGGGCGAGGGCACGATCGGTGCGGCCTCGATGACGGTCGCGGCGGCCACAGCGGGCCTCTACCGGCCCGGCTGGGGGGTCTTCGCGATCCAGCGCACCGTCGACGGCACGGCGCTCGGCGGCGCCGGCTTCCACGGGCCGCCGGACGGCGGCACGGTCGAGATCGGCTACGACCTGTCCGCCTCGGGCCGCGGCGCCGGGTGGGCCACCGACGCGGCGCGCGCGCTGTGCCAATGGGCCCTGGGCCAGCCCGAGGTGGACCTCGTGCGGGCCACGACGGAGCCCGGGAATGCCGCGTCCCAGGCGGTGCTGACCCGCATCGGCTTCCAACGGGTCGCCGACCGCGGCGAATTGTGGGCGTACGAGCTGCGGCGGCTGTCGGCCTGACCCGCAGCGCGATCGGCCCCCCGGGCCGCGCCGCGCGCGGTCCGGCCCGGGGGGCGTCCGCGTACGCCCGCCGTCAGCAGCCGCACGCGTCGGCGGCGAGCGGCGCGGTCAGGGCGTCGGGGTCGCGGCGGGCCGGACCTTCGGCCGTCCGGTAGCCGAAGCCCTCGCGGATCCAGTATTCGATCCCGCCGAGCATCTCCTTGACCTGGTAGCCGAGCCCGGCCAGTGCGGCGGCCGCGCGCGTGGCGCCGTTGCAGCCGGGGCCCCAGCAGTGGACGACGACGGGGACGGCGTGGTCGAGGAAGACGCCGGCGAGCTGCGGGATCCGGGCGGTGGGCAGGTGGACGGCGCCGGGGATGCGGCCCTGGTCCCATGCCTCCGTGCTGCGGGTGTCGACCAGGACGAACCCGGGGTCGCCGCCGCCTTCCGCCGCTTCGAGGGCGGCGGCGACGTCGGAGACGTCGGTGTGGAAGGCGAGGCTCGCCGTGAAGTAGGCGGCTGCGTCGGCGGGGGCGGCCGGCGGCACCCGCAGGACGGGGTTCGCGCTGGTCACGGCGGGTGCGGGGTGGTGTGTGGTCATGGCTGAGAATCTATGGTCGCCGGATGCGGCCGGGAAGTGGGATTCCCCGGGCTCCGGCTTGATCCGCCGGGCTTTCCCCTGGTATCCATCGAGGATGACCGCTTATTCCCTGGACGCCACCGACTGGCGGCTGCTGGAAGCCCTGCAGAGGGACGGCCGCGCCAGTTTCGCCGAGCTGGCGCGTACGGTCGCGATGTCGCCGAGCGCCGTCACCGAGCGGGTGCGGCGGCTGGAGGAGGCGGGGGTGATCACCGGCTATTCGGCAGTGATCGACCACGAGCGCATCGGGCTGCCGATCCTGGCGATGGTGCGGCTGCGCTATCCGACCGGCAACTACAAGCCCTTCCACGACCTGTTGGCGAGCACGCCCGAGGTGCTCGAAGCGCATCACGTCACCGGGGACGACTGCTTCGTGATGAAGGTCGCCGCGCGCTCGATGCGGCATCTGGAGGAGACGACCGGCCGGATCTCCGGGCTCGGCGCGGTCACCACCAGCATCGTCTACTCCTCGCCGCTGGAGCGCCGTCCGCTGGTGCTGTGAGGTGCTCGTTCCTTGAGGTGCCTTCGCTGCTGCGGCGCTCAGCCGGTGCGCTGCCGCACGGCGGAGCCGTCCCGGCCCTTGGTGATGTGGAGTTGGGCGGGGATGCGGTCCCGCAGGTCGCCCACGTGGCTCACGATGCCGACCGCGCGGTCGCGTTCGCGCAGCCCGTCGAGGACGTCGAGGACCTCGTCGAGGGTCTGCTCGTCGAGGCTGCCGAAGCCCTCGTCGATGAAGAGGGTGTCCAGGCGCATGCCGCCCGCCTCGTCGGTGACGACGTCGGCGAGGCCCAGGGCGAGCGCGAGCGAGGCGAAGAAGGTCTCGCCGCCGGACAGCGTGGAGGTGTCCCGCTCGGTGCCGGTCCAGGCGTCGACCACCATCAGGCCGAGGCCCGACTTGGTCCTGCCGCCGCCGCGGGCGTCGCTGTGGACGAGGGTGTAGCGGCCGCCCGACATGCGCTGCAACCGCAACCCGGCCGCCGCGGCGACCTCTTCGAGGCGGGCGGCCAGGACGTAGGTCTCCAGCTCCATGCGGTACTGGTTCTCGGCGGAGGTGGCCGAGGCCAGATCGGACAGCCGGGCGATCCGGTCGTACGCGGCGCGGGCCGGGGCGAGTTCGCGTACGGCGGCGGTCGCCTCGCCGCCCAGCCGGTCGAGTTCGGCGCGGCGGGTGGCGGCGGCGGACTCGGCGGCGGACGCCTGGCGCAGCCGCTGGTTGGCGGCGTCCAGCGCGGCCTGTGCGGCGGCCGGGTCCGCGGCGGGCAGCGCCGCGGCCGCCGCGGGCTGCGGCGCCGCGAGGTCGGCCTCGGCCGCGGCCTCCTCCTTGTCCCAGGCCGCCACCTGGCGTTCGGCCTCCCACAGCCGGGGCGGCGGCAGCAGGGCGGCCGCGGCCTCCTCCGCCGAGTCGAAGCCGGCGCGGGCGGCGGCCGCGGCGAGCGCCGACTCGGCCTCGGCGAGGCGCTGTTCGCTGTCGATGCGCTCCCTGACCACGTGGGCCGCGCGGTCCAGCAGCGCGATGGCGGCGGTCAGCCGGTGCCTGCGGGCGGCGACGCTGGGGTGGCCGTCCCGCGCCCTGGTCAGTTCGCCGCTCAACTGCTCGTACTGCTGGTCGAGTTCCTCGCGGCGCGAGGTGCGGGCGGCAGTGCGGTGGAGCGCGTCCTGCTGCTGTGCGGTGCGCCGGTCGCGCTCCTCCTCGGCGCGTGCCAGCGCGGCCCTGGCCTCGGGTACGGTCGCCGCCGCGCGTGCGGCTTCGGCGTGTGCCGCCTCCGCCACGCGGTGGGCGGCGGCCAGTTCGTCCCGAGGGGTGTCGCCCGCGGTGGCGGTGGCCGCGTCAAGTCCGGTACGCAGCCGGGTGACCGCCTCGCGCGCCGCGTCGTGGTCGGCGGACCGGCGCTGGAAGTCGGCGTAGGCGGCGTCCTCGTCGGCGCGGGTGACGCGGTCCTCTGCGGGGCGGGCGGGCGCCGGGTGCGCGGCGGAACCGCACACCCGGCAGGGCTCGCCGTCGGCCAGCTCGGCGGCCAACTCGGCCGCGATACCGGAGATCCGGCTCTCCCTGAGGTCCTGCCACGCCTCGCGCGCGTCCCCCGCCCGGTCCCGCGCGTCCCTGGAGGTCTGCTCCGCCTGCGCCAACTCCTGCACCAGGGCGTCCCGTTGGACGGCCGCGTCCCGCCGCGCCCGAGCCCGTTCCGACTCGCCGGCCAGCTCACCGGCACGTGCGGCGGCCTCCAGCGCGGTGTCGAGCCGCGCCTGCAACCCGGCCCGCATCCGCGGCCATTCGCCCAGCCAGCCGCCCGCGTCCCGTACGGCCTCGTCGTCGGCCCGCTCCTCGCGCTCCAGCAGCTCCCTGCGCGCCCCGACCTCCCGCACCCGCGCCTCGACCTCCTCCGCGGCCACGAGCCCCCCGACCACCTCCCGCAATTCCCCGGCCCGCCCGACCAGCACCTCGACCCGAGCCTGCCCTTGCGCCTCGGACCGCGACACCGCGGCGCCCGCCCCTTGCGCCGGTACGGCCGCCTGCGAGGGCGCGGAGCGCCCGATGACGGCCCCGGGCTCCAGCGGGTCCGCCGCACCGGCTGAAGGCCTGCGCTGCGAGTCGGCCGAAGTCGGCCGCTCCCCCGCGTTGCCTGCCGCCTGCGCAGGTACGGCCCCGGCGCCGGACTCCAGCGCGCCCGTCGTGCCCGCCGAACCGCCGCGCTCCGAGGCCGCCGACCTCGGCCGGACCCGCGCGTCCGCGGCGCCTGCCGCCTGCGCAGGGACGGAACCCGCCGTCGTGACCCCGCCGGTCGGCCAGGACACCGGCATGGCGGCGCCGGCCGCGTCGGACGGCCGCAGGTCCAGGAGAGGCTCGCCCGCTGCGGCCAGAGCCGCCGCGGCCTCGCCTTCCAGGGACAGGGAGTCCTCGTGGTGGGTGGCTGCCTTGTCGCGGTGGGTGAGGGCCGGGTCGACCGTGGTGGCGCGTTGGGCGCGGGACAAGGTGGTGCGGGCCGCGGTGCGGCTGGGGCGCTCGGCGGCGAGGGTGGCGGCGCGGGCGGTGGCCTGGGCATGGCGCTGCTGGAGCGCGTACAGCTCGCGGGCCTGTGCGGCGGCGGCTTCCGCGGTCGCGTGGGACATCTCGGCCCGGTCGACAGCCGTGCGGGCGATGTCGTACTGCTCGCGGGCGGTGCAGCGCAGCACGGCGGCGTACGCCAGGAATTCCGCGGGCTGTGCGGGTGCCGCGTCCGTACCGGTGTCGCCGGCGGCCTGGCGCATACGGGCGGCGAGCCCCTCGATCTCCCGGTCGCCCGCGACGAGTCGCTGTGCGGCCTCCTGCTTGCGGTCCCGCAGCCGGTGCTCGACCGATTTGAAGCGGCGGGTGTCGAAGAGCCGGCCGAGCAGCGCGGCGCGCTCGGTGGCGCCGGCCCGCAGGAAGGTGGCGAACTCGCCCTGCGGCAGCAGCACCACCTGGCAGAACTGCTCGCAGCTCATCCCGACCAGCTGCCTGATCTCCTCGCCGATCTCCTGGTGGGACTTGGACATGGCGTGCCACTGCCCGTCGCGCCGCTCGCGCAGCAGGGTGACGGCCTTCTCGGTGGTCACCCCGGTGCCGCGCTTCTTGGCCCGCGGCTGCTCGGGCCGCCGGGTGATCTCCAGGCGCCGCCCGGCGAGGGTGAGTTCGAGCACCACCTCGGTCGCCGTGCCGGGTGCCGCGTGGTCGCTGCGCAGCCGGGTCGCGGGCCGAGCGCCGGGCACCTGGCCGTAGAGGGCGAAGCAGACCGCGTCGAGGACGGAGGTCTTGCCGCCGCCGGTGGGGCCGTGCAGCAGGAACAGGCCGGCGGCGGACAGCGCGTCGAAGTCGACGTCCTGCTCGGCGGCGAAGGGGCCGAAGGCGGTGAGCCGGAGCCGGTGCAGCCGCATCAGTCGCGTTCCGCCGTGACCGCGGCGGCGCGCACCGCGTCGAAGGCCTCGCGCAGTACCAGCCGCTCGTGCGGGTCGGGTTCGCTGCCGCGGACGTGGGCGACGAAGTCCTCGGCGATCTGCTGGTCGGCGCGCCCGGCGAGCCGGCGGGCGTAGGAGGCCGCGGGGTCGTCGCCGCGGTCCTCGGGGTCGAAGCCGAGGCTGAGGATGTGCGGGAAGCGCTTCGCGAGCGCGGCCATCGGCTCGTAGGGGCGTACGGGATCGGTGAGGGTGGCCTCGACCCAGGCGTCGGTGTGCGGTTCGTGCGCGGGGTCGGCGAGCAGGTCGTCGAGCCGTCCGCGCAGCCGGGCGAGCCGGCGCGGGACGGGCGTGTCGACGCGCTCGGCGGCGATCTCGCCGCCCGCTCCGAGGTCGATCAGCCACATGCTCTTGCGGTGGTGCTGCTCGGAGAAGGAGTAGGCGAGCGGCGAGCCCGAGTAGCGGATACGCTCCGTGACGGTCTGGCAGCCGTGCAGATGGCCGAGCGCGGTGTAGTCGATGCCGTCGAAGAGCGCCGCGGGCACGGAGGCGACGCCGCCCGCGGTGATGTCGCGCTCGCTGTCGCAGGGGGCGGCGCCGGTGACGAAGGCGTGGGCGAGGACGACGCTGCGGGTGCCCGCGGGCCGGGCCGCGAGGTCGGCGCGGATCCGGTCGGCCGCGGCGCCCAGGACCGCGCTGTGGTCGGCCCGGTCGGCGCCGAACTCGTCGCGGACCAGGGTGGGTTCGAGGTACGGCAGCCCGTAGACGGCCACGTCGCCGTGCGTGTCGTGCAGGACGACGGGCCGGTCGCAGCCGGCCGGGGCGGTGCGCAGGTGGATGCCGGCCCGGTCCATCAGGCCGGCGCCGACGCCGAGCCGGCGGGCCGAGTCGTGGTTGCCGGAGATCATCACGGTGGGCACGCCGAGATCGGCGAGGGCGTGCAGCGCGCTGTCGTACAGCTCGACGGCGGCCAGCGGCGGTACGGCCCGGTCGTAGATGTCGCCTGCGACCAGGACGGCGTCGACGTCCTGGTCGCGGACGGTCGTGACCAGGTGGTCGAGGAAGGCGCGCTGGGCGTCGAGCAGGCTCACCCGGTGGAAGGACCGGCCCAGGTGCCAGTCCGACGTGTGCAGCAGTCTCACTCGGCCGCCCCGACGTGCACGCTCGTCCTCGCCGTTCCTCGATGCCGTTTCCCCGACGTTCCCCGGTGCCGCTCCCCGGCGCTCCCGATGTCCGCGGTGATCCGGATTGTAGGCGGTGGCGGTGTCCTGCCGGGCCGGGGCCCGGCATATCGGCGGTGTCGAACCTTTCGTCGGAGGTATCGAAAATTGCCGCTCCCCCTTGCCGCCAACTCGACGCGCATTCCGCGCGAATCACCGGATTCGACGGCCCTTTGGACGACCGTCGCTCCGATGTCCCGCCGCTCGCGGCCGCATTCGGTCCGCGACGCCGCCTCCGGCCCCGCGGGCGGATGGCGGCGCCGATCCCGCCTGGCCATTGACCGGTTAGCGGGTGCGCCCTACAGTCCAGGGGTATTCGCATTCATGATGTGCGTTCATGTACATGGACATGTGAGGCTTCCGTGCTCGACGGCGTGCTCTTCTTCCCGGTGACCCCGTTCACCGCAGAAGATTCGGTTGATCTTCCGATTCTTTCGGAACACGTACGGCAGGGAGTCGCCGCCGGGGCCGGCGGTGTCTTCGTCGCGTGCGGGACCGGCGAATTCCACGCGCTGGAGCCGCGGGAGTACGCCGGCGTGGTGCGCACAGCGGTCGCCGCCGCCGGCGGCCTGGTGCCGGTCTTCGCCGGGGCCGGCGGACCGCTGCCGCTCGCCCGGCAGTTCGCGAAGGCCGCCGCGGACGCCGGGGCCGACGGGCTGCTGCTCATGCCGCCGTATCTGGTGCAGGGCCCGCCGGCCGGCCTGGTGGCGTACGTGACGCGGGTGGCCGGGGCCACCGGGCTGCCGGTGATCGTCTACCAGCGCGACGGCGCCCGCTTCGACGTGGCGTCGGCCCTCGAAGTGGCGCGGCTGCCGCGGGTGGTCGGCTTCAAGGACGGCCTCGGCGACCTCGACCTGCTGTCACGGATCGTGACCGCGGTCCGCGCCGAGACGGCGGCGAGCGGCAAGGACTTCCAGTTCTTCAACGGCATGCCCACCGCCGAGGGGACCGTGCCCGCCTACCGCGGCATCGGCGTGGAGCTCTACTCCTCCGCGGTCTTCTGCTTCGCCCCGGACATCTCGCTGGCCTTCCACAAGGCGGTGGCGACCGGCGACGACAAGGCCGTGCAGCGGCTGCTCGCCGGATTCTTCCACCCGCTGATCGCGCTGCGGGAGCGCACACCGGGCTACGCGATCGCCCTGGTCAAGGCGGCGGTGCGGCAGGGCGGCCTGGACGTCGGCGGCGTACGGCCGCCCCTGACCGACCCGACACCGGCGGATCTGGCGGAGCTGGCCAGGATCGTCGCGGCGGGCCGGGCGATCTGCGCCGCGGAGGCCGACCGATGAGCGGCGGCATCCGTATCACCGGGGCCGACATCACCCCGGTCGCCTTCCGCGACCCGGCGCTGCTCAACGCGGTCGGCGTCCACGAGCCGTACGCGCTGCGGGCGATCGTCGAGGTCCACACCGACCAGGGCATCGCCGGCCTCGGCGAGACCTACGCCGACGAGGGGCACCTGCGGCGGCTGCGGGCGGCCGTCGAGATCGTCACCGGCATGGACGTGCACACCCTCGGCGGGATGCACCGCAGGATCTCCGAGGCGCTGAACGGCGACACCGGCGCCGACGGCCACGGCCTGACCGGGATGATCACCGGCAGCAGCACCGCCGACCGGGTCTTCGCCCCCTTCGAGGTCGCCTGCCTGGACATCCAGGGCAAGGCCGCCGGGCTGCCGGTCAGCGACCTGCTCGGCGGCGCGGTGCGCGACAGTGTGCCCTTCAGCGCGTATCTGTTCTACAAGTGGGCCGGCCACCCCGGCGCCGAGCCCGACGAGTGGGGCGAGGCGCTCGACCCGGACGCGATCGTGGCGCAGGCGCGGCGGATGACCGAGGAGTACGGCTTCGGCGCGATCAAGCTCAAAGGCGGCGTGATGCCGCCCGAGGAGGAGGTCGAGGCGATACGGGCGCTGCACAAGGCCTTCCCCGGGGTGCCGCTGCGGCTGGACCCCAACGCGGCCTGGACGGTGGAGACCTCGGTCAAGGTCGCCGGCGAGCTGGACGGCGTCCTGGAGTACCTGGAGGACCCGACACCCGGCCAGCAGGCCATGGCGGAGGTGGCCCGCCGGGCGCCGATGCCGCTGGCGACCAACATGTGCGTGGTCGCCTTCGACGAGCTGTCCTCCGCGGTGGCGCGCGAATCGGTGCAGGTCGTGCTGTCCGACCACCACTACTGGGGCGGCCTGCAGCGCTCACTGCTGCTCGCCGGCATCTGCCGGACGTTCGACCTGGGCCTTTCCATGCACTCCAACTCCCATCTGGGTGTCAGCCTGGCCGCGATGACGCATCTGGCCGCCGCCACCCCGAACCTGACCTACGCCTGCGACACCCACTGGCCGTGGAAGTCCGAGGAGGTCGTGGTGCCCGGCGCGCTGGAGTTCACCGGCGGCGCGGTGCGGGTGCCGACCGCGCCGGGCCTCGGCGTGGAGCTGGACCGCGACGCGCTGGGCCGGCTGCACGAGAGCTACGTCCGCTGCGGGCTGCGCGAGCGGGACGACACCGGCTACATGCGGCGGATCGACCCGGCGTACGAGCGGAAGTCGCCGCGCTGGTGACGGCGGGGCCCCGTGGCGCTCACGCGTCCACGTAGGCGCTGCCGCCGGTCTCGCAGGCCGCGGCCCCCGAGGTCACGTCGGCCAGCCAGGACCTGAAGGCGGCGACCTCGCCCTCCGGCACACCGAGGGCGAGGGTCACCCGGGCGCCGTAGCCGACATCGCGCAGGACGTGGCCCGCCGAACGCAGGTCGTTCTCCAGCCGCCCGGCCCGCGCGTGGTCGACGGTGACGGTCAGCAGGGTGAGGCGGCGCCTCTCCACGGTGCCGATCTCGTCCAGCGCGGCCGACACCGCCCCGCCGTAGGCGCGGGCCAGGCCGCCCGCGCCGAGCTGGACGCCGCCGTAGTAGCGGGTGACGACGGCGACGGTGTCGCGCACCTCCCGGCCGAGCAGCACCTGGAGCATCGGGGTGCCCGCGGTGCCGCCCGGCTCGCCGTCGTCGCTCGCCCGGTGCAGCCGCCCGTCGGGGCCGATGACGTACGCGAAGCAGTTGTGCGTCGCCGCGGGGTGCGCCCGGCGTACGTCGCGGATGACGGCCTGCGCGGCCGCCTCGTCGGCGGCAGGGGCGAGGGTGCACAGGAAGCGGGAGCGCTTGATCTCGCTCTCGTGGACGCCCGCGCGCGCCACCGCCAGATACCGGTCGACCATCGTTCCACCCTAAGGGCTGGGGGAATGGCGGCGGCCGTCCGCCGGTTTGCTCAGAAAAGGCGTGGCAGGACGAGAGTGCGGAGGACGGCGTGTACGGCGACGCGGCGGCAGTGCGGAAGATCCTGCTCCACACGGGCGACACCTGGGCGGTGGTCGGCCTGTCCAACAACACCTCGCGGGCGGCGTACGGCGTCGCCGCGGTGCTCCAGCGGTTCGGCAAACGGGTCGTGCCGGTCCACCCGAAGGCGGAGGCGGTGCACGGCGAGCAGGGCTACGCCTCGCTCGCCGACATCCCCTTCCCGGTGGACGTGGTGGACGTCTTCGTCAACTCCCACCTCGCGGGCGCGGTCGCCGACGAGGCGGTCGCGGCGGGTGCGAAGGCGGTGTGGTTCCAGCTCGGCGTGGTCGACGAGGCGGCGTACGAGCGCACACGGGACGCGGGCCTGGACATGGTGATGGACCGCTGCCCCGCGATCGAGATCCCCCGGCTGGGCTGACCCGGCGGCGGGACCCCGCTCAGATCCCGAGGCCTTCGAGCACGACCACGCCCGGCAGTGCGGCCAGCGCCTTGCCGGGCATGATGAGTTTGCCGCGGCGGGCGCCGCTGCCGACCAGCACCCACGGGGTGTCCACCACCGCCGGGTCCACGAGCAGCGGCCAGTCCGCGGGCAGGCCGACCGGGGTGATGCCGCCGTATTCCATGCCGGTGCCGCCGACGGCCGCGTCCATCGAGGCGAAGGACGCCTTGCGGGCGCCGAGGTGGCGGCGCACCGCGCCGTTGACGTCGACGCGGGTGGTGGACAGCACCACGCAGGCGGCGAGGGTGGTGTCCTGTCCGCGCTTGCCGGCCACGACCACGCAGTTCGCGGAGTGCCGCAGCAGGTCCTCGCCGTAGGCCTCCACGAAGACAGCGGTGTCGGCCTTCGCCGGGTCGGTGTCCACGTGGATCATCTCGGCGGTGACCGCCGCGGCCACGGGTGGCGGCAGCAGGTCCCGGCGCTCGGTGGCGGGCAGGGCGTCGTCGAAGTGTCCGATCGGGGCGCGCATGCGCCGAATCTAACAAACCGGGCGGCCCGTCTCGTACCAGCCGTCAGGCCTGCTGTTCGAACTCCCCGGTGTCCAGCAGCTGTTCGGGAGAGGCCTCGGCCGGGAAGGGGATGGGCGCCGGGGTGCGCAGCGGCGGCTGCCAGTCCGACGTGTCCTCGTCCCAGCGGCGTACGATCCTGGCCGGCGCGCCCGCGACCACCGCGAAGTCCGGGACGTCACCACGCACGACGGCGCCGGCCGCGACCACCACGTTCCTGCCGAGGCGGGCGCCGGGCAGGACCACGCAG
Organism: Streptomyces sp. NBC_00433; assembly: GCA_036015235.1. Lineage (NCBI taxonomy): Bacteria > Bacillati > Actinomycetota > Actinomycetes > Kitasatosporales > Streptomycetaceae > Streptomyces > Streptomyces sp. NBC_00433. Next base: position 8,682,430 of record CP107926.1, on the reverse strand, counting down.
CCCGCCCCGAGCCAGCTGCCCGCGCCGATCTCGACCGGCGCGGTGCGCGGCCACTGCTCGCCGATCGGCCGGGCGATGTCGTCGTAGGAGTGGTTGATGCTGGTCAGATAGACGTACGGGCCGCAGTAGACCTTCTCGCCGAGCACGATCGGGGCGAGCGCCACCACATGGCTGCCGCGGCCGAGCACGACGCCGTCACCGAGCCGCAGCACCGGGTCCGGGCCGAAGCCGGTGCCGGGGTCGTCGTCCGGCAGGGCGTCGGTGGGCATCAGGCCGACGGTGAGGGTGACCTGCTCGCCGATGATGCAGTAGTCGCCGAGGTGGATCCAGCGCTCACCGAAGACGGTGCCCAGCGGGTGGGCGAGCCGGGTGCCGGGGCCGATCCGGCCGAAGTGCAGCAGCCCGGGGCGCTCCGCGGTGACCGCGCCCGCGTTCTGCGCCCAGCGCCGGGCCCGGTGCACCAGACGCGAGGCCGACCGCCGCCGCCAGGCCGTGGCGGAGCTCGCGGCCGCGGTCACAGCGGCGGCCGTCGAGAGGAACACGTTCTCATTCCTGGGCACACAGTCACCGTATACGGTGCCGGAGGACAGCGGCGGACCGGCGTGGAGGCGTGACCGATGCGGCGGGTCGGCGGTAGGCGGGGCTGACGGCGGCGGTTGTGGGCCAGGTCACTCGCCCTGCGCGACCGCCACTTCGACGTCCTCCGCCGGGGCTTCTTCCATCTCGGCCTGCATCTTGGCCGCGCGGCGCTTGACGAGCACCAGGGAGCCGATGCCGAAGACCACCGCGATGCCGAGTCCGACGTAGCCGAACCGCTTGAGCCAGGGCTCCGCGACCTGGCCGACGTAGTAGATGACGGCGGTTATTCCGCCGGCCCAGACGATGCCGCCGAGCGCGTTGGCGGTCAGGAACCGGCCGTAGGGCATCTTCAGCACGCCGGCCAGCGGCCCGGCGAAGATCCGCAGCAGGGCGACGAAGCGGCCGAAGAAGACCGCCCACATGCCCCAGCGCTGGAAGGAGCGCTCGGCGGTGGCCACGTGGCCGGGTGAGAAGTGCGAGGGGAAGCGTCTGCCGAGCTTGTCCAGCAGCGGCTTGCCGCCCTTGCGGCCGATGGCATAGCCGATGGAGTCGCCGCCGACGGCGCCGACGATCGCGCACACCGCGACCAGCCAGGGGTTGGCGTGCCCCTGCGAGGACATCAGGGCGGCCGTCATGAGCACGATCTCGCCGGGCAGCGGGATGCCCAGGCTCTCCAGGCCGATCACCAGACCCACTATCAGGTACACGGCGACCGGTGGGATGTCGTTGAGCCAGTCCTGGACGTGCACAGCCGGTCCCTCCCCACAACAGCGGTCTGGTGGCGCGCACACGGCGCACCACCCAGGAAGACTAACCGACGGGCCGGACAATGCATTCCGGCCCGTCGTGGCCGCCGGGCGGCCCGGCCGCGGCGGTCCTTCAGCTGTTGGGGCGCAGTGTCCAGACGATCGTCATGTGCGAGGTCTCGGCGCCGTCCGCGCGCCGCACGGACACCTCGACGGGGAATTCCGGCCGGATGCCCGCGTCCAGCTCCGCGACGACCTCGGCGGCCGGGCGGCCCAGCACGGCGGTGGCGGTGAGGCCGCCCTTGGCCAGCTTGGTCCAGCCGATCTCCGCGCGCACCGGCAGGGGCACGGCCCTGCCGAGCTGGTCGCCGAAGGCGGCGAGCACGACGGCGCCGCTGGCGGACTCGGCGAGGGTGAACATCGCGCCGGCGTGCGGCCCCGCGACATGGTTGTGGTAATCGGGGTCGTCGGGCAGCGCGAGCACCGCACGCTCCGCCGTGGTCTCCAGGTATTCCAGACGCAGGGTGCGGACCATCGGCACGGTGGCCGTCAGGAGTTCGCCGATCGAGGGCAGAGTCTCGGACATGCCCGCATGTTACCAGTCAGTAGGACGGTCCGGCATGGAACCTGCCGCACCGCTCCCCTAGTGTTTCCAGCCATGTGGCCAGGAGAGCAGCAGCCCGGGGGACAGTCCGGGGCACAGCAGAATCCATCGGGCAATACGCCTCAGCAACCGCAGGGACCTTACGGGCAGCCGCCCAATCCGTACGCCCAGCCCGGTTATCAACAGCCCGGATATCAGCAGCCCGGCTACGGCTATCCCCAACCCGGGCAGCAGCCGCCGGCCCAGCCGCCCGGCCCCCCCGCGCAGGGCTACGGGCAGCCGTCGCCGTACGGTCAGCCCGCACCGTACGGTCAGCCTGGCTACCAGGCGTCCGGCCGGCCGCCCACCGGCTACCCCGCCCCGCAGAACTGGGGTCCCCCGGTGCCCGGCGGTCCCGACGGCGCCCGCCCGCCCGGCGGCCGCGGCAAGACGACCGTCTGGGTCGCCATCGGCGCGGCCCTCGCGGTGACAGCCGCCGCCGCGGTCACGGTGGTCCTGGTCTCCGGCGGCGACAAGAAGACCGACGCGCAGGACACCACCACCCCGCCCGCCACGGCCACCTCGCCCGCGTCCCCGACGGCCGATCCCACGCCGACCGCGACCGGCACCCAGGAACCGGGGGCCACCGGCGGCGACGACCCGCGCGGCCCGCAGGGCTCGACCGACGTCTCGCCGGTCGTCCCCGGCTGGCAGGCGGTCAAGCGCCAGGAGCGCAACTCGGTCTTCGACGTGCCGCCGGACTGGACGGTGGGCAGCGAGAGCATGACCGTCGGCTTCGCCGACGACTCCGGCAAGGTGCAGGTCGCCGTCGGCGCGCCCGCGTACTACAAGGAGACCGCCTGCAAGGTCGGCGACAACGACGTCGCCGACGCCGGCTCCGGCACCAAGGGCGGCGCCGGGGCGTCGAGCCTCCAGGCCGCCGCCGAGAACGAGGCCAGGGCCTGGGCGAAGTGGGCCTTCCAGGAGAAGGGCAAGGGCACCGTCTCCAAGCCGCTGAACAGCAAGGCCTTCCACAATGCCTACGGCATCACCGGCTGGCAGGCGCAGGCCACCATGACCTCGGTGCCCAAGACCGAGAAGTGCGCCTCGGACGGCATCGCCTACACCGTGGCCTGGCTCGACCCGGCGCAGGCCAAGCCGACGCCCGTGGTGTGGGTGCTGTGGGCCCGGCAGGGCGTGCCCGACCAGATCACGCAGGCCGTGATCGACAGGATCAAGAGTTCCATCCGCCCGATGAGCAAGTAGACGGCGGCGGCCGTACGGTCTGCGGCGGCGGCCTTGCGCTCTTCGGCCGCCGCCTAATCCGCTTGGCAGTCCGCCGGGCGTCGGCGATAGTCCCCTGATGGCAGAACACGACCACGCCCGCCCGCTGCGCCTTCCGCCCTGGGCGGGGCGGAATTTCCGGTTGCTGGTGGGGGCGTCGTTCGTCACCGGCATCGGCAATTCCGGCGCCACCATCGCCGCGGCCTTCGCGGTCATCGAGTCCGGCGGCAGCGCCACCGACGTCGGCCTGGTGGCCGCCGCCCGCACCCTGGCGATGGTGGTGCTGCTGCTGGTCGGCGGCGCGGTCGCGGACCGGCTGCCGCGGCAGCGCGTGATGGCCGTCTCCAACGCGGTCAACGCCGGCTCGCAGGCGCTCTTCGCCGTCCTCGTGCTGACCGGGCACGCCACGCTGTGGCAGATGGCCGCGCTGACCGCGGTCGGCGGCGGCGCGGTGGCCTTCTTCACCCCCGCCGCCCAGGGCCTGGTCCTGTCCACCGTCGAGCCGGCGAGCGCGGGCCCGGCCATCTCCGTCTACCGGCTGGCGACGAACGCGGCGGGGATCGGCGGCGCCGCGCTGGGCGGCGCGCTGGTCGCCGCGTTCGGGGCCGGCTGGGTGCTGGCGGTCGACGCGGCGGGCTTCGCCGTGGCCGCGGCGATGCGGTCCCGCATCGACGTCGCGCACACCCCCAGGGAGCCGAAGGCCGGCGGCATGCTGCGTGAACTGCGCGAGGGCTGGCAGGTGGTGGCGTCCACGTCCTGGCTGTGGAGCATCGTGGTGCAGTTCGCCGTCGTGAACGGCATGTTCACCGCGGTCGAGGCGGTCTACGGGCCGCTGGTCTCCAGGGACCGCCTCGGCGGCGCCGGACCCTGGGGCCTGGCGCTGGCCGCGGCCGGGGCGGGCACGGCGGTGGGCGCGGTGCTGATGATGCGCTGGCGGCCGCGCCGCATCCTGCTCGTGGGCACGCTCTGCGTCTTCCCGGCGGCCCTGCCCGCGGTCGCGCTGGCGCTGGTGCTGCCGGCCTGGGCGCTGGCCGCGGTGATGTTCGCCTGCGGGGTGGCGATCGAGGTCTTCGCGGTCAACTGGATGCTCGCCATGCACCAGGAGATCCCCGAGGACCTGATGTCCCGGGTCGCGGGCTTCGACTGGATGGGCTCGGTCGGGCTGACCCCGGTCGCCCTGGCCCTGGCAGGCCCGGCCGCCTCGCTCTTCGGCCGCACCCGGGCGCTGTGGGGCTCGGCGGGCCTGATCGTCCTGCTGACGGCCGCGGTCCTGCTGCTGCCCGACGTCCGCCGGATGGAACGCAGGCCGCACCGGGCGGCCGCGCCGGAGGTGCGTACCCCGGTGGCGGCCGACCCGGCGGCATGACGCCAGGTCCGCAGGCACCCTACGTTCCGAGGCCGGTCAGCCGACCGTGAAGGCGCCCTCCGGCGGCGGGGGTGAGGCCGTCGCAGAGGCGTCGTCGACCGGGCGGGCGCCGCCGGTCATGCGGGACAGGTCGGAGCCGTGGACGACGCGGGCCGGGAAGGCGTCGCCGGCGCACAGCCGGGACAGCTCCTCGACCGGCAGCGGGCGGCGGCTCGCGACCAGCACCGCGTTGCCGTAGCGGCGGCCGCGCAGCACCCCGGGTTCCGCCATCAGGCACAGGTCGCCGCCTTCCGCCAGCGCCGCCCGTACGGTGGCCAGTTGCGAGCGCAGGAAGGCGAAGGGCGCGGCGTCGGCGATGTTGGCCAGGTAGACGCCGTCCGGGCGCAGCACGCGCAGCGCGTCGCGTACGAATTCCACCGACGTCAGCGCGGCGGGCACCCGGGAGCCGCCGAAGACGTCGGCCACCACGAGGTCCGCACCCGCGGCGCCCGCGTCCGCCAGCCAGGCCCGCGCGTCGGCGACGTCCACGGTCACCGCGGGGTCGGGCAAGGGCAGGACCTCCGCGACCAGCGCGGCCAGCCGCCGGTCCGCCTCGACGACCTGCTGGCGCGAGCCGGGCCGCTCGACGGCGAGCCAGCGCGCCAGCGTCATCGCCCCGCCGCCGAGGTGCACCGCGTCCAGCGGCTCCCCCGGGCCGAAGGCGGCCTCGACGGCGTAAGCGATACGCCGCACGTACTCGAACTCCAGGTGCCGCGGGGCGTCGAGGTCCACGTACGACTGCGGCGCGCCGTCGACGGTGAGCAGCCAGGCCCGGTCGCGGTCGACGTCGGGCAGCAGCCTGGCCGTCCCGAAGTCGACGTTCCGCACCACCGGCACCCGCTCGTCGTCCGGCTCCGGCCGGTCCTCGTCCTCGTTCACCGGGCCATTGTCGCCCGCCCGCGTGATCGGCCTGCCGCTGCCCGGTACGTGACAACGTACCGGGCAGCGGCAGGGCTCAGAGCAGCGCGGTCACCGTGCCCGCGCCGACCGTGCGCCCGCCCTCGCGGATGGCGAAGCCGAGCCCCGGCTCCAGCGGCAGCGCGCGGCCGAGGTCGACGGTGACGTCGGCCGTGTCACCGGGCAGCGCCATCCCGGCCGGGCCGAGGTCGACGTCGCCGACCACGTCCGCGGTGCGGATGTAGAACTGCGGCCGGTAGCCGGTGGCGACCGGGGTGTGCCGGCCGCCCTCCGCCGCGGGCACGATGTAGACGCGCGCGGTGAAGCGGCGGTGCGGTGCGACGCTGTCCGGCGCCGCGACGATGTCGCCGCGCCGCACCTGGCCGCGCTGCACACCGCGCAGCAGCAGCGCCACGTTGTCACCGGCCTGCGCCGAGTCCATCGGCCTGCCGAAGGTCTCAAGTCCGGTGACCACGCTGGTCAGCACCTCCCCCGCGGCCGTGTGCAGCTGCACCCGGTCGCCGGGCGCCACCGTCCCGCGCTCGACCGCGCCGGTCACGACGGTGCCGCGCCCGGTGATGGTCATGACGTTCTCCACCGACACCAGGAACGGCGCCCGCGTGTAGCGCACCGGCACCGGCACGTAGGCGTCGATCGCGTCCAGCAGCTCGCCGGTCGCGGCCGTCCAGCGCGGGTCGCCCTCCAGCGCGCGCAGCCCGGAGACCCGCACGACCGGCAGCTCCTCGCCGGGGTAGCCGTGCGCGGTGAGCAGCTCGCGCACCTCCAGCTCCACCAGGTCGGTCAGCTCGGGGTCGCCGGCGTCCGCCTTGTTCAGCGCCACGACGATGTGCCGCACCCCGATCTGCCGGGCGAGCAGCACATGCTCCGCGGTCTGCGGCATGACGCCGTCGAGCGCCGAGACGACCAGGATCGCGCCGTCCAGCTGGGCCGCACCGATGATCATGTTCTTGACGTAGTCGGCGTGGCCCGGCATGTCCACGTGGGCGTAGTGCCGGGTGGCGGTCTCGTACTCGACGTGCGCGATGCTGATGGTGATGCCGCGGGCCGCCTCCTCAGGCGCCCGGTCGATCCGGTCGAACGGCACGAAGGTGCCTCTGCCCCGGTCGGCGAGGACCTTGGTGATGGCCGCCGTGAGGGTGGTCTTGCCGTGGTCGACATGACCCATGGTGCCGATGTTCAGATGCGGCTTGCTGCGGACGTACGCCTGCTTGGACATGACGGTGTCTCCTCCTGGGACGCCGAGTTCTGTCGTGGACCCCTGGGCCTGGCCGACCCTCCCCGTGCGGGGTCCCATCGGACGTCGGTCCGGGGAGGGTCAGCGTCGGGCGCCGTCGAAGGATGCGTTCCGGAGCGCCTGGGCGGCGGATGCGGCCGGGGCGGCGCAGGCAGCCTTCGACGCGACCGCTGCTGCGGTGGCGTCTGCGAGGAAGGCGAGCCGGAACATGCCCCGATCATGGCGGGCGGGCCGGGCCGCGTCGAAGGGTTTTAGGGGCCGGGGCGGTTGGACGGGCCCGTCGTCGCGCATGCGGACTTCTGCGATACGGGCGACGCCCGGATGTCGGGTGGTCGTCACCTGCCGGTGACGTGGGGGGTTCCGCGAGGTGAGAGGATTTGTTCCGTCGGTGAACTTAGACGCCCGCCCGAGCGGCGGCCCGCCGTCCCGTCCCCGTCCGTCTCGGGCCCCGCCCGCCGCAGCCCCACCCGCAGCCCGACCCGTTCGAAGGAAGCTCCATGCCCCTGGCCATCCTCGCCCTCGCGGTGAGCGCCTTCGGTATCGGCACCACGGAATTCATGATGATGGGCCTGCTGCCCGACGTCGCCGACGACCTCGGCACGTCGGTACCCACCGCAGGCTATCTGGTGTCCGCGTACGCGATCGGCGTCGTCGTCGGCGCCCCGCTGCTCACCGGGCTCGGCGCGCGGATCCCGCGCAAGCGGATGCTCCTGCTGCTGATGGCGCTCTTCACCGTCGGCAACGCCGCCTCCGCCGTCGCCCCCGGCTACGGCACGCTGCTGGCCGGTCGCTTCCTCGCCGGGCTGCCGCACGGCGCCTTCTTCGGCGTCGGCGCGGTCGTGGCGTCCCGGCTGGTCGCGGAGGACCGCAGGGCGCGGGCGGTCGCCGCGATGTTCCTCGGCCTGACGATCGCGAACATCGTCGGCGTGCCCGCCGCCACCCTGCTCGGCCAGCACCTGGGCTGGCGGGCCACCTTCCTGGTGGTGACCGTGATCGGCCTGCTCTCGCTGGCCGCGCTCGCCCTGCTGGTGCCGCGGCAGGCGGAGGAGGAGCCGCCCGGGCTCGTCAGGGAACTGCGGGCGCTGCGCGAACCGCAGGTGCTGCTCGGCCTGCTGACCGCGGTGTTCGGCTTCGCCGGGGTCTTCGCCGTCTACAGCTACCTCGCCTCGATGATGACCGAGGTCACCGGTTACTCCGACGCCACCGTGACGATCCTGCTCGCGCTGTTCGGCATCGGCATGACCCTCGGCGCGCTCGCCGCCGGCCCCCTCACCGACCGGGCCCTGCGACCCACCCTCTACGGCTCGCTGGCCGCGCTCGCCGTCGTCCTGGTCGGCTTCCACTACGCCGCCCAGTCCAAGGTGACCGCCCCTGTCGCCGTCCTGGTGCTGGGCGCCGTCGGCTTCATGACCACCACCCCGCTCCAGATGCTGGTGATGAACAAGGCCCGCCGCGCTCCCACCCTCGCCTCCGCCTCCAACCACTCCGCCTTCAACCTCGCGAACGCCGGCGGCGCCTGGCTCGGCGGCGCCGCCATCTCCGCCGGCTGGGGCTGGACCTCCCCCGCGCTGGTCGGCGCGGTGCTCACGGTGGTGGGACTGGCGGTGGCGATCACGGCGGGGGTCCTGGACCGGGGTACGCCGTCCGGTGCGGTGGCCGCGGCGCCGGTTTCCGTTCCGCAGCCGGTTCCGCAGCCGGTTCCGCAGCCGGTTCCGGTCGAGGGGCGGGAGTCGGCGACGGCGGAGGGGGCGTAGGGCGCCGGCGGCACGTGGCAGCGCCACCGTACGAGCACCGGCGGTCGATCGCGGTGCGGACGCAGCCCGGCCGTGACGGCGCGGGCGGCCGGCCCTCGGGGCTCCCGCGGCACCTTCGCGCGTCGGATCGCGTTAGGCTCCCGGGGTGCCGCACCGCGTAGCCTTCGCCGTCCGCTGCTCACGCGCCCTGCTGTCGCCGTGGGCCAGGTTCGCGGTGCTCGTGCTGCTGCTTGCGGCGGCCGGAGCGGCGGTGCTGGCCTGGCACCCGCAGCGGCTGATGACCGCGCACGGCTGGCAGCCGCACACCTCGGGCGGTACGGCGGTGCTGCTTTTCGCCGTCGCGTACGGCCTGTGCACCGTCGCCTTCGTGCCCCGCCCGCTGCTCAATGCCGCGGCCGGGGCCCTCTACGGCATCCACGCCGGGCTGCCCGCCGCGATCGGCGGCACGGTGCTCGGCGCCGGCCTGGCCTTCCTGCTCGGACGCTTCCTCGGCCGGGACGCGCTGCGCCCGCTGCTGCGCGGCCGGGTCGCGCTGTCGCTGGACCGGCAGTTGAGCCGGCACGGCTTCCGCAGCACGCTCGCGCTGCGGCTCTTCCCCGGCGTGCCCTTCGCCGCCGCGAACTACGCGGCGGCGGTCTCCCGTATCCGGCTGCTGCCCTTCCTCACCGCGACAGCGGCGGGCAGCGCCGCGAACACCGCCGCCTACGTGGTGGCCGGCAGCCGCGCCGCCTCCCCGACCTCACCGGTCTTCCTGCTGGCGCTGGGCTTCCTGGGGGTGACGGGCGTGGCCGCGGCGGTGGTCGCCCGCGGCGCGCGCGCCCGTTCCCGTACCGCGGCCGACGCGACCGCGCCGGCCCCCGAGGTCAGCGACGACGGCCTTCCTGCCACTCCTGCACGGAGATCCGCTTGATCTCCAGCACCTCGCCGAGGGTGCTCCACTCGTCCTTGCCCAGCCGGGCCAGCGGCCGCAGCTTGTGCACATCCGGGTGCCCGTCGGTCAGCACGGCCTCGGACACGGCCGCGTGGACGACCCGCCCGAAGACGACGGTGGAGTCCCCCAGCCTGACCGTGCTGTGCAGTTCGCACTCCAACGCGACCGGCGACGCGGCGACCCGCGGCGGCTTGACCCGCAGGCTCGGCTCCCTGGCGATCCCGACCTCGTCGAACTCGCTGACCCCGTGCGGGAATTCGGTCCCGGTCGCGTTGATCTCCTCGAACAGGTGCTCGGGCGCGAGGTTGACCACGAACTGCCCGGTCTCCTCGACATTGCGCACCGAGTCCTTCCGCCCCACCGAGGTGAACTGCACCACCGGCGGACTCACGCAGGACACCGAGAAGAAGCTGTGCGGGGCGAGGTTGTCGGTCCCCGCCGCCGAGGTCGTGGACACCCAGGCGATCGGCCGCGGCACGACCGTCGCGGTGAGCAGCCGGTAGAAGGTGTTGCGGTCCAGCTCGGCCGGGTCGAAATCGATTCGCATGGCCCCAGTATCCACACGGCCCCGCGAAGCCCCACAGCGGATCGCGGCACCGCCGAACCCCGCGCCCGCGGAAAGCCTGCCCGGCGCCGGACGGCACGAGTACCCGGAGCTGAACTCATGACCACGATCCTGTCCCCGTGGGACGACCTGGCGATCCCGCCGCAGACACGAGGCCGCGGCGTCACCCTCAACCTGTTCGACCAGCTGTCCGCCTACGTTCCCAAGCGGCCCGGGGCGTACGTGCGGATCTCCTCGAACCGCTTCGGCCTGGAGGCAGGTGTCGACCGGCAGAGCGACGACGCCGAGGACACCCGGCATCGCTTGCGGTGGAGCCGGTTCGCGAAGGTCTACCGGGAGAACGACACCTCGGCGTTCAAGAAACGCAAGGTCGTCCGTCCCGACGGCTCGATCGACTGGGTGGTCATCCGGCCCAAGTTCCGCCAACTGCTGGCCGACCTGGCAGCCGGGGTCATCGACGGGGTCGTCTTCTACGACCTGGACCGCCTGGTCCGCCAGCCACGCGACCTCGAAGACCTGATCGACATCATCGAATACGTCCAGCGGCCCGCGATCGGTGCCACCGGCGGCCGAATGAATCTGATCAACGACAACGACCGGCACATGGCCCGCATGATGTGCGTGATGGCCCTGAAATCCTCCGAGGACACTTCCCGCCGTGTCGCCCGCATGCACCTGGCCGCGGCCCAGCAGGGCAGGATCCAGGGCCGCATCGCCTACGGCTGGATCCGCAGGGGGGGGTGAACAAGGGCAGGCTGCTCGACGTGGAGGCGGCCGTCGTCGAGGGCATCTTTGCGGGCTGCCTCCTGGGCGAGACCGCTTACAGCATGGCCACCGACCTCAACCGGCGTGATGTCCCACCGCCCGAGGCTCGCACCTGGTCTTCGACCATGATCAACAAGATGTTGCGCAACCCCCGCTGCGCCGGCATGGTCTCCTACGGCGGCAAGCACCGCGTCGACCCCGCCACCGACTGGGACGGCTGGTCCCGCGTCCTGTTCGACGACAACGGCCACCCGCTCCTCGGCAGCTGGGACCGCATCATCGACCCCCGCCAGTGGTCCCAGGTCCAGTTCGAGCTGCAACTGCGCCGCCAGAACGCCGGCATCCCAGCCGGAAGCAATCGGCCCGCCGTCTCCGCCAAGTACCTGCTCTCAGGCATCCTGCGCTGCGGCAAATGCCAACGCGGCCTGGTCGGCCACCGCTCCCCCAGGGAGAACCGCCGCACCTACCGCTGCCCGCCCTCCGCACACGGCGGATGCGCGAGCACCTCCATCAGCGCCGAACCCGCCGAGAAGGCCGTCGAAGAGGCCATGACCGCCTACTTCACCCAGCTCCTGACCAGTCCCGCACCACAGGACAGCGCCCCCGCACACGCCGACATCCTCACCGACCTCCAAGCCACCCTGGCCGGTGAGCTCACCCGCAAGCAGAACCTGGTCGACCGCTGGACAACCGGCAACCTCGCCGAGACCGGTCTGACCGAAGAGGACTTCTTCCACCTGGTCGCCGCAATCAACCGGAAGATATCCGGCCTCCAGGACGCCCTGGCAGCAGCCGATTCCTCTCGCCGCCCGAGCACACACACTGTCGAAGCATCGGATTGGCGCAAAGGCACGGTCAACCAGCGCCGCGCCCTCCTGCGCCGCTACCTCCACGCAGTGACCGTCCTGCCACCAGCCAATACCCCCGGAAGTACCCGCACCCAGCGCCTCCGCGAACGCCTGCACCCCACCTGGAGGAGCCCGCAGGAAATCGCGGCCTGACCCCCTGGTGGCCCCCTGGCGCAGGGGGCCACCAGGCGGCCTCAGGACGCCAAGCGATAGATCATCCAACGCAACTGCGCCACCTCCACGTCCTCGAGATCAGGGGCACAACTGAGAAACCCGTCAATCCATTCGGCATCACCAGAACTGCCAGCGGAGTTGCACACCGGCACCTCTTCCGCCACCTGTGACGTGCGTGTACCCGCCGAACTCATGGAATCCGCTGCCCCGCGACGCTCCACATTGACCTCCCCAAGTAGCAGTGTTGAACACGCACCATGGGGGATCACCCGCGGTTTGGGCCCACCGCGGAATTCTGATAAAGGGCGCGGATCTCCCTATGAAGTTCCACCACATACCACACAGTTGGGGACTCTTCCCAGCTCAGGAGGGTGAACCACCCTCGGCGGTCAGCAAAACGTCAGCACTGGACGCCGAGGAGTCGAACAGAGATGGCCACCAAGGCACTGCCCCATGGAATGGGCGCGTTCTTCAAGGAGTGCGAGCACCCCGCCTCGCGCTGGTCGAAGTGCCCCCACACCTACAAGATCAGGTGCCGCGACGCCTCCGGCAAACAGGTCGAGGAATCCGGCTTCACCAGCCAGGACGCCGCCATCGAGCGGCTCACCGACATCTTCCGCGCCAAGAAGTCGCAGACCCACAACCGGAGCAAGGCAGAACGCATCCGCAAGTACGGCCCCATGCAGTTCGCCGACTTCGCGGCCGAGTGGCGCGCTGGTCAGCGCCACCTCGCCGACGGCTCACTTCGGCACCTGGACTCCCTCCTCAAACACCACCTGCTGCCGGCGTTCGCGAGCCGCCGGATGAGCAGCTTCGACCACAAAGTCGTCGACGCCTTCATCCAGTCCATGGAGCGAAGCGGCGTAGGTCTGGCGACACAGTCCAACACCTTCGACAAGCTCAAGGCGATCCTTCTCGACGCCCACCGGCTCGGCCTCTACGACGACAGCCCACTGGACGGCGTCCAGCCCCCGCAATACGACCCGAGCCGTGCGGTGATCCCGTCCCTGGCCCAGCTCGATGGTCTGCGCACGGTAGGCGATGACGCCTTCGGCCTGATCGCCGAGCTTATGAGCGGCTGCGGCCTGCGCAACGGCGAAGCAGCCGCGGTCCACCTCGACAACATCGTCGCCGACGCCACCTACCGCGTCCGCGAGCAGGTCAACCAGACCACCAACACCTACGCCAGGCTCAAGCACCGCAAGACGGGCGAGTACCGGGACGTCCCCCTGCCCGCCAGGGTCCGCAAATCCATCCAGCAGTACGCGGACACCCACAGCACCGTAGACGGGTACCTGCTGCGCCACCCGCGCGACTCCGGCCAGCCGTATCCGTACTATTGCCTGTCCAACCAGTGGCAGCGCATCAAGAAGTCCGGAGCCGTCGAGGTTCCTGACGGCATGACCCTCTACGGCTTCCGCCACTTCTTCGCCTCGAACTGCCTCTCCCACGGCATACCCATCACCGACGTCGCCGAGTGGATGGGCCACCGGAGCCTCGACATCACCTTCAGGATCTACCGCCACCTGATGCCCGGCTCGATCAACAAGGCCGCCAAGATCCTGGACCTCGGCCTGGCCGCATAACCAAGGGCGGGCCCTCCTGCCCTAGCCAAGGAAAGAGGGCCCGTCGGCACCACGAGATCAGCCGGCAGTCCGCCGCTGCCTGACCCATGCCTGTACCTCGGAAACCTTGAACTGGATCTTCGCATTCATCCCCCTCCCGAACTTGTACGGCACCAACCCCACCCGCGGCGCCTCGCGATACACCCACTGGACCGACATGTTCAAGTACTCGGCCGTCTCTTTGGCGTCCATAAACTGCGCCGTCGGCATGAGCATCTCCCCTACTTCGTCGACCCGCTCCAAGCAGATCCGCCCGGATGGCCAGCACCGTGCATCTTCACAGCGGATTTGGACGAGCCGCCGAATCCCGATAAAGGGCCGCAGATCCGCAGGGATGACGGTCACCGAGCACCCGGCGCACAGCCAACTGTCAGGGGGACTGAAGGTCGCACACTCGCACAAAACCACGCTGGGCCCTTCCCGGAACAATCACTGGACCGCCTCCACTCGCCCAGAGAGCACCAGCGCCAACCGTCGACCGGCTTCTACGCATGACGGGCAATCTCCGCTCGCGCAAAGACCACTGCCTCTGCTCCCCGTTCGCAGCGCCGCGACGGGGCACTTCAGCTCGAGCTGAGGTGACCCGTGGCTCCGCGACCCCTTGAAGGTCAAATACAAGGAGACCGCCCGCGGCGGCCTCGCGATCAACGTCATCGAGTGCTGATCCCGCAGCCCTGCACCAGACCCCTTCTCGTCTTTCAGCTCTGTCGGAGCCTCCCAGGCTTGTGGAGCAAAAAGTCCCTCGGAAGTCCCTCCGACAGAGCTGAAAGTCCCTGAAAAGTCCCTGGCGAAAGCCGGCGCCGGCACCGTCCCTGACACGACGCTCCAGCGAGCCCGAGCCTTCCGCGGGAGCCGTTCGGGGCTGGAGACTCGACGGTCATTCAGTGGCAACAGCAACACCGCGCACACCCCTCAGGCCCTCCCCGTACTGCCCCCTCAACGTATGTGCTCCGGCTTCTGCCAGACTCATCTCATGAGCCTGCGGTTGCCGAGTCAAGGGATTGCAAACCCTCTCTAAACCCGCAGGTGGTAGAGGGGTTCTCCCCGCGCAGGCGGGGGTGGTCCGGCTGATCGTCTTGGTGCCCCACGGCGACTTCAGTTCTCCCCGCGCAGGCGGGGTGGTCCGGCCTGCGGCGGCCAAGAGCAGCAGGGCGGCCGGTTCTCCCCGCGCAGGCGGGGGTGGTCCGGAGTACCCCGCGACCGCGCCACGGTCCGGGGTGTTCTCCCCGCGCAGGCGGGGGTGGTCCGGATCCGGCACTGCCAGCCCGCTGGACGACGGCGTTCTCCCCGCGCAGGCGGGGGTGGTCCGGATCTGTGGGCCTACCGCAACCAGACCGCCGAGTTCTCCCCGCGCAGGCGGGGGTGGTCCGCTCACGTCGGGCGAGCGCTGTGGCGCGTCGGCGTTCTCCCCGCGCAGGCGGGTGGTCCGCCGACCACCGCTGCGGCGAAGAAGGTGGACTGGTTCTCCCCGCGCAGGCGGGGGTGGTCCGCAGACCGACCACGTCAATGTCGAGACCATCGCGTTCTCCCCGCGCAGGCGGGGGTGGTCCGTCCCAGGAGTGCGGAATCGTCCACGACTCCTCGTTCTCCCCGCGCAGGCGGGGGTGGTCCGATCATGCTGACGAGTTCCTGCACGTCCTCGTCGTTCTCCCCGCGCAGCGGGGGGTGGTCCGTACGCGTTCACGGCCAGGGAGTGACCGCCGAGGTTCTCCCCGCGCAGGCGGGGGTGGTCCGGTCGTCGGCGTCAACATCGTCACCACCCACGGGTTCTCCCCGCGCAGGCGGGGGTGGTCCGCAGATCGCACTCGGCACGGCAGCCGGTGTCGAGTTCTCCCCGCGCAGGCGGGGGTGGTCTGTGGTGATGGCTGGGGAAGGGGGTGCAACCGGCTGGGGGGCCGGGCTGGAGTTGGCCACCACCAGGTACAGCAGTGTCATGACGCCCATGCCGACCATCAGGGCGGCTCCCAGCCGTTCATTGCGGTACGCCCCGTACACCGCGGCGCCGCTCAGCATCAGGAAGACGAGGAAGGCGAGGTCTATCTGTCCGGTCATCGCCGGCCCTTCGGCTCAAGGAGGCCCAGCCGGGCCCCGGTGTCCAGGCCCGTCGCGTGGTCGCGGGGACCTCCACCCCTTCCGGGGAGTCGGGCGCCATCGGACAGCAAGACGGCGCGACTCTCCCTTGGAGGAGGAGTCGGCCGCACCTCGCGGGGCGACTTCAAAAACGTGTCAGAGCGGGATGGCTGAGGTCCAGCATCGACTTGGGTAGTACCACCAACCCGATATCAGGAATGGCGGCCGCAGAGCGGCATGACGGCCGCCCAGGTCTGCCCCGACAAGGTGACTCAGGTGCTCACATTCGGTGAGATCAACGGGACGTGACACTGGCACGTTCTGCACGGATGGAGCCTAATCGGCCTTCTGGGAGCCAGATCAGCACGAGAAGCGGACACTTCCTGGCCACTACGTCGGCGCGGTGGTGGTGTAACGAGAGCCGCGCTGATCTGCTGTTTGTTCGATGTCAGGTGTTGGGCGATGTGAAAAACGCGCGGCGCCTGGCTCTCGGGCTGGTGTAACGCTCACTCTCCGTCAGCGTTACGCCCGGCCCTGGCGGTGGGTGCACTCCCGCAGGCCGCGCAACCAGCGCACGCCTGACACCAGTCGCTCGGAACCCTGGGGCAGTCGCAGACCGGTTTGTAGTCGTCGAACTCGTCTTCCGGCTCCAGCTCTCCGAGCGGCGCCCGGACGTCGACGTGGACCCGGCCGCCGACCGTTAGCGTCTCCACCCGGGTCCCAGCGGCTGACACCGTCACCCACGCCGCGACACTGCGGTCGGCGCTCGTGACGTCCCTCCAGCGGCGCGGGTGAGGAACACTCGGCGGGCCGCGTACGCCAGCTGGTCGACGCCGGCGCCGGGATCGAGGCGGGCGAGCGCGGACAGCAGCGCGGCATTGGTGAGCAGCGGTTGCGGCAGTAGACCGGCGGTGGCCTGCGCCACGACAGGGACTGGGTACTCGCACTCACCGGCACGTGATCACTATCCGGCCATGGGCATAGGTGCTGGCCGCAAGATCCCCCCTTTACGAGACGCAAGGGAAAGGAAGACATCAAGTCCGTGCCGTGACGCGTCGGCGTCTTCCTGCATGAGGGCGACCTCGCTCCCTTCGTGGATGATGATGGTCACCCCCAGCGTGCGGCGGCCCGCGGCGAGCAATTCTTCATCCTCTATCAGCAGTTGTACCTGGGTGAGAGCACTGCGTGCCGCCGTACGAGCTCGGAAGTTCTCTGCCTTGGCCTCCGCGTACGCCGCAGAGTCGGCGCCATGGTCGTGTTTGGCTATCCACCGCTGGATCTCTGCACCTCGGAGGGTGGCGATGGCCGTCGCGAATCCGCTGTAGGCGGCGAGCCGCTCCTGTCGGACCTGCTGAGAGGAGGCCCGCTCGTCAGATGCCCTGTTCTGGCGGGACTGGACAAGCGTCGATACAACGGCGCCCGCGAGCGTTCCGATTACCGCGATGAGTGTCCCAAGGATCGATTCCATAGGTCCACGCTGTCTCGGGGCTGCGAGCCGCACGGCCGTTTTTGCGACATCTGGACAGCCCGATGAGTGAGCTGAAGCACCATGGCCGTCATCAAGTCGGCGCGCTACCGTTCTCCCCGCGCAGGCGGGGGTGGTCCGAGCAGCTTGTCGTCGACGTCGTGGCCGGCATGGGCGGCATCCCGGACTGGGCAAGAAGTGGCTGGCCGACATCGGCGTCGGTCATCGAAGGCTGGCGGTCCTCGAACGCATGGCGGAACGGGGACCAGAAGCCTTGTACCGGCATCAGCAGGTCGGCAAAGCCGCTGCCAAGGCCGGACTGTTCCACCTGATCATCGTTGGCGGAGAAGGCGCGGACGCACTGAGCGAAGCACCGCAATCGGACCCGAGCCTTGTGATCCACCGCGTTCTCACAGGCTCGGACGCAACCGAGTTGGCGAACGAGCTGATCGAGCCGCACGATGTCGTAACTGGTCAAGGACGCGAATGTCCTTGGGCTGGAAGCTGTCGCCAACGCTCTCGGGCCGGGGGTGACGCGAAGGGGCACCTTTGGGGGTGCTGCCCCTCTCGTCGTGGGGTGGGAAGCGGGGCGGCTCCGCCGCCGTCAGTCGCTCAGGTCTTGCGCGCTTTCACACCTGGGGTTTTGGTGAGCCGCCTTCGGGATTCGAACCCGAGACCTACGCATTACGAGTACGCGAGCGTTCGTGACGCACCATGCCACGGAGTGCCGCCGGATCCTGTTTTGGCTGGTCAAGAGACACGTGCCCGATCCCCTGATGCCGTCTCATACTGCCGCGTCCAAAGGCGTCCGCGCTCCCCTCGCGCTCCCCTTGCAGCGTTCTCGGAGCACCGGCAGCAACGTCATAGAACCAGCGTCGAGTCGGCCAGGCCATCCGACACCCGCGGACCGAGGGACGACTGCTCGCTCCACGAGTACGCCAGCCGCTGACACCGATTCCCCTGGCAACGCGGCTGTAGCAAGCGGACAAACACCGCACCAGAAATCTGCCATCCCAACCATACGTAGCCTCTGCCAACCCTGGAGCGCCCTACCCGTGTGCATTGCGCCAACCCCCCACGGCCTGGCCTTCTGCCCCCGGCCGGGCAGCTATTCCCTCGGCTGCACCGGCATCTTCCTCTGACCCCTCACGCTGCAGATGCGTACCCTCGAGGGGCCGCCCCCGGAGTGAACAGCAGTGCCAGCAGTGCGAATCCGCCCCCGACCCCGACCGCCCAGCCGTACGGAGCCGGTACGACCAAGACCAGCACCATCGCCGCCACAACCGGCCCCGACACCGCGGCGAACCTACGAAACCCCAGCCCCACGCGACCGGCCGACGCCCGACGCAGCCGAAACCCCACGACGACCGGCACCCACCGCACATCCACCACTGCCCGCCCCACCACCACAGCCCCGACCCGAGGACCTGACCCCACCACCACCCGCCCCACCCGACCACCACCCGCCACCACAACCGCCAGTCCGACCAGCGCCCCCACCGGCTGCACGGCGACCATCACCGCCAACCCGCCCAGGATCCCGAGCAGCACCGCCCCCGACCCGTCCTGCTGGAACGCCACCAGCACGACCGCCACCCCACCGGCCGCCGAAAATACCCCCGCCAGCCGCCCCTTGTGGCCGCTCACGCCACTCCACCTCCCACTCGCCCCAACTCGACGAGCACCCTCACGCTCATGGATACGACGCCCCCGGCCCCGCTCTCAGCCCACGGGATCCGGACCCCACGGATCCATACCCTGGGCACGCATCCGGCGCTCATCACCGAACCGCAGAAACCGGCTGCCACGGTACGGCCGGCCCAACTGGGACACCCCGAAGCCAGGAATGTCATCGCCGGCCCAACAAGACAGCAGCTCCCCCATGCCGAAGTCCAGCTCGATCCACGAAGCCGGCGGGGGCACCTGCCTCCTCCAGACAACTGTGGTCCACCGGTCCGGATCACTGTCCGTCATCCGCCAGCACAGCACATCGGACTCCACCGTGAGCCCCCACCCGACCAGCTCATCCGGCTCGCAGTACACATCCCGCACGCCACTGCGCACACCCGCGACCTCCCCCGTGAGCCGCGCGATCAGGCAGGACAGCCGCACATCGGCTGTTATTCCGCGAACTTCACTCGAAGGGTCGTTCAAGTACGTCTCAGAAAACGGGAGAAACACATTGAGGAATCCATCAAAGACGCCTTCACCATATCGGTCAGCGTATTCGACATAATCCCTCGGGAAGCCATGCCTATATTCATGGGCTACTCGTCTCCAGTCGACCGCATAATTAGTGGCGGTTGGCGGTGCGACAAGCTGGAGCAAATTTTTCAAAACCACTCGCACTCCTTCTTGCGCGACGGAAACGTAACGCCCAGCAGATCATTTTTAGGTCGCCGGATCGCCCCCCCACGCATCAACACCCTGACGGCGAAGACTTTTAATGTCGCGGCTGCGCAGGAATCGACTGCCTTGGTATGGAAGTTCCATCTGGGCAACCCCGAAATATGGAATGCGATTGGTGGCCCAACGACAGAGCAATTCGACCATGCCGCAGTCCAATTCGGTCCACGGATCACCGGCGCCGAAGATCACCGTGGTCCATCGATCCGGATCCGGGCCGGTCATCCGCCAACACAGCACATTTGCATCCACCGTGTCCGCCCACCCGACCAGCAACTCTGAAGCGTCATACTCATCCTCCTCTCCCATGAGTCGGGCGTTCGCCGTTGCGCCTCGGACACTGGAGTCGGGGTCGTCGGGGTAGGCGTCCGGGAAGGGAGCATTCACCGACACGAAGTCATCGAAGACTCCCTCCCCGTACACACTCATAAAATCCATATAGTCACGAGGAAATCCGTGACCATACTCTCGCACGGCCCGACCCCAATCCAATCGGATTCCGCCAGAAGCTGGCGGGGTAACCAGCCTCATCAGCTCCGTCAATTCCGGGGAACACCCAGAAGCCGCAGCACGGTCTTTCATGCCAGAATTCACCCTTCTACTTTATGACGTAACCCATATTTACACCCGTCGGACCGTACGTATTGTCGATCTTCATCGTCGAACGCAACCCGGGGACACCGCTCGAATAGTAGCCGCGCGCGGAAAGAAGGAAGCGGTAAGGTACCTTACTGGACGCATTGCGGTACAGTGGCACTACCAAATAGGTAACACTCTGCCCAGCAAGCGCCGCCTTTTTCACTCTCTTTTCCATGGTTACCATGTTGTTGCCCCCGTGACTGCCTGCGCTTCGGTCGTTAGTATTCACGCCCCTGAAGCACGTTGCCAGATTTCTCTGATCTGTACCCGACCCCCCAAGCGTGTCCGCGAGCAAATGGCAAGCGTTCACCACCTTAGCCGGGTCGAGACCCATCACATTATCAACGTAATCCTGAGATTTACTGTATCCCGAAAGCGTTGCCCTCGCGGATCCTGTCACCGGAGATGTTCCCGAAGGTCGGAGACTCTTACCGGTGACACAGGCCAGCACGCCGGTCGCGCGATCTTGCGCATCAAGCGGTAGGGGAAACTGCCAACCTTCACTGGTTCCGGCAGAACAGTTCTGGTTGAGGGAGTCCTTCGGGAGTTTGCACCCGATGGTCGCGCAGACCGCGGCTGTGGTTGCTCCCGCCGCGACGGCGAAGGCGGCGTTGTTGAGGAAGGTGCTGGCGCCGGCGATGTTGATCGCTGCGGCCGGTGCTTGGGCGACGGCTGCGGAGGTGGCGGTGAGGGTGGACTTGCCGATGGATGCGGTGAGGGCGACGGCGTGCCGTCGGATGGCCTCTGCGCGGGCGCGTGCCTCCGCGGCTGCGCGTTCGGCCGCGCGAGCCGCTGCTGCTGCTCGCTCAGCGGCGCTGGGCCCACCGCCGCCGTGGTGGTGGGAGGGGCTGCCGCCACCACCGTGGTGGGTGGGCCTGCCCCCGCCACCGTGATGGGTGGAATCGCCTTCGTCGGGGTTGTAGTAGACCGGGTTCGTGTAGATGGGGTTGTGCGTGACCGCTGACGAGTTCATGGCGCAGAACGCGGCCCCGTATCCGGTGCAGTCGGAGCTCTTGATGCTGTTCGAGCCGGCGGTCCAGGCGTTCCAGAAGACCTCGGCGGCGTCGGCCCAGGGGTTCTCCAACACTGCGAACTTCCCCAGGTCCCCCCAGTTGATGCCGTGTCCCGAGGGGTCGGTACCTATGAGGGGGCTGTCGTTGCCGTAGGTGAAGGGGTTGGCGTTGACGGAGGTGCCGGTGGCGGGGTTGTCGATGGTGTCGGTGGAGGTGAAGGTGCCGGTGGTGGGGGTGTACCAGCGGGCGTGCATGTTGACCTGGCCGGTGGTCGGGTCGGTGTGTTCGCTCTGGTAGCCGACGCTGCCGGTCAGGGTGCTGGCCGCGATCGGAGCACCCCAGGGGTCGTAGGCCGCGGAGCCGGTCAGCGTCGTGCCGTCGGGGGCGTATTGGCCGACCAAGTCGGTGTGGACATCGGTGAAGGCCAGGGTCGCGGGGGTGGCGGTGCCTGCGACGGCAGTGAGGGCGCCGGCGGAGTCGTGGGTGTAGGTGCTTGTGGAGTCGGCGGCGAGGGTGTTGTCCTGGCCGGAGTAGGCCAGCGGCGTACCGGCGGCGGTGGTGGTGCGGCCCAGGGCGTCGTAGGCGTACGCGGTGCTACCCACGGTTGCCTGCTGACCGTACGCGTCGAATGTCGAGGTCGTGGTGAAGCCCGTCGTGGTGACCGTCGAGCCGGTCATCGTGCCGCGTGCGGTGTAGCCATAGCTGGTGGTGCCGTCGAAGGTGAGCTGGTCGCGGGCGTCGTAGGTGAAGGTGCTCGTCCCCGCGGTGGTGCGGTTGCCGTCGTCGTCGTAGCGGTACGGCGTGGTGGTCGCGGTTCCTCCGGTGGGTGTGCTGGTCCAGGAGGTGAGGCGGCCGGCTTGGTCGTAGCCGTAGCTGCTGGTGCCGGCGCCCGCGAAACCGGAAGTGGTGCGGGTGGTGAGCTGGTCGGCGTCGTCGTAGCCGTAGCTGACGGCGGCGACCTGCGTGCCGGTGGGGCCGCTCAGGGTGTCGGACTTCAACCGGTGCAGGGTGTCGTAGCCGAAGGTGCGGGTGTCGCGTCCGCTGCCCAGGGTGACGCTGGTGGGCTGGGAAAGGCTGTTGTAGTGGTAGGCGAGGGTGGCGCCGGTGGCCGGGTCTGCGGTGGTGGCCTGGCGGCCGTCGGTGTCGTAGGTGTAGGTGCTGGTGCCCGCGGCGTCGGTGCGGCTGAGCATGGCGCCGTCGGGGTTGTAGGTGAAGGAGCTGGCGCCGGCCTGGCCCGCGGCGCCGAGCAGTTGGCCGAGTGCGTTGGTGTCGTAGGTCTCCTGCGCGGAGCCGGCTGTCGTGGCGACCAGGTTCTGGTCGAGGGAGTAGCTGAAGGTACGCGCCGCGGTGGGGGCGTCGGCGCCGGTACCGCTCTGGCCGGTGACGTCGCCGAGTGCGTCGTAGGTGGTGGTGAGGGTCACCCCGCCGGGCAATGTGCTGGACGTCACCTGGCCGAGAGCGTCGTAGGCCTGGGTGGTGGTCCGGTCCGCCGGGCTGGTGTAGGTGCTGGTGGCCGGGACGACCTTGGCATCGGGCAGTCCCCAGGGGGTGTATGTGTAGTACGTCGTGTTGCCGTTGCCGTTGGTGTAGGCGGTCTTCTCGCCGGCCGCGTCGTAGCCGTAGCCGGTGGTGATCGCGTGCCCGGCGGCGACCGGTTCGGTCTGGGTGAGCAGGTCACCGAGGGCGTCATAGGTGTAGGTCTCGGTGGTGTGCAGGGCGTTGGTGGTGCTCAGCAGGTTGCTGTCGGCGTCGTAGGTGGCGCTGGTGGTGCGGAGCACGGTGCCGTCGGTGTCAAGGTCCGCGGTGGCGGTCTTGCGTCCCGCGGCGTCGTAGGCCGTACGCTGCCCGCTGCCGTCGGGCAGAGCCGTCGAGAGCGTGTTGTCGTTCAGGTCGTAGGTGTAGCGGGTGGTGTGGCCGCTGGTGTCGGCGGTCGAGAGTGTCCGGCCGAGGGCGTCGTAGGTGGCGGACTGCGTCAGACCGGTGGCCGAGGTGGTGGCGGCGATCTCACCGGCCGGGCTGTACGAGGTGGTGGACTGCACCTTGGTGGCGGCGTCCTGCGAGAGGTAGACGTAGCTCCAGGTGCTCTGGGAGCGGCCGAGGTCGTCGTAAGTGGCGTGGGTGACGGCCCCGTACGGCGATTGCTGGGTGAGCTGGTTTCCCGCCAGGTCGTAGGTGCTGGTCCAGGTGCCGCGGGTCATGGTCCCGGCGACGGGGATGGCGGGGTTGGTCTGGGAGACCTGGTCGCCGAGCTGGTCGTAGGCGTAGTCGGTGGTGTGGCCTGCTGCGTCGGTCTGGGCGGTCAGGTTCCCGTCGCTGTCCCAGGTCCAGGTGGTGGTCGCCGGCAGGGGGTCCGTGGCGCCGGCCGGAGTGTACGAGGGCAGCGTGGTGGCGGTCTTGCGGCCGTCGGCGTCGTAGGCGGTCACGGTGATGTTGCCGCGGGCGTCCTCGGTCTCGGTCTGTTCGCCGAAGGTGTCGTAGCCGGTCAGGGTGGTCGGCGCGGCGGTGCTGGTGCTGCCGTCGACGGGTGAGGTGACAGTGATCGCGGGCGCGACGGTCTGCGCGGGTCGGCCGGCCTCGTCGTAGGTGTAGGTGTAGGTGTTCTGCCGCGGGTCGGTCATCGTGGTGGCCAGACCGCGTTGGTCGTACGTCCACGTGGTGGTCAGGGTCGTGGTGGCGTCGGCCCGCTGGGCCGCGGTGAGCTTGTCGCCCGCGGTGTCGTAGGTGTAGGTCCACTGCTGGGGCGGGTCACCGGCGGCATCGGTGGTCGCCTCGGTGAGTAGGTGGGAGTCCGCGTCGTAGGTGTAGGCGGTGGTGCGCCCGGTGCCGGAGGGGTCCGCGGTCTCGGTCAGCAGGCGGTTGGCGGCGTCGACGGTGTGCCGCGTCGTCAGCGTGCCGTTCTTCGACAGCTGTTCCGTGAGGTTCCCGGCCGCGTCGTAGGTGTCCTGCTCGTCGACGTATGCCGTGCCGGACGCACCGATGTCGGTGATCTGCTTGGTCAGGCCGTTGTCGTAGTAGTCGTAGGTGGTGGTGACGCCGATGGCGTCGGTGACGGTGTCGAGTCGGCCGTCGGGGCGGTAGGTGCGCTGCTCCAGCAGTTGCGCCGCCGGAGTGGCAGGTGTCGCAGCCGAGCCCGTGTAGTTGTCCAGGGTGGTGGTCAGCAACCGCGCTTCCGCGTCGTAGGTGAACGTGTAGTGTCGACCGCCGGGTTCGGTCTTGGTGGCCTGGTTGCCGTAGGCGTCGTAGGTGTAGCGGGTCACGTGACCCATCGGGTCGGTCGCGGTGTCCAGCTGCCCGTGCGCGTTGTACGTGTTGGTCGCCGTACGGGCGGTGTCACCGCCGGTGGTGTCCGACACGGTCGTGGTGAGGGTGTTGCCGTCCGGGTCGTAGGTGTACGTGGTCTGCTGCGTGTGCACGACGGCACCGTTGACCTGGTCGGTGACGGGTGGGGCGGTCTGCGTCAGCACCCTGCCGGAGGCGTCGTAGGTGTCGCTGGTGACGTTGTCGACGCCGGTGCCGGTGACGGTCGTGGTCAGGGCGCGGCCGAGCTGGTCGTAGACGTACGCCGTCCGCAGCCCTGACGGTGAGGTCACCTGGGCGAGGTCGCCGTTGGCGTAGTAGACGTACGAGGTCTGCGCACCGCCCGGGGTCGTGGTGGTGGCCAGCAGTCCGGCCGGGGCGGTGGTCCCCGGCAGGTAACCGGCGGTGCTGCTCGTGGTGTACGTCCGATGGGATATCAGGCCGTCGGTGTGCCCCGCGACAGCGGGAGTCTTCTCGGTGAGCTTGTTGCCGCCTGCGTCGTAGGTGTACGTCGTGCGGTAGGTCGTGTCCCCGGCGTCCGCCGAGCGGCCGTCCGACGAGGTCAGCATCTCGTCGTTGCGGGGATCGTCGGCGGACGTCGTGTTGAGGTAGTAGGTGAAGAAGGACGTCGAGCACTTGGCTGCGGACTTGTCCTGGCAGGTGGTCCGGGAGACCGCGTTGCCCCGGGAGTCGTGTCCGGTCGTGGTCACATCCCCTTGCGGGTCGGTGACGGTGTGCACGAAGCCGCCGGTGTCGTAGCCGTACGAAGTGGTGCCGTCGTCGCCGTCGGTGCTGGAGAGTATCCGTCCGCCGTGGGACAGGTCGTACTGGCTGGACTCGATGCCCGTGCCCGGACCGGTCACCTGGACCGTCTCGGTCGCGATGGTGCCTGAGGAGGCGTGGTAGGCCTTCCACTGGTCGGTGACCTGGGCCGACGTCAGAGCTGTGGCGTAGAGGGCGGCCTGGGCGAGCTGGCCGGAGAAGTACACGTCGGTGCGGTCCGGCAGCGCGTGGAAGCCGGTGCCGGTTCGGCCGGCGCCGAGGTATTGGTAGTCGAGTACGCCGAGGGTGCCGGCGAAGTCGGCGCTCTTGACCAGTGTCCCGTCGAGGTAGAGGGCCTGCTTGGTCGCTGTGCCGGTCAGGACGACGTGGTGCCAGGCGCCGTTGGTCACGGTGGAGGTGGTTGCCAGTTGCGGGGTGCCGGCGCTGGTGAACCAGCCTCCGTACAGTTTCCCGTCGCTGCCGATCCACAGCAGCGGTTCGCCGAGCGTGTCGCTGCCCAGCGGCTCGGAGGCGGAGCCCAGCAGGATGCCGTTCGGCTTGGTGGTCTTGAACCACATCTCAGCGGTGGCCGCGGCCGCGGAGCCCAGGTCCTGCGGGAGCAGCACCGAGGAGTCGACTCCGTTGAAGGTGGCGGCGGTCGGCGCGGTGGCGTCGCCTGCGGAGAAGGGTCCCGCGACCCCCAGCGTGGTGTCGTCGTAGGCCCCGTCACCGCCGTTGACGTCGTCGTCGGCGTCCGAGGAACCTGGGTCGTCACCTAGCGGCCAGTACCCGACCGGGTCGGCGCCGAGAACGGCGGAGCGGAAGACCGCGCTGGAGCCGGTG
Organism: Streptomyces sp. NBC_00433; assembly: GCA_036015235.1. NCBI lineage: Bacteria > Bacillati > Actinomycetota > Actinomycetes > Kitasatosporales > Streptomycetaceae > Streptomyces > Streptomyces sp. NBC_00433. The sequence goes on along the minus strand of CP107926.1, from coordinate 8,656,524 downwards.
ACGACGGGGCGGCCCAGCGTGTACGTACCGCCGTTCTCATCGGTGACCGACGTCAGCCGGTCCGCGGCCGTGTCGTAGGTCACTTCGGCGGTGACCCGCCCTGACGGGTTGGCCGCCCGGGTCAGGAACGATGCGCTGCTCGTTCCGCTGGTGCGCAGGTCGGTGACCTGGGTGGCGGTCAGCGGGTGGTCGTAGAAGGCGACGTCCGAGATCGAGCCGGTGAAATAGCTGACGTCCGCAGGGGCGTTCAGCCATCCCTGGGCGAAACCTGCGCCAATGTAGGTGATCGCGTTGCGCTGGTCGTCCGGGGCGCCGGCGAGGGTGTCCTGCTGCGTGCCGTCCAGGTACAGCGCCTGGACGCTGCCGTCCGATGACAGCACCGCGTGGTGCCAGGTGTTGTTGTTGACGGTGGAGACCGATCCGAAGTCTGCGGTGCCCGAACTGGCGGCGCTCCACCAGTGTCCGTGCAGTTTCCCGTCCGATCCCACGTACAGCACTGGCGCATAGGTGTGGGTGGCCACGGTCGCGCCCGCGGTCGAAACCTCCTGGTCACCGATGAGGACGCCCTTGCCCGACGTCTTGAACCACAGGGACACCGCACGGCTGGTGCTGGCGTGCAAGGGGGCCGCAGGCACCGTGACGTAGCCCGCACCGGCAAAAGTCGCCGCGGTGGCCGACGAACCTGTCAGCGGGCCGGTCTGACCGCCGAGCGTCACCTTGGTGCCGACACCGGCGTCGGTCTGCTCGTTGGCCAGCACCGAAGACGCTGTGGTACCGCTGCCTGCCGGGTCGTCCAGCCGCCAGTACGAGCGCGGGCCGGCGTCGAGGGCGGCAGCGGGGTAGTTCGATCCAGCAGCGTAGGTGTAGGCGTAGCAGTCGTCCGAGGCGGTCGCGGGGGCCGTGGCGGACGGCGGGCACACCGACGTCAGGTCGTCCCGGGTGTAGCCGTAGGTCCACAGTGCCGCAGTAGCCGCGTCGCCGCCAGTGGCGGCGTCGGTGGTCACCGTGGCCACATGCGGGTGCGAAGCCTGAGGCGGAGTCGTCCACGTGAAGTACAAGGAGCGATGCGACACCGAGCTCTGGACCTGCTTCAGCTCAGCGGAGCTGTCGTACGCCAGAGTCAGGCTGCGACCGTACCTGTCGCTGACCTTGGTGGGCTTCCAGGACGTGCCCGAGGCCTGTCCGAAAGTGTAGGTCGTGCCCGACGTGTCCAGCAGCGCCCAGCCCGCGTTGCTGCCCGGCAGCGGGCCGAACGTCCCGAACTCCCCCGCGGCCGCGGTGTAGACGGCCATTCCCGTCGCGGTCTTCGTGTTGTACGAATGGCCGGCGCTGAACGAGGCACCCGAGTGGTAAAGGAACCGGATACCGCTGGACTTCTGCGTGGCCAGGAAGTCCGTGGTGGCGTCGCCGCTGATGCCGTCGACCGGCGCCAGGTCCACCATGCTGTTCCAGCCGGGGCCGAGCTGCACCCGGGCGGCCAGCGCGCCCGACCCCGTACCGGGGTAGAGCCAGAGCAGGCCGGTGGATATCTCGACGGCGGCGACGTCACCGCGACCGTCGCCGTTGAAGTCTCCGCCCATCAGCTCGGCCATGCCGTTCCAGCCGCCGTCGCCGATCTCGAGCCGGGTGTCGAGCGTGCCGCCGCCCAGGACCGGATACGCGTACAGCTTGCTGCTGGACGTCTCGGCGGCGACCAGGTCCTTCCTGCCGTCGCCCTTCAGCGGCGCGGTCAGCGCGAGGTTGGCCATGCCGTTCCAGCCGCCGCTGCCGATCTTCACGGCGGTGTTCAGACCACCGCCTGCCTTGCCCGGGTACAGCCACAAGGTGCCGTCCGAGGTGCGCGCCGCGATCACGTCGCCGATGCCGTCTCCCGTGATGTCACCGCCGGTCAGCCACTTCATGCCGTTCCAGCCGCCGCTGCCGATCAGCCCCCGGGTCAGCGCCGAGTAGTCGGGGCCCTTGTACAGCCACAGCTTTCCCGTCGTCTGGTCGACGGCGACCGCGTCGTCCACACCGTCACCGGTCTGGTCACCCACACCTGCGATCTGGTGCAGCTCCGAGCTGTTGCGGCCGAAACGCTGCTGGCGGCCGTCGGCACCCGTTACGACGACGCCTCCTGAGCCGTCGTCGTCAGGCTGGACGCGCATATCGGCCAGCGATGACCAGCCCGCTCCGAACGCGCCGGAGGTACGAACGTCCAGCGAGTTGTAGGCCCGGTCCACCTGAAGCGGCGGACCCACAGTGGCGACCTTGGCATCGGTGGCGCTGGTGGTGAAGTTGCCCGCCTCCTCGTCGTAGCCGTGGCCGGAGTTCTGCGCGAGTCGGGAGGCCACCAGGGGTTGGGCGACGGCGGTGGAGAACGTCTGCGTACTGCTGGTCTTCGTCGTCCAGCCGTCGTACGCCGACACCGTCCAGTAGTACGACGTATCCCAGTTCAACGTTCCCACCGGAACATCCCAGTGCTGGGACGAGGTGTAGCCGGACGACGCCAGTTGGGTGCCCGCTGCGTCGTACAGCGCGAAGTTGACGGTGGGCGACGCGGCGGGCCAGCTGTCGGAGTCGGTGACACGGGCCTGGAGCTGTGGGGTGAGTGTCGAGGAGGTGAAGCCGGTCACCGGATACATACGGGAGATGTCCGCCGCCTTGTCCGGCGCATAGGTGAGCTCGACGATGGGGGCGTAGCCGGAAACGTGGTCGGAGTCGAACTGCTTCCAACTGGTCGAGTCGGTGCCCGAGGCGAAGACCGACAGCCCGTTGTTCGGGGTCTGCCCCATCGCGATGTTCTGGAAGTAACCGGTCGACATCTGTACGTACTGCCACTGGCCGGTGCCGGAATCCAGGGAGCTGTTGGCGCACACGGTGGACGACGCGGTCCCGGTCCAGGTGCCGATCGCCGCCGCCGTGGGCGGTCGGTCGGACCACGACTTACTGCCCGTCACACTCCAGGAAGAGGCGACCGGGAACACCTGGTAGGACGTACTCGACCCGCAGGTGGCCGCCCAGATGTCGAACAGCGCCAGCTTCGCCGCGGTGATGTGGTACCCGTTGTTCACCGGCAGGCCAGGGACCTTGATGAACGACTGCCCGATGTGCGCACCGCCGTCGTAAGTCCCCACTTTCAGGACCGACGCCGAGGAGAAGTCCTCGTCGTACGGGTATTCCACATATGTGGTGTCCGTCTGACCGGACGTCGACAACGTCAACGTCGGGTCCACCGTCACCGGGAACTTCAAAGCCGGGTCGTGCAGCCAAGCCGGGTCCAGGGTCATCCGTATCGCAGGAGCGCCGGCCACGGTGATGATCTCGTAGCTCACCGACCAGTTCTCACGGTGCTCACCGGAGACCGGGTCCACCGACGCGTCGAAAGCGTACGCCTTGGGCAGCGAGGCCACCACGGTGCCGGCGTCATCCACCAGCTCCACCGTGCCGTCGGCCGCCGTCGACAGCGAAAGACCGGTCAGCGTCATCGGGAACACCCAGGTCGTGGGCGCCGCAGCCGAATTCAGGACCAGCGACTCCTTGATGCCGTCGCCGTTCGCCTCCAAGAGGACGTTCGTATCCGGCAAAATCCCGTCGTACTCTGCCGTCGAACCCGATACCGACGCGCTGACGCTGCTCGCCCCCGACAGCGACCACGACACGGACTCCGGCACCGGTGCCGACGGGATGGTCATCGTCGCGAGCGGAGCGTCGGGCCCGGTGTCGGCCTGCGCTTCGACAGATGCGGTCGCCGCGGAAAGGGTTGTTGCGGAGAATCGGTCCGCGCCACCGACCACTTGCGACGCGAAGGACACTCCGAGGGAGTTCGCCCCCTCCTGGAGACGCCCGTCGCTGGCGGCTTTCAGGGTCGTGTCTGTCGGCTGCCAATGGCCCACAGCATCCTGGTAATTGACCACGCCCTGCGACACACGACGGGTGTATGTGCCATCCGCGTTGTCGAAGTAGTCGAAGCTCGCACCGGATTTCGCCGCCGCCCGCTTGGACGTGCGTGCGTCGAAGCCGCGCCAGGTCGTGCCGGATGGGCCGGTGTCCGCAGAGGTGTGCAGGTCGGTGGAAGCAGCAAGTTCACCATTGGAACGGCCTGCAGCCTTACCGCTCGGGTGCCCGGCGGTCTGCGGCGCACGATGGACGCGGTCAGCCGACCCTGTTGCCGAGCCCGGACCGGAACCGTCCGCCCCACCCAGCCATGTGAACAGGCGGGACAGCCCGGTACCCACCGACTCGGTCTGCTGGGACGCAGCGAAGGCCATCCCGTCCTGAGCCCAGAAAGCGAGCACCACGGACACCACGACAGCCCAACAATGCCAGCGCACAACCCGCCGCACGACCCCACCCCACCCTTACCGGAACGCACATCAACAAAAGGGCCACGCGCGGCCAGGCAGGGCGGCATACGAGGCGGTGCAATGTAACCTCTGCGAAAGTCCCATCACAATATCTTCACGACAGCGAAAATCTGACCGCCCGACAGAAACAGCGATTTCCCAAACCGATATGACTCACAGGGAAACTGACGGTTAACACCAATCAGCCACAATGAATCCATGAAAGGCGAACAATGAGACGACCCGGCCGGTGGCCCATGGCGATAGCCACAAGCTGCCTTGCCGTCGCGGGTGCCGGCGCACTCGCGATCGTCACCACGGGCGCGGACGACGCCCACGGGCAGGCGCCCCAGGCGGTGTCCACCATCGACGTACAGCCGCGGGCATGCCTGCTCACCGGGAACACCAGGGACACCGTGACAGCCGACCGCGTCTGGGCGGGTGTACGCAAAGCCGCCGGGCGGAACAGACGCCTGACAGCGCAGCGGTTCACCCTGCCCACCGGGGTCACGGCCGAGGCCTACCTCGGGACACTGAGCCTTTTCCATCATCGGTCTGAGCTGGCCAGATGCAGGGCGAGGACGGCCTGGATGAGGGCGGTGATCCGGGTGGTGGAGCACCGGAGTTTGCGCAGGAGCCGCCAGCTCTTGAGGGTCGCCATGGCCTGCTCGACGAGGGCACGGATCTTCGCGTGGGAGCGGTTCACCGCCTTCTGTCCCGGGGAGAGTGTCTCCCATCGCCCCCAGTACGGGATGCGGACCGTGCCGCCGGCGCCGCGGTAGCCCTTGTCGGCCCAGCAGGTGACGTGGGCCCGATCGAGGGCGTCGATGATGCCGTGCTCGCGGGCCGCTCGGATGTCGTGGACGGCTCCGGGCAGGGCCGGCGAGGCCCATAGCAGTCGGCCGAACGGATCGGTGAGGACCTGCACGTTCATGCCGTGTTTCTTGTGTTTCCCGGAGTAGAAGGGCCGGTCCGCGGCGGTGCGGTCGATCGGCAGGAGCGTGCCGTCCAGGAGCACGAACGCCTTCGTCGAGGCGGTGCGGACGGCATCGGCCAGGGTGGGAGCGAGGACGGCCAGGAGGTCGACGGCCTCGGCGACATAGCGGTATGCCGTCGTGGTCCCCACGCCGAACCCGGTGGCGAGCTGGGCGTAGGTGTGTCCGACGCGCAGGTGGGCGAGGGTGAGAAGGGCTTGGCGGCCGGCGGTCAGCCGTCGCCAGCGGGAGTTGATGGCACGGCGGTGCCGCCGCAACTGATCTGCAAGGAAGCGGAGGGCGGAACTGGACACGTCCACGCCGGACGGGTAGACAAGCATGCGAAGCCTCTGGTGGACACGGTTCTCTTGGTCGACAACCCATCTACCAGGGGCTTCGCTTCGTTGTCACCCCAAGTGCGCAGCCACGTCAGCAGGTTGGAAAAGGCTCACTGGCGCAGATGCGCTGCACCGTAATCATCACCGTCGGCAACAGCCTGCGGCCCGCAGGCCGAAACGCGGCAGCTGACAGTCCCCACTACGTCGTGGTCTCCGACCGGCCGACAGGCGTACCCGGCAGCACCGACCTGACATCAGCCGCCGCGACCGTATCCGCCGTGTCGGGTGCCGTCGCCGCCGCGACCAGCGCATGACCGCACGCCTCACCTCATCCGACCGCCATCACATGGCAGCGACGCACCCGCTTCGGCTCTCTTGTCACATTCCGACGAACCGGCGGGGTGGAGACTCTCTCCGCTGAACCGGCCGGGGAAGGCACTACCCTCCCGTCCGAGAACCGAAGGGGAGCAGCCGACCACCGCTCCCCCACCGTCGACACAACTCCCCTGACAACACCCGGCAATGCCCAACAGGGTTCACCCCTGTCCCTGCCATGTCCCGATGCGCTCCCCTGGCCGACTCACGCGTTACCTCCCGTATCGCCAGGAGCAGCACAACACGAAGAAGGCGCAGGTCACAGAGCCGGGGCATCCACGAGTTTCCCTCAGTCGTCCCCACAGGCAAAGGAGCAACCAACGCACCGTAATGCGTAGGTCGAAAGGCCCCCTCGCACCAACTTCCCACGGTCAAGGAATAGAAAAAACCCCAGGTCAGAGGCCTGACCTGGGGTTCACCGTGGAGCCGCCTTCGGGATTCGAACCCGAGACCTACGCATTATGAGACCGTGAGCCTTCGTGTTAAATGGTGCCAGGTCGTGGCGCCGGGTGCTGTTCTGCCTGATCAGAGCAGGTGCGGCTTGTTGACCTATGCTGCCCCGTGTTACGCCGTCCAAAGGCGTCCGGCCACCGGCTGGCCACCGGAGGCGCCAAATGCTTCGCGCGTCAGGATTGTCGTCCTCCGACAAGGGGGCTGTCATCCGGATGACTGCGGGCAATTGAGCCGTTGAACCACGGCCCGGCCAAGAGCGCCGCCGCATAGGGACAGCATCCCCCCACCATCGCTATGAGGCCGGCACCCCACGCGGACAGGTTCCGCATGGGCACCGGTCCACGACTCGCCGTCTGCGGCCTGCGTCGTCGTCCGAAGGCGTCCGGCCGCACTCCGGCCCGTGCATGGCCATCTCGGAGAAGGGTCACGCCAGACGTTGTTGTCACGCTCCTGCGGCGTGGCCATCGAGGCGCTTTCGCCCGGCATTTACTGATCGTTTCAGAATGAGATCGGCGTGTCGGCTCGCATGGGGCGACCTGCGTCGGCACCCTCTGGTGGGTGGCTGCTGATCTCGTGCCGGATGAACTCTGGGAGCGCATAGCGCCGTTGCTGCCGTCAGCACCGACGCGCAGGCATCGCCATCCCGGGCGGCTGCGGGTGTCCGACCGGGTGGCTTTGGCTGGCATCGTCTACGTACTGCACAAGGGTGTGGCCTGGCGTGATGTCCCGGCCCAGGTGGTGGGCTGTTCGGGAGTGACCAGCTGGCGCCGGCTGCGTGACTGGACCGAAGCGGGCGTCTGGCCGACTCTGCACCGGACGCTGCTTGCCGAGCTGCGCAGCGGGGGCAGCTGGAGATGGACGATTGCGCGATCGACGGCTCCCATATCCGGGCACTCAAAGGGGGGATCACGTCGGGCCCTCGCCCGTCGACCGCGGCCGTCCCGGGTCCAAGCACCATGTGATCGTCGACCGGCACGGCACCCCGATCGCCGTCTCGGTGACCAGCGGCAACCGGCACGACGTCACCCAGCTCATACCGCTTCTGGACGCCGTCCCGCCGATACGGAGAAAGCGGGGTCGCCCCCGCAACAGACCGAAACGGCTCTTCGCCGACCGGGGCTACGACTACGACAAGTACCGCCGCCTGCTGTGGAAACGTGGCATCAAACCCCTCATCGCCCGACGCGGCGTCGCCCATGGTTCCGGCCTGGGCAAAACCCGCTGGGTCGTCGAGCGCACCTTCGCCTGGCTCCACCAGTTCAAACGACTCCGGACCCGCTAAGAACGTAGGGCGGACCTCCACCAGGCCCTGCTTGAACTCGCATGCTGCATCATCTGCCTCAGACGCCTCAATAGTTCATTGTGCCGCCGGGGCAGCAAAGACTGAGTGACATCACTCCGCCTTGAGCAGCGCGCAAGGTCAGAACGGCTCGAAGCTCGGCTGAACGGGGCCGATCTCCCCGGCCGCAGCCAGTTCCTTCAGGTCTTCCGGCTCCAGGAACTCCAAGGCCTCTGGTTCGATGCCGTGGTGCTGGTCGACATCGAGCAGCCGCCGCACGAACGCGAGGACGAAGCTCGCGAACGGGCCGTCGAACGTCTCGCAACCCTCTTCGTGGGCCATCGTGACGATCTTCCATCGATCCGGATCCCGATCGCAGGGGAGGAAGAAGTGCTCGTCGCCGCTGTAGTCGTATCCCCACGAGATCAGTCCGCCGGCCTCGGGGTGGAAGGGGTACGGGACATGCTCGAAGTCGCCCCGGTCGAGACTCCTGGCCCGGCGCTCCGTGAAGCGCTTGTGGGTCTTGAGCATGCGCTCCAGCAACGGGCTTGACCCACGTGGGTGGAAGACGACGAGCTCGCCGGAGATGACCCCGCTGCCGTAGGCGTCCAGGAATGCTTTGAAGTCACCGGGCAGAGCGGAGCCTACGTGTTGCTCGACATCGTTCCAGCCGTCCGGGGTCGATTGGCGGCGGCCGGGCTCGCCGAGCAGGGCCTGCAACTCATGCAACGAGGACACGCACTGCTCCCGAAATCCAGCCGCTTTACCTTCGACGACGCGAACCTAGTGGCCATCGACCTCCCGTGCCAATGTTCGGCCTGCTCTGTCACGGGATCTCATTCTGAAACGATCAGTTACTGCTCGGAAGCGATGGTGAGCACCCCGCGGTCCGCATCCATTTGGCGGATTGCGGACCGCGGCGCGGCCGTACGTCGGGGTCCGGCGACCGGTGGCCGCTCGTTACCCGCTGTCAGCCGTGGTGGTGCGGGGCGACAGCCGGGGTGTCGTACCACTCCTGGACCGCGTCCTCGTCGGCGACGGTGGCGCGGGCGAGGCCGTGGAAGCCGGTGTCCTCGATGCCGGTGGACAGCGCGAAGCGCTCCGGGGCGTGGGCGGACACGACCACCGAGTAGGTGCCGGTGACCGCAGTGGTGTCGTAGCTGGCCAGGATGATGAAGTTGTTGCCGCTGTCGTCGTCGACGATCGGGATGCGCAGTTCGGGGGTGATCTCGGTGACGTGCAGCTGCGGGTCTATCAGCGTGATGGTGGGCAGCTGGCTCTTGGTGAGGGTGTTCTCGGGCGCCTCGTCCGGGATGACCAGGGCGATGCTGACCTCCTCGCCTGCGGTGAAGTGCAGCTGCGCGGAGCGCACGTCGCCGGAGACGTCCACCGTGCCATACAGGCCCATAGGGTCCGTGCCCTGGAGCACCAGGGGCGCCACCCACGGGAGGCGGTCCTGCGCGGTGAGCATGACCGCTTCGTGGGCGGAGGCCGGAAGAGCCGTCGCGGCGATGGATGCCATCGCGGCCGCGGCGACGACGGCGGCGCTGCGGGCGGAAACGAATTTGCGAATGCTCACTGAATCCACGCTTTCGAAGTGGGGAAAGGGAGTAAATCTGCTCGCTGGTGGATCGACCCGACTTACTCGTATGCCTCGGATAATTCACGCACTGGGGTTGCGGCCTACGGGGTCGACCGCGCCGTAAACCCGCACGCCTTGGTAAAGGACGGTGCTTGTTGCGTTCAAGCTTGCCTTCTGTCGGCTCAGATGCTGGCACGCTCGACCTCCCTCGCGGCTCTCCCAAGTTGCTCGGGTGGAGGCCGAAGGTTGTCCCGCCGGCTGCAGCCCGAGCAGACACTTCTGCCGACTGTGCCGCCGCGTCCGAGTGGCCCCGCCAGGTGGCCGTGGCGCCTACCGGGGCGGAGCGAGCACGGGGGCGACGAGGAAAGGTACTCGGACGCGTGATTCGTCCCGTGGTGGGTACCGAATCGGTCGCAGAAGCGCGGCCGACGCGTGCCCGCAATCGCCCCCCCGCCGTCAGTGGGTCCCCGCCTGACGGGAGGGGAGGTCGCCGCCTCAGGCGAGGTCGCGGCGTGCTGTGGACCGCAGTGCGATGCCGGTCGCGACAGCCGCGTAGGCGAGGAGCAGGAGGGCGGCGAGAGCACCGGAGGCGAGGATGCCGTCGTCGGTCTGGCCGGCGAGGGACTTGGCGAGGGCTCCGGGGGCGAAGCGTTCGACACGGGGGATCTCGACGAGGGTGTTCTCGACGAAGAGCACCCAGGCGAACAGGCCGACCACCGCGGGGACTTGCGCGCGGATGGCCGCGCCGACGCCGAGCCCGATCGCCGCCCACAGCGCGCCGCCGCCCGCGGCACCGGTGAGGAGCTGGGTGATGTCTGCGGCGGTGAGGCGGTTGGTGAAGCCGCGGCCGGCGAGCGCGATGCTGCCGATGCCCGCGGCGGCGCCGGCGCTGAGCAGGCCGGTCACCGCTCCCGCGACCAGCACGCAGGCGGCCTTGGCGGTGATGACGGTCGCGCGCCGCGGTTGCGCGAGCAGGGTCGGGCGGATGGTGCGGGTGCGGTATTCGCCGGTGACGGCCAGCGCGCCGACGAGCGCGGCGAACAGGGCTGCGAGGTTGACACCGACGTCGATGAAGAGGCTGAGCTGCTGTGAACGGGTGGCCAGGTCCTGGGCGGACAGGCTGAGGACGTGCACCAGGATGGCGAGCCCGACCAGGCCGAGCATGGCTGCGGCCAATCCGGCGTTGCCGCGGGTGGTGGCCATCTTGTACGCCTCGGAACGGAGTTGGTTCTTCATGACGTGACTCCCTCGGTGAGCCGCAGGTAGGCGTCTTCGAGGGTCCGGCCTTCGGCGCCCGCGATCTCCTCGACGGGGGCGTCGGCCAGCAGCCGGCCGCCCGCGATGATCAGGACGCGGTCGACGCTCTGCCCGACCTCTGCCAGGACGTGGCTGGAGACGAGGACGGTGCCGCCGTCGGCGGCGAAGTCCCGCAGCACGGTGCGCAGCCAGCGCACCCCTGCCGGGTCCAAGCCGTTGATCGGCTCGTCCAGGACGAGCAGCCGCGGCTCGCCGAGCAGGGCCGCGGCCAGGCCGAGCCGCTGCCGCATGCCGAGGGAGTAGCCGCCGACCGGGCGGGTCGCGGCGGCGGTCAGCTCCACGCGGGCGAGCACGTCGTCGACTTGGTCCCAGCCGATCCCGGCGGCAAGCGCCAGCGTGCGCAGGTGGGTTCGGCCGCTGCGCGCCGGGTGGAAGTCGTTCGACTCCAGGACGGCGCCCACCGTCTCAGTCGGCGAGGTGAGTTGGGCGTACGGCCGTCCGAAGACCAGCGCGGTGCCGGACGTCGGCGTCGCGAGGCCGAGCAGTATCCGCAAGGTCGTCGACTTTCCGGCGCCGTTGGGCCCGAGGAAGCCGGTGACCGTCCCGGCGGCAAGGGTGAACGAGACATCGTCCACGGCCGTCGTCGACCGGTAGCGTTTGGTCAGTCCGCGGACCGTGACCGGATCGGTGTGGGCTGCGGTGTCGCGGTACTCGGTCATCGCCCGTCCTGGTCCCGATCGCGGCGGAGCCAGGAGACAAGGGCCCAGACCGCGACGGCCAGGACGAGGACGCCGATGAAGATCAGGTGCACCGGCTTGGTCATCTCGGACGCCGCAAGCGGTGAAATAGTGGGTGTCAGCACGTCCCCTGACGCTAGGCGGGGTCCGGCACCCGCGAAACACCTGCCAGGACGAGATCCACCGTGGACGTTTCGAGGACCCTTCTCCCCCGCCGGGGGGACTCTCCGACGGCGCGGCGGGGATAGTCTCGCCTCGTGGTCATGTCGATCAGCGCACCCCGCACCCGGGCGCGGGCCCGGTCCGCTGCCACGTCGCGCACGGGTGCGTTCCCGCGGGCCGAGGTGGCCGACATCGCTGTGGCGGTCGCGGTCGCGGGGGCGCTGCTGGCGCTCACCCTGAGCGGCCTGGACCCGGCGGAGGCCGCCCGGCAGCCGCTCGACCTACCCCGCGCTGTGCTGGCCTGCGCCACGGCGGCACCGCTGGCCGCCCGGCGCCGAAGTCCCTGGGCCGTTTTCCTCGCGTCCGCCGCCGCCAGCGTCGCCTTCGCCGTGTGGGGCGTGACGGTCTGGCTCCCGGTCGGCCTGGCAGCGGCGCTCTACGTCCTGGTCAGCCGACGCGGCGACAACCGTGGATCACCGGCGTGGACCCCTGCGGGCATGACCGCCGTCGCGAGCCTGCTGACCGCCTACCTCGCCGCCACCGCGGCGGCCACGTTCAACTACGCCGACCTCTTCCACGCCACGCTCGCCTTCACCGTCGCCTGGTTCGCCGGCGAGCGCACCCGCCTGCGCCGCGCGCAACTGGCCGAGTTCGCCGACCGCGCCGCCCGCGCCGAACAGGCGGCCGTACGGGAGCGGGAGCTGGCCGTCGCCGAGGAGCGGGCCCGCATAGCCCGCGACCTCCACGACTCGGCCGCGCACGCGCTGAACGTGATCACCGTACGCGCCGGCGCCGCCCGGCTGCGCCGCGACCGGGACCCCGACCGCGACCTCGCCGCGCTCGTCGCGATCGAGGAACTCGCCCGCCAGACCGTGGCCGACATCGACCACTTCGTCGGCGCGCTGCGCTCGGACGGCACCGCCGTGGAGGCACCGCCCGGCCTGGCCGCCCTGGACGCGCTGGTCGCCCAGCACCGCGCCGGCGGCCACACGATCGAGATGACCCGCACCAGGCAGCGGCAGCCGCTGGCCGTACCGGTCGAGCACGGCACCTACCGCATCGTCCAGGAGGCGCTCACCAACGCCACCCGCTACGGCACCGGCGCCATCCGCATCGAACTGGCCTACCTCGACGACGCGCTCCACCTGACCGTCAGCAACGCCGTCGCGCCGGCAGCGGCCCGAACGACACCCGGCGGCGGCCACGGGCTGATCGGCATGCGCGAGCGGCTCAGTCCCTGGGCGGGAAGCTGAGCACCCGCGCGACCGGCCGCGTGTACGTTCTGTCCGCCCTCCTCCCGTACACCGGCCGCCCGTGGTGACCCGTGTCCTCGTCGCCGACGACGACCACCTGATGCGCGCAGGCCTGATCGAACTGCTCACCGTGGACGGCACCATCACCGTCGTCGGTCAGGCCGCCACAGGGCGCGAAGCCGTCACCGAGGCACGCCGCCTGGACCCGGATGTCATCCTCATGGACGTCCGCATGCCCGACACCGACGGCATCACGGCGACCCGCGAACTCGTCGGCACCGCCCCGGAGACGAAGGTGCTGATGCTCACCACCTTCGAGCAGGACGACTACGTCTTCGGAGCGCTGCGTGCCGGCGCGTCCGGCTTCCTGCTCAAACGCGCCCGCCCCGAGGAACTCATCGCCGCCGTCCACACCGTCGCCGACGGCGACTGCCTGCTCTCGCCGTCCGTGACCCGCCGCGTCATCGAACGCCTCGCCGCCCAACCCGCCCAGGACCTGTCTTCGACAGCGCCGCTGGTCGACCTCACCCCGCGCGAGCGCGAAGTGCTCCACCTCCTCGCGCAGGGGTTGTCCAACCGCGAGATCGCCGCGGCGCTGACCATCGAGGAATCGACCATCCGCACCCACGTCAAGCGCGTGCTGGCGAAGCTGGGGCTGCGCGACCGCATCCAGGCGGTCATCTACGCCTATGAGAACGGCATCGTCCCGCGCTGACCCGGCTCAGCGGCTGATGCCGGCGTGGGCGCGGCGCCAGGCGCCGTCGGCGAGCAGGCGCAGCCCGTTGAGGCCGACGATGACGGTGGAGCCCTCATGGCCTGCGACACCCAGCGGCAGCGGCAGGTGCCCGGCGAGGTCCCAGATGACGAGTCCGGAGATGAACAGGCCCGCGATCACGAGGTTCTGGACGACGAGGCCGCGAGCCCGCCGGGAGAGGGCGATGGCGGTGGGAACGGTGGCGAGCTCGTCGCGGACGACGACGGCGTCGGCGGTCTCCAGTGCCAGATCGGAGCCGGTGCGGCCCATGGCGATGCCGGTGTGGGCGGCAGCCAGGGCGGGGGCGTCGTTGACACCGTCGCCGACGACGAGCACCTTGCGGCCGGCCAGTTCCAGCTCCCGTACCGCTGTGACCTTGTCCTGCGGGAGCAGCCCGGCGCGTACGTCCGTGATGCCGACCTCGGCGGCGAGCCGGGCGGCCGCCCGCGGGTTGTCGCCGGTCAGCAGCATCGGAGGGGCATCGGCGAGCCGGCCGAGCGCGGTGACGGTGTCGGCGGCGTCGGGCCGCAGACGGTCGGCGAGCCCGAGCACGCCGAGGAAGCGGCCGTCGCGCCGGACGAGGACAGCGGTGTGCCCGCCGCCCTCCAATTCACCTGCGACGGCCGCAGCGCGGGCGCCGTCAGCGTCGGACGCTGCCGGAAGCCGGGCCGGAGTACCGACCACGACGGTGCGGCCGTCGACGGTGGCGGTCACGCCCACGCCGGGGGTGGAGGCGAAGTCGCGTGCCGCCGGCACGGCGAGACCGCGCTCGCGGGCGGCGGCCACGACGGCGCGGGCCAGCGGGTGCTCGCTGGAGTGCTCGGCAGCCGCGGCAAGCGCCAGCAGTTCGTCCTCGTCCAGGCCGCTCCCGGCCAGCGGGCGGATCGCGGCCAGGCGAGGGGTGCCCTCGGTGAGGGTGCCGGTCTTGTCCAACGCGACGGCGTCGACCTGCCCGAGCCGCTCCATGACCACGGCGGACTTGATCAGCACTCCGTGCCGTCCGGCGTTGGCGATCGCGGACAGCAGCGGCGGCATGGTCGCGAGGACCACCGCGCACGGCGATGCGACGATCATGAACGTCATCGCGCGCAGTAGCGCCCCGGTCACGCCCGCGCCGAACGCGAGCGGGACGAGGAAGACCGCGAGGGTGGCGGCGATCATGCCGAGGCTGTAGCGCTGCTCGACCTTCTCGATGAACAGCTGCGTGGGCGCCTTGGTCTGCGAGGCTTCCTCGACCATGGCCACGATCCGGGCGATGACCGAGTCCGACGGGTCCCGTTCCACCTTGATCCGCAGCGCCCCGGTGCCGTTGAGGGTGCCGGCGAAGACCTCGTCGCCGGGCTGCTTGGCCACGGGCAGGGGCTCACCGGTGATGGTGGCCTGGTCAACCTCGCTCGCACCGTCCAGGACGCGGCCGTCGGCGCCGACGCGCTCCCCGGGGCGGACCAGGAGGGTGTCGCCGACCGCGAGCCGGGCGGTCTCGACGGCCTGCTCGGTACCGTCGTCCGCCAGGCGGGTGGCGGTGGCGGGCGCGAGGTCCAGCAGGCCGCGTACGGCGTCCTGGGTGCGGGCGGTGGCCAGCGCCTCCAGCGCGCCGGAGGTGGCGAAGATGACGATCAGCAGGGCGCCGTCCATGACCTGCCCGATCGCCGCGGCGCCGAGCGCGGCGACGATCATCAGCAGGTCCACGTCCAAGGTCCTGTCCTTCAGCGCCTGGAGTCCTGCCCAGCCCGGCTCCCATCCCCCGGTGGCGTACGCGAGCGCGTACAGCGGCCCCCAGGCCCACGCCGGGGCGCCGGTCAGCTGCAGCGGCAGCGCGACCAGGAACAGCACCAGCGCCGCGGCGGCCCAGCGGGCCTCGGCCAGCGCGAGGACCCGGGTACGGCGGCGCGGGGCCGCGGCAGGCGTACGGCTCGACGCCTGCGGGAGAAGCCGAGTGGCGGGATAAGACATGGCGGCAGCGGTTCCTTCACAGCGGAGGGGGCAACCGATCCACCGTAACAGGATCACTTGAAGAGTCGTTCATGCGTTCATTTCGTAGGATGGTGCCATGGGCCACGGAGCGAGCACCCCCGACAGCGGCGAGCCGCCGCGCACCCGCCTGACGACGGCGAACGCCGCCCAGGTCGCCACCACGCTCCAGGCGCTGTCGACACCCTCGCGGCTGCTGATCCTGGCCCGGCTGCGCGAAGGCCCCTGCGCCGCCACCGAACTGGCCGCCGCCGTCGGCCAGGAGCAGTCCGCTTGCTCCCACCAGCTGCGCCTGCTGCGCAACCTCGGCCTGGTCACCGGCACCCGCCAGGGCCGCTCCGTCGTCTACGCACTCCACGACGACCACGTCGCCGCTCTGCTCGATCAGGCCGTCCACCACATCGAGCACCTCCGCCTCGGCGATGTCGACACCCCGGCCGGAGCCGGAACCGCGACCTGGGACGCGGAGCCCTCCCTGCCCTGAGCCGGGCCCGACACCCTGTGCGCCGTACTCAGGCCGGAGCCGCCCGGCCGGTCACCGGCCGTCGTGGTGAGCGAGGACGGCGTGCGCGCCGCCGACAGCGGACGGGTCGGTGTGCACGGTCGCAGCGGTCAGCCGCGGGATGGCGTGGATCAGCGCGTGCTCAGCCTCGGCGGCGATGGCGTGGGCCGCCTCCACGGTCAGCCGCGGGTCGACGGCGATGTCGGTCTCGGCCCGCAGCGCGTGGCCGATCCAGCGCATGCGGACCTGCCCGACGTCCCGTACGCCTTCCACGTGGCGCAGCGCCTTCTCCGCGGACTCGACGAGTTCGGGGTCGACGGAGTCCATGAGCCGCCGGTAGACCTCGCGTGCGGCGTCCTTGAGGACCATCACGATCGCCGCGGTGATGAACAGGCCGATCACGGGGTCGGCCCAGCGCCAGCCGATCGCGACCCCGCCCGCGCCGAAGAGCACCGCCAGGGAGGTGAAGCCGTCGGTGCGGGCGTGCAGGCCGTCGGCGACCAGCGCGGCCGAACCGATCCTCCGTCCGGTGCGGATGCGGTACCGGGCGACCCATTCGTTGCCGATGAATCCGACGACGGCGGCGATGGCCACAGCCCACAAATGGGTGACGTCGCGGGGATGCAGGAGCCTGTCGACCGCTTCATAGGCGGCCAGGGCGGAGGAGGCCGCGATGGTCAGCACGATGGCGATGCCGGCCAGGTCCTCCGCCCGGCCGTAGCCGTAGGTGTAGCGGCGGGTCGCGGCCTTGCGGCCGAGCAGGAAGGCGACGCCGAGCGGGACGGCCGTCAGGGCGTCGGCGGCGTTGTGGATGGTGTCGCCCAGCAGTGCCACGGAGCCGGAGACGGCGACGACGACGGCCTGGACGACGGTGGTCAGCCCGAGGATGCCGAGCGAGAGCCACAGAGTGCGCAGGCCCTCGCGGGAGGTCTCCAAGGCGGAGTCGACCTTGTCCATCGCCTCGTGGCTGTGCGGCGTCACGAAGTGCGAGACCTGGTGGCGCAGGCGGGACCACCGGCCCGCGCCGTGGCCGTGGTCATGCCCGTGGTCCTCGCGGGCATGCCCTCCGTGCGGGTGGGCGCCGTGGCTGTGCGTAGACCGGCTTCCGGCGCCGTCACCACGACCGTTCGCGTGGGCGTGGCCATGAGGGTGGTCGTGGCTGTGCGGGTCATCGCTCACGGCGTCCCCTTTCAGCTGCAGTGCGGGTAGGACTGGACTCCCACCGCCCATTCAACCATCATGTGCATATGGATGCACGCATGCAGTTTTCAGGTGCGCATGATGCGCAACAGCTCGATGAAAGCGACCGCCTCGGTGTCGCAGTTGAGGTGCTCGGGCTGCTGGCCGACCGCACCCGGCTGCTGCTGCTCGGCCGCCTCGGTGAGGGCGAAGCGGACGTGACAACGCTGACGGAGGCCGCGGGCGGTGCGACCAGGACCTCGGTGAGCCAGCATCTGGCCCGCCTTCGCTTGGCCGGTCTGGTGGCCACCCGCAAGGACGGCCGGCACGTCGTCTACGCCCTCCGTCACGGCCACATCCGCCGCTTGGTCGACGAGGCTCTGAGCGTCGCCGACCACCAGCTCGGGCAGCTGCCGCCCCACGGCTGACAGCGGCGGCGCACTCGGCCCGCCCCTTGGGCGCCACACCGACTGCCGAGGCCGGCGCCCACCTGCCCGGTTCCGACACGCCGTACGGAGCTATAGCGCTCCTACAAGTGCGGAGCTTTCGTTCGGTTCTTAAGCCTTGTGCCTGCGAAGACCACCGGAATACATCGGCCGCCGCTAACCCACACAAACCCAGTTACACCAGTCGCTGGACAGACCCGCCTACGGCGCCGGCCTGTGGCGTGTGCGTGGTGACCGCCCCCAGCAGACGCGAGACCGCAGCGACACCGTCACCGACGCCGTCCGTTAACTCCGCCCACTGTTGGGACCGCCCAGATCGCGACCCCGAACCGCTACGCCGCCCCCTGACCCACGTCGGCCGCTGGAACCTCGTCGCACGCACCCCCGGCGACACGAGGCCGACGTCCCTGCCGCCGTGCCGCCGCGCCGCCGCGCCGCCGGGGACCGTCGCCGGACTGGACATCAATGCCACTGGCCTGGCGCTGTTCGCGGCGGTGCGGCGCGAAGACGAGCCGGGGTGATCCCCGGGGTCGGCACCGTGTTCGTCGCCGACGCAGCCTCGATCGTCAGTCGAGGCCTTCGATGATGCGGAAGTCGCGCTCGACGCCGTCAGCGAGTGCGGCCAGCGCCTCCTGGTAGGCCGCACTCGCGTGTGCGGCGACCGCTTGGTCGAAGCTGTCGAACTCGATCAGGACGGTGCGCTCGGCGATTCCGGCGTCGTGTGCGACGACCCGGCTGCCGCGGGCGAGCAGCCGCCCGCCGGCGGCCTCGACAGCTGGACCTGCCAGCTTGTTGTAGGCAGCCAGCTTCTCGGGGTCCACGATGGTGCGGTAGGCGCTGACCCAATAGCCCTTGGCCACGGTACCTCCTGTGTTCGGACTTGTTGCTCGGAAGCATGCTCAGATCGATGGCCGGCGCGCTGTGGGTCAGCGAGCCGACGGAGACGGCGTCGAAGTCGGACGGTTTCGATCCTCAGCTTCCCGTTCGACTCGACCGACCCGGGCCCGGCACACCGACTGGGGCGGTGATCGGATTGGTCTCGGGTGAGCGTCGGCGGGCGAGGGCGAGGGCGGCCATCGTCGTGACCGCCATCGCGGCGACGCCGACCAGCGCCGCCGTCGTGTAGGCGTCGTCGTTCGGGAAGAGGCGGCCCGTGGCGGTGCCGGCGGCCAGGACCAGACCGCCGATGGCGCTGCCCAGGGAGTACCCGACGCTGCGGACGACGTAGTTGAAGCTCATGGCGCTCGACGTCTCGCTCTTGGGGGTGACGGCCAGGATGACGCCGGGCATGGCGGCCGAGAAGCTGCCGACGCCGAACCCCAGCACGCCCATGGCCGCGAGCAGTTCGGCCAGGTTGGACCGGGCGGTGGCGAACAGGACGAACCCGCCGCCGACGATGGCGGCGCTGCCGGCCAGGAGCAGGGGGCCGTCGATCCGCATCCGGATCCGCGGCGTGAGCTTGCCTGCGAGGAACCCCAGCGCGGAGAAAGGAATGAGGACCAGCCCCGCCACGAAGGTGGTCAGTCCGAAGCCGTAGCCGGCGCTGTGCGGCGTCTGCGCGTAGCGGGTGATGAGCGTGAGCAGGAGGTACATACCGCTCCCGCCGACGAACATGGCGATGTTCGCCCCGGCGACCGCCGGGTGCCGTACCGCCCGGACGTCGACCAGGGGCGTCTTGGTTCGCAGTTCGGAAACGGTCCAGACGCAGAGCAGGAGTACGGCGGCGACGGCAAGGGTCACCGCCACAGCGAGGTGTCGGCTCCACAGGCCCCTCTCGCCGGCCAGGAACAGGACGAGGAGCAGTCCGCCCGCCAGGACGAGCGCACCGGCCACGTTCACGTGAGCGGAGCGGCCTTCGGGAGATGCCGGCATGGAGCGCCACGCGGTCACGAAGGCGATGGCGGTGACGAGCAGGCCGAGGCCGTAGGCGGCCCGCAGTCCGCCGAACTCGGCGAGCAGCGCGGCCAGCGGGTAGCCGACGCCGGCTCCGATGATGGAGACCACGGAGATCAGGGCGATCGTGGCCGCGCTGCGCTCCTCGGGAAGATGGTCGCGGGCCACGCCCATCATCAGCGGCGTGAGGCCGAGTCCGACGCCTTGGGCAGCTCTGCCCACGAGCAGCCAGGCGAACGGCAGCGGCAGCACGGTGAGCGCGCTGCCGACGACGACGATCGCCAGCGTGGCGAGAATCGTGGCCCGCCGGTGCGGACCGGCTCCGAGCCTGCCGAGGACGGGTGTGGCGACGGCGCCGCTGAGCAGGGCGATGGTCAGCGTCCACTGGGCGCTGTCGAGGGAGACGTGGAAGGTGGTCGCCACGCTGGTGATGAGCGGTGTCCCGAGGCTGGCGACCGCCGCCACGACCAGGGCGATGAACATCAGGGCGGGGACCAGCAGGCGTGCCTCGTAACGTGTCAAGGCAGTGCTCGCGGGCTGGTCGTGGGCCTCGGCCGCGGTCACCGGTCCGACGTCTCTCGGGCGTGGCTTTCGAGCTCCGCCAGATGCAGCAGCGCCGGGAGGGCTGCCGCCAAGGCCTCGGCCTCGTCACCGGTGAGTTCGTCGATCAACCGCGCGTACGCGGCGACGCCCGCCTGGCGTCGCGCCTGGACGTACGACGCGCCGGACTCGGTCAGGCACACCAGTGTGACCCGTTTGTCGGACGGATCGCCCTTCCGCTCGACCAGCCCGGATTCCTCCATCACCCGGACCAGGACGGTCATCGCGGGCTGGGTGACGCCCTCGGCCACCGCCAGATCGGTGATCCGTCGCGGGCCGGTCTTGTCCAGGGTGGCCAAGGTGGCGGCGGACGTCAGGCTCATGTCGCGGGGAAGGCGTCTCACGGCCCTGGTGGCCAGACCGTAGAGGGCTGACCCGATGGCATCGGAAGCGCCGTGCGCGGCGTCTCGGCGACTCATGACTGGAGTATAGCAGTTTTATATTAATTCTTTATGCATCTCCCGGTCAGGGCGGGGGTGGAGACCGGCGCGGGCGGCGGAACGGAAGGTCGCGCGATCCAGCGTCCGCTCGGCGGCCAGGTGGGCGTACGTGAGCACGACGCGCACGATCTCGACCTGGCCGGGAAGCTGGCGTACGCGTCATGCCCGACCAGGGAGCCGGCGACCGTCCCGCCCCCGCCGAGCGCGGCGGCCCAGAGCGTGACCGCGTGGTCGTCCACCCGCGGCTTACCCGGCACTACTCCCCCTTCGCCCAGAGCACCTCGAACCTCCGCACCCGCTCCCCCGCGCGGTCGCCGACCGCCAGGCTGGTCTCGTAGATCCGCGGCTGGTCGCCGTCCTCCATCGAGGACTCGTAGCCGATCGCGCCGTCGAAGACGATGAAATTCTTCAGCGAGTCGCGCCGCTCGGCGGCCGTCAGCACCAGGACGCGTACGTCGATGCCGATGGACTTCTGCCGGTCCCGCACCTCAGTGAGCGCGGCGTCGATCTCCACTGGCGTCTTGACGATGAACAGCCGCCGGACAGGCACTCCGCGCCGGACCGCGGCCTCCTGTGCGGACTCGTAGTGCCGGCCGAGATCGGTGTCCCAGAAGTCGCGGTCCACCGATGTGCTCACGGCGTCGACGGAGATGGCGGCGCAGCGCGTCAGGTTGAGCAGCCAGTCGCGGTCCTCGCCCGGGTAGTCGGCGTGATTCGCCTTCAGGCCGACCAGGAAGGCAGTGAGCCTGGCGATCTCCGCCTGGCCGAACTTGTAGACGAGGTCCGGCTGACCGGAGCCGAACTCGCCTACTGTGGCGACAAGTTGCCTGACCTCCGCGGAACCGATCGGCGACTCCTCCAACTTGGCGAACAACCTCGTGGCGTCGTTGAAACCGGTCAGTCCGTCCCCGACGAGAGTTTTCACTTCCTGCGTGTGGTCGGTCAGCTGCCGTTCGAAGTCGGCGAGATACTGCACGATCAGGCTGGCTCCGCCGATCAGGACAGAGATGGTGATCTGCCATATCTCGGGCTGGTCGGCGAGATTGGTGAGCACATAGGACACGACGCCGAGGCTGACCGTGACCAGGACTTTCAGCAGGACCGCGGGTATCGGACGTGTGCGACTCATGGCTCCCTCGATGTGCGTGACGGTGGGCTCGTCGACGGGTTCTTGCGTGGGCGTGCCCAGGGGCGGTTCGATGGGCGTGCCTATGTTCGGGCCGGTGGGCTCGGCGCGTCCCGTCCCGGATGGCGTCGAGCGCCGACTGGTCCCTGAGCCGCTGGACGAGGATCTGCCACTGCCGACTGAAACCGGGGCTGCGTTCCAGCACCGGCCACAGCGGACTGAGCGGTTCGACGATGCCGGGCCGCGTCGGGTAGTGGTCCCACGGTTGGCGGCGGCCAGGGCCGGCCGCCGGGCAACCGAAGCGGGCAGAGGTCTGGAGCACCCGTCCTCCGGTGAGGACGGCACGGGCCGCCAACGTGCCGACAGCCCGTACGTACGAAGTTTCGTCGGCGGGCGGCCGGACGTCGACGCCGGTCAGGACGTCCGGCGAGGCCGCGTAGCGGATGGGGCGTTCCGACAGTCGAACCCTCTCGTCCGGTCGCAGCGCGAGCAGTCCGGCGGCGGCTACAGGCGGACGGGAAGAGGGCAGCAGCCGGGTGTGCACCTCGCCGCGGAGCAGCGCCGGTGCCACGGCTTGGCCCACTCCTGGTTCCGTGCCCCCAGCCACGTCTCGGTCTGTGTCCCAGCTCGCGTTTCGGTCCTCGTCGGGCGCGGAGGCGTCGTACACGGCGGCCACGTCCGTGGTCGCGCAGCAGCCCGAGCCGGGTCAACTGCCGGGCGGCGGCGAGGAAGGAGCAGGGCCAGGCCCGGGAGTCCCCTTCGCCGCAGGGGCGTTCATGGTGTGTGCCTGCACCACGGTCGCCGCCGCCGCCCCGGCCGCCGTCCCCGAACCCGTCGTCCCAAAGCTCGACGTCCAGGAACACCGAATGTCGATGTGCCTCGGTCTCGGTGGGCGGCTGCCGCCGACGCACGGGAGTCATCGCCTCCCTGACCTCGACGGCGGCCGGGTACTCGCCGTTGCTGAGCCGGCCCGTCTCGCGGGCCGGCGGCCGGGGGCCCGCGCCGGCCGCGTACGGCGGCGGTGCGTCGACTAGCCGCCGCATCAGCCCTTCGGCGTGGTCGTTCCCCTCCGCCACCACGCGGCCGGATTCACGGGCCGGGTAGTCGATGGTGAACCCGGCCCTCGCAGCCTCGGCAATCAGCTGCGGCACCAGTTCCGCCGGAGCCCCCAGTCGACCGAAGTAGTCGTCAATGAGTAAGCAGGTGCTGATCCTCGGCCGCCCTCCGCCCGAACCGCCCGCGCGCTTGTCCGAGGCAGAATCTGCGCGCTCACCCGATCCGGCCGCGACCGCCGCCGCCCTTGCCGCGTCGGCCCACGGCCGCACCCGCGCGAAGTTCGCGATGCGGTCGCGCGTCCAGGCCGCCTGCCCCGTCGGCAGCAGCGCCCACGGCGGCGACTCGGGATCGGGCACCGCCACCCGCGGCAAGCGCAGCGCTCCGCGCAGCCGTTCACCGTCCAGGCCACGGGCGACGCCGCCGGCCGGGATGCCGCGACTGCCGCCGCAGACCAACTCCGCTGCCGGCAAGAGGTGTTGCCGGGCCCAGCGGTGGTGCAGGACCGGCGCCGGGTAGAGGCCGGCGCCGGTACCCACGTCGATTCCAGCCGACTGAGCACTGCGGTTTCCGTGGAAGTGCTGGATGAAGTGGTCCCGCACGGTGCCGACGATCGTCGCGTCGTCCTGGCGCAGGGACGAGTAGTTGTAGCCCACGTGCGCTTCGGGGTCGAAGGTGTTCCCGTCGATGTCCGCGTGACGCGCGCCGTGGCCATGAGCGTCTTCTGGCGTCGGCGTCTCGGCGGGCCAGAGATTCATTCCCCAATGATAGGGATCAGGCGCCTATCCGCCCTTGTGTTCGGGGCAGTTGGCGAAGCGCTGGGGGCGCACTCCGGCGCACGCCAGGTCCAACTGCCCCAGCGGCCCCGCGTGCGTCGGGGGTCCCGTGCCGCTGGCGGCCGGTGACGCAAGACCGGTCCGCAGCCTTTACTCGGCGCCGCAGGTCGACGTCAACTCCCTTCCCGCCGGCTTGCGCTGCCTGCTCGTGGTGAGCCATCAGCCAACGCGAGTGCTCGCGGTGTTCGCCGCGGCGTTTCCTCGATGGTGTGCCGACCCGGCAGTAGATTTGACGTGTCGGCTGCGTCCAGGCGAGTCGGTGGAGCGGACGCTACTGGCCGGCCTCCCAGAGCGTCCTGAATCGCTGCACCCGTTTGGCGACACGGTCGGAGCGCAGGTCCATGACCGTCCTGGTATTGGGTCCGCGAAGGTCGGAACCTACCTCGTAGGAGACGGACTCGTAGGAGACGGACTCGTCGAAGACGATGAAGTCGTTCGTCTCGTCCATCCGGGCGATGGGTGACAGTTCGGACAGCGCCAGCACCCGAACTTCGATACCGAGGCTCTGCTGGTCATCACAGAGCTGGCCGAGTTCGGGAGTGTTGTCCTCCGGTTCATCGATGATGAACAGCCGCCGGATACGTACCCCCTGGTGGTTGATCGCGTCCCGCTGCGCCCGCAGGTAGCGCTGGCCGGATTCGCTGGGCCAGAAGTCTCGGTCGTTCGAGGTGCTGACGGCATCGATGGTCGTGGCGGCGCACCCTGTGAGGGCAAGGATCCAGTCGTGGTCCTCGCCCTCGTAGTCGACAAGTCTCTGGTTGAGGTTCTCCATCAGGTCGGTGAGTCTGCTGATCTTCTCGCGGGCGAATGCCCGCATGATCGCCGGTGCGTCCGAACCGACGTGGGTGGCGTTGCGGACCAGTCGGCCCACTCCGTCGGGCGGCAGCGCCGATCGGTCAACCAGGTCGAAGAGTTCGGTGGCCTCGTTGATGCGCGCGAAGGTGTCGGCGACCAGTTCCTTCATCTCGAGGTTGTGCGACGCGAGCGTCCGCTCGACGGAACCGAGCCGGCTTTCGAAGTCCGCCATGTACTGGATGACCAGTGCCGCGCCGCCGAGGAGGATCGAGGCGGTCAGCTTCCTGGCCTCGGGCTGGTCGGTGACGCCGGCGACCAGGTAGCTGGCTCCCCCGACCAGCGCGGTGATCAGCGTCTTGGGTAAGATCCGTGGTACACGCGGCAGAACGGTGGATGCCGTGGAAACCGTCGGGTCGTGCGATCCGGCCACGTGTCGTCATCTCCCCCGGTGGAACGGTGCGCGTGTACGCCCGTCCGTAAGCGGTCAGGACTGGGTAGTCGACGGCGAGCCCGACCCGTTCGGCTTGGCGACCTGGCCGGACATCACGTCCTCATGGGTGATGAGCTGCTCGTCCCATTGCAACACGGGTTCCAGGGGCACGGAACCGACAACGACGGAGTACCCCACATTCTGGTCGGCCGCCGGTCGGTCGAGTTCCTGGTCGCATTTACGCATCCATGCCGACATAAGGACTCGCCGGGGATGGGGCGTTGGTGCTCGGCCCTGTGCTGCCGGTCGGCGAGCCGAGCAGGCCGCAGGACATCGTCTGCTTCCGTGCGCTGGACGACGCGCCGTGCGCATCCGCGCTGGAACTCCCGCGAAGCCCAGGAGAACGGAACCGCCGGACCCGACGTCCCTCGGCAGGCGACCGGACGGCGACAGTGGCGCCGCACGAGGCGGCGCCCGCACCCTCGCGACGCGTGATCGCCGCCCGACCGGGCACCCGAGCCCTGGTCGGACGCGTGCCTGCGGGCGGAGGGGGCGTGGCCGTGCAATCGTGATGGACCGTCCTTCGCCCGGGGAAAGGACATGCATCCGTGCGCCTGGCTCGTACGTCTCCGCAGCGTGACTCGGCCGTGCAGGACGCGTCCGCGCGATGGCGTGCCCTGGCGGTCTGCCTCACCGCGAGTTTCATGACGCTGCTGGACGTGAGCATCGTCAATGTGGCACTGCCGTCGATCCGCACCGGCATCGGTGCGTCACAGAGCGGCCTGCAGTGGGTGCTCTCCGGCTACGCCCTCACGTTCGGTCTGGCGCTGGTGCCGGCCGGACGGCTCGGCGACGTCCGCGGGCGGCGGAGCGTGTTCATGGTGGGACTCGTGGTGTTCACCGTGGCCAGCTCGCTGGCCGGCGCGGCACAGAACGAGGCGTGGCTGGTGGCCGCGCGGCTCGTCCAGGGGGTGGCAGGCGGCATCCTCGTACCGCAGGTCTCCGGGTTCATCCAGCAGATGTTCCGCGGCGCGGAACGCGGGCGGGCGTTCGGACTGCTCGGCGCCACGATCGGGGTGTCCACCGCCGTGGGGCCGCTGCTCGGCGGGCTGCTGATCCAGCTGTTCGGGGCACACGAGGGCTGGCGCTGGGTCTTCTACGTGAATCTGCCGATCGGCCTCGTGCTGCTGCCGCCGGCCCACCGGCTGCTCCCGGGCCCGCCGCAGCGGGACGACGCCGAACGCGCCCGCAGCGATCTCGATCCGGTCGGCGTGGTGCTGCTGGGCCTCGGGACCGTGGTGCTGCTCCTGCCGTTCGTCCAGCAACAGGAGTGGCCGGGTCCGCAGAAGTGGGCCCTGATTCCCCTGGCCCTGGCCGTCCTTGGCGGCTTCGCGGCCTGGGAGCGGCGCTACGGCCGCCGGCACGAGCCGCTGGTGAACCTGGCGCTGTTCCGCCGGCGCTCGTACGGCCTCGGCACCCTGCTCTCCCTCCTGTACTTCGCCGGCTTCACCTCGATCTTCTTCGTCATGACGCTCTTCCTCCAGAACGGGATGAGGTACTCCGCGCTGGAGGCAGGCGCGGCCATCACGCCCTTCGCCCTGGGCTCGGGCGCCGCGGCCGCGATCGGCGGGCGCGTCGTGACGCGGATCGGCCGCCCGCTGGTCGCGGTGGGACTGGGCATGGTGGTCATCGGACTGGTCGGCACGGTGGTGGCCGTCCACCAGGACAGCGGCCGGTCCGTGGGCCTGGTCACCGCGCTGCCGCTGCTGTTCGCCGGTGTCGGCAGCGGCCTGGTGATCTCGCCGAACCAGACGCTGACGCTCAGCGAGGTCCCGGTGGAGCGGGCCGGCAGCGCCGGCGGCGTCCTCCAGACGGCCCAGCGGATCGGTTCTGCGGCGGGCATCGCCGCTGTCGGCTCCGTCTTCTTCTCCAAGGTCGGCGGTGCCCGCCCCGACTGGGCCGCCGGGCTCGAGGCCGGCCTGATCACCTCGGCCGGTCTGGCCGCGCTCGCCCTCGTGGTCGCGCTCGTCGACGTCACCACGGGTCCGCCCAACGTGCGGCAGCCCGCCGCCGAGGGGACATCCGACCGGAAGACCTGACCCCGCGCCGCGTACGGGCACGGCGCCGTGACCCGCTTCAACCGGCTGGAGCAACGGCGCGGCCACCGTTGGGCGCGTGGAGCGGAACGAGCTTCGCCCACGTGCCTTTCATCCCGGGAGGATGCCGCTGATCGATGTGGCGGGAGCGGCTACCTCGGCTGTGGGCACGGCCACCGTCACCGGGCGTCCTATGTCGGACAGGGTCATCGTGACGGTCACGCTCGTGTTCTCCAGGTTGATGAACGTACGGGTGCGGACCACGCGGCCGGACGGATCGATCCAGACGTCCGCGTCCGTCCCCCCGAGGTCGCCGCTCATCGCGGTCACGTCCTCCCGTATGGTCGGCGCGATGCGCAGTGTCAGCGGGGCCTGGCCGAGCATGCCGGAGTAGTGCGTGGTGGCGGCGCCCTCGATCGTGGCCGGGGCTCCCTTCGACACCTGGCTCATCGCGGCGATCTGCTGGAGTACGAACTCCGGGTCGTTGAGCGGCGCGCGCAGCAGGTAGTGGGCCAGCGCCTCGCCGCGCGCGGTCTTGACCCACTTCTGGCGCACGTTCGACAAGCCCCGCAGGTAGACGGAGGGGCCGTCGAACACCTCGTCCATGTGGTCGATGCCCCCACCGGGCAGGCGCACGGTGATGGCGCCCTTGTCCGCGGCCATGTCGAAGCTGCCGGTGACGCTGAGGGTGTAGGTGGAACCGTTGCCGGTGATCACGATGGTCTCGGTGATCCGCTCGCTGGTCTTCCTGCTCGCGGCAACCGCAGAGCGGACAGCGTCCTGGTAGGCGGCCGACACCGGCGGGGCTGTTGCCTCGGGCGGCAGGGCGTCGTCCGACCAGCCCCCGCACCCCGCACAACCCGCCAGCACTACGAGCGCACCCGAAAAAGCATGAAAGCGTCGCACTAGATGATTCCCCCCCAGGAATGAAGCTGCGCCCGACGGCAGCGGTGCAGGATAACCGCCGCCACCCGGCGAATGCCAACCTCGTAGCCTGCGCCTGACCACGGTTTTCGTCGGCCGGCGCCGTGCGCGCAAGGAGGTCGCGGACGCGCGGCCAGATGCTGCGCGACCGTCGACGACTTCCTCTTCCCCCGTGCACAGCGCTACAGGCGCGGCCATTTCTCCGGCGAAGGCTGCTGCTCGACGCCCATGACCAGGCTGACGGATACAGGGGGACAACGACCGACGACCCTGTGCGGCACCGGACTTGAGCACCGGTGGACGCCGTAGGGAAGAGGCACGGCGGCGCCTCGTCAGAGGGTGCTGCGCAGACCGAGCGTGGTGTGCAGGACCAGCCGGTGGCCCTGATCGATGACGGTCTCCAGGCGGCGGTACAGCCCCTCGTCGGCCTCGCGGAGCACGATGCCGGTGATCAGCCACTCCAGCATCACACCGTTGTACTGGTCGATCGCGTACGCGGCGCCGGGGCCGCGGTCGCGCCGGTCGTCGGCGGCGGCGGCCCAAGCCGAGCCGATCCTCCAGCGGCCGCCGTCGACGGGCTCGAACGCCGCCCGGTAGAAGACGTGCCCCGCCCGACGCACGATGGCGACCAGCCCGTCGACGAGGACGTCCCACTTGTCGTCAGTGGTCCGCCCCAGGAAACCCGTTCCTATGCGCGTCCACTCCTCGTGGCTCCAGGTGCGGGCGGGCAGCAGTGTCATGGGGACGAGATCCTCGACGGGGACGCGCCCGGGAACGGAATCGCTGATCGGCGGCTCCCCTGGCGGCGGCATGCTTCCACCATATGCGGACGAAGGTCTGCTTCGCCGCGGTGGAACGCGCTCTGCAGCCCGGCCGGGAAGGACGCGTGGACGCTCACCGAGCCGGCGGACGGTGGCTCCTTCAGCGGCTGTGCCGAACGCCGGGACGGCGTCGTGCTGGTGCTGTCGACGTACGACACGTGGACGGTCCCGGACTTCCCCGCCATAGCCGCCACGCTGCACCGGCTCGACGACCACCAGCTCGGCTCGCTGCTCTGAACCGGACGGCCGGCGGCCGGTGGGGTCAGGCCAGCGCGCCCTTCGCCGAGTTCCACAGCACGCCGCGGTTCACGCGGTCGGGGTAGAGGCTGAGCATCGTGTCGTACAGCTCGTTGAAATCCTTCGCCTTCTCGGCCGCGGACGCGAAGTCCAGGATGTAGCGGCGGGTCAGCTCGACGTCCTCCGGGCTGTCCGGGTCTCCGTCCCGCTTGTGGCCCGACACCACGGACGTCGGGTCGAGTGCGGCGATCGTGTCCAACGCCTTGAGCCAGCTGTCGCGTCCGGCGCCCTTGGACTCGGCGAGGTACATGTGGACCTGGCCGTAGACGGCGTCGCCTGCCACCACCAGGCCGAGTGACGGGACGTGCAGTGCGCTGGTGCCGTCGGTGTCGGTGTGGCCGAGTTCGATGGCCCGAAGCTGCTCGCCTTCGAGGTCGATGGTTCCGTCCTCGAGCGGCTCGGCGACGACGTGCCGGTCGGAGATCTGGCCGGGGAAACGCGGTCCCCAGAAGGCGTCGAACCACTTGGGGCCCCACTGGGCGCCCATGAATTCGGCCACGCCTTTCGCCGCCACGAGTTTGGCCTGCGGAAAGCGTTCGAGGATCGACGGCGCACCGAAGAAATGGTCCCCGTGCGCGTGGGTGACGAAGACGGCTGTCACGTTCCTGCGCTGTTCGACGACCCAGTCGGCGAGCAGGCGGGACTCGTCGATGGTCATCAGAGGGTCCACCAACACCGCGTCCCGCTCACCGTAGATGAGCGTGGACGCGGTGGGAGACCACATCCTCTGGTCCTCACCGGGCGGAAGGTCGTCCGAGACCGCCGGCTTGGACGGTGCGACATAGACGGAGTAGGCGAGTCCTGCCATGGGCCGGCTCCTGTGCTCGGAATTGCAGAAGGGCAGCCTATGAACCCGATTGCCCCGTCAACCGAAACGGCTTTCCGTGTCGTCCGGCCTCACCCGATTGCGCCGCTCTCCGGTCGGCGGCTGCGGGAGGACCACCGGTACGGCACGTCTGCCGGCTTCAACAGCCACGGCCGAGGAAATGCTGTGTCAGGCCCCGGTGGGGCGACGGTAGGCGCCGTACCACCAGATCCGGGCGAGCTCCTGGGCGAAAGCGGCGTCACCGCTGCCGTCGTCGACACGGATGTGGTGGGCCATCGCCTGGGCGCCTCCCCAGACGATGATCCGGCTCGCGGACACCGGGTCGAGGTCGGCCGCGGTCGAGCCGGCGGCCTGCTCCGAGAGCAGGGTCCGCAGCACCGACTCGTCGAAGCCTTCGAGGTCGGCGGTGTAGAAATCGCTCACCGCGGAGTCGTAGGACGCCGCCTCCCGGACCGCGGTGAGCACGCCTTGGTGGGCCCGGTGGAAGGTGATCATCTCTCCGAAGAGCCGGGCGAAGCGGTCGGCCCCGTCCTGCTCGGCGGCCGGGTCCCACTGCTGTGCCAGCGCCAGCAGTGACTCCCGCAGATCGCCGGTGAGCCGCACCAGGACGTCCGACTTGCTCTGGAAGTGCGCGTAGAACGTGGCCCGTGACACGTCGGCCTCCTGCAGGATCTGCGCGACGCTGATCTCGGAGAAGGCCTCGCCGGAATCGAGCAGCCGCTCAAGGGCGGCCAGTACCTGCGCCCGGGTCGCCGCCGAACGCGCGGCATGATGGTCGGCCTGGCGTCGGGTGACGGGTCTCATCAGGCACCTTCCAGCTCGTCTGTGTGCACGGACCGGATCTCCGCCCGACCTCCGCCGGACATCCGCCCGCCCGGCGATTGTGCACCGGCTTCGCCAGGTCAGGCCACCACGGGGAGGGCGTACTCCCACAGCCGGTCCGCGGTGGCGGGGTCGACCGACCACTTCGCGACGCCCGCGGTCGCGTCGGGGCCCCCGTCGACGACCTCCGATTCCTGGTTGTCGTCGAAATAGCGGCCGGTCACGCCGTCGAGCAGCGGCGACGCGGCGAGCAGCACCGTGGTGGCGGCACCCTGGGCGGGGGTCTTGTAGTAGTCGGGGGTGACGAGCTCGCCGTCCGCGTCCATGACGCCGAGGGCCTGCATGGTCGCCGGGGCGACGTGGCGTGCCAGGTTGGTGTGGATCCAGCCCGGCGTGCAGGCGTTGGCGGTGATGCCGTGCTCGGCCCACCGGCGGCTTATCCCGACGGTGAGCAGCACCCCGGCGGTCTTCGACTGAGCGTAGGCGACGAACGGGTCGTAGGCGCGTCGCTCGAACTGCGGGTCGTCGAAGTCGAACCCCACCCGCAGCTGGGCGCCGGAGCTGACCACGACCACGCGCGGCTTCTCGGCCGCCTGAAGCGCGGTGCGCAGGCCCACGGCCAGGGCGAAGTGGCCGAGGTAGTTGGTGGCGAGCTGCATCTCCCAGCCCTGCGCGTTGACCTGACGGGTCGGGAGCATCATCACGCCGGCATTGGCGATGAGCCCGTCGACCGGGCCGCTCCAGGCGTCGCAGAAGGCACGGACCGAAGCCAGGTCGGCGAGGTCGAGTGCGACGGCCCTCGTGCCCGGGAATTCCTCGACGAGCGGATCCGCGGCAGCGGGATTCCGGGTGGCGACGGTCACCTGCGCTCCCGCACCGGCGAGTGCGCGCACCGTCTCGGTGCCGAGGCCGGAGGCGCCTCCGGTGACGATCATCCGGCGTCCGCTCAGGTCGACTCCGTCGAGCACCTCCGCGGCGGTGGCGCGCGTGCCGAACGACGTGGTTGTCAGCGTCATAGCTGTGTCCTGCCTTCAAAGGGGTCTTCTTGGCCGCCGACGTCCCTCGCGCCGCTTCCGCCAAGGCTTCGTACGCGAGCAACCATACATCGTGTTCAGACACGGGCTCCGGTGCCGCCGGAGTAAAGCGGCAAAAGGCACTTTGCCGAGCGCAGGTATCGCCAGGGGAACCCCTGGGCCGCCCGGCGGGTGGGCGCCTTGTCCGTGTCGTACCCGGTTACTCCCGTATACGTAGTAGGCATGACGCAGCCGCTCACGGAACCGGGCACCACGGACGCCGCTCTGTGCGAGCAGGGCCGTGACCTCATCCGCAGCCTGCTCGAACGCGTCGGCGACAAGTGGTCCGTGTCGTGATCCGCCAGCTCACCGACACCACGCGCGCGGCTTCAACGAGCTGCGCCGCCTGTGCGGCCCCATCGCCCAGCGGATGCTCAGTGCCACGCCGCGACGGCTGGAGCCTGCAGCGCCTCGGGGCCGCCGTACTCGAAAACTCCTACCGCCTTCATCCCGCCACTCCTCTCCCGGAGCTCGCGATGTCCGCGCCGGCCACCCGGCGGGGGCCCCTTGCCGGGCTCAGCGGCTCGCGGTCCCGGCGGTGTCCAGCCACTCGGCGAGGACGGCGGCCTCACTGCGGTCCACGTCTTTCGTGGCGGTGAGCAGGGTGACCTTGTCCTCGGCGGCGAGGTCACGCAGGTGCTCCACGGCCGGCCGGCGATCGGCGGCTTTCAGCTCGGCGATGTAGCGGTCGCGGAAGTCCGGGAAGAGCTCGGGGTCGTGGTGATACCAGCGGCGCAGGTCCGTCGACGGTGCGACGTCGCGGAGCCACTCGTCCAGGTGGGCCCGTTCCTTGCTCATCCCCCGTGGCCACACCCGGTCCACGAGGACGCGCTTGCCGCCCTGCGACGAGGGGTCCTCATAGATCCGCCGGTAGCTGAACTGTCCGGCCATGGCCGCCGCCACCTCTCCCCATCGGAGCGCCGGGCGCCGCTCAGGGCGTCCGCGCCGAGGCGAAACACGTGGTCCCCACTTTATCGGCGGCCCGGCGCCCTGGCGCGGTGGAGCCGCATCCGTCGCGGCCGGCGAACGGCGGCCACAAGGGCGCCGGCACCGTGCCGAAGGCCGTCTGAGCACGCGAAGCCCAAGGGGCGAAACGCTGGCAAATCGGAGATGCTCTCACTGAGCGCAGACAGGCCCGCGACGGAACGGCCCCGGTCGGGCGGCATGCCGTCCGACCCGGAAGCCGCGCAGCGCATCGCGCGGAGCCGTCCCTCGTGGACCCGAGACAGGACAGAAAGGATCACTCGTGTCGCATCACCTCGACACTCCCCTGGCGGCGCGCAACGGCCAGCTGTACATCGACGACCTGTATGTCTTTCCCGGCGAGGGCAGCACGGTCCTCATCATGGACGTCAACTCGAACATCACCGGCGTCTACGCCGAGCCGGGCTTCCACCCGGAGGCGCGCTACGAGTTCAAGGTGCACTTCGACGGCGCGGACTTCGAGGCCCTGACCTACCGGGTGTCCTTCAGCGGACCGGCCGCGGACGGACGGCAGGACCTGCGTCTGCACTCCCTGACCGGCGACTCCGCGCGGGACGACTCCGCCGACGGCGAGCTGGTGCTGCGAGGGCGCACGGGTGAGACGGCCGGTGCGGGAGGCATGCGTCTGTGGGCCGGGCGGGTCGCGGACTCCTTCTACGTCGACCTGTCCCTGCTCGCCATCGTCAACGGGGCGGTGGCGAAGGGCACCGCGGTGGATCTCTCGCAGTGGCAGCCGCGGAAGGCGGAGAACACCTTCGCCGGCACCTCCGTGGAAACCATCGTGCTGGAGATCCCGCACGAGCACCCGCAGCTGCGTCCCGGCGCCCGCACGGGTGTGTGGTGCACGACCAAGCTGGCCACCGACGCGGGTGGGTGGCGGCAGATCAACCGCGGTGGTCACCCGATGATGTGGCCGATCTTCTGGCCGGGCGACACCGACTTCTCCAATCCCGCCAACACCCGGCACCCCTCCGAGGACCTGGCCGCCGCGGGCCAGACCGTCGCCGGCCAGGTCGCCGCCGTCGTGGCGGCCACCGGGACGTCCGCCGATCCCGAAGGGTACGGCCGGATCGTGGCCCGGCAGCTCTTCCCCGACGTGCTGTCCTACGTCGTCGGCACTCCCGCCACCTTCGGCTTCGCCGCCCGCAACGGGCGCACCATGGCTGACAACGCACCGGAGGTGATGATGTCCCTCGTCACCAACATGGCGGTGCAGTCCGGGCTCAAGCCGTCAGTCACCCAGGGGCAGCGCACCGACGGCTTTCCCTTCGTGGTGGGCTGACGCGAGGGAATCCCGTCACAGGCCGAGGTCGGACAGGCCTGGGTGCCCCGCGGGGCGCGTTCCGAGGGGCCAGTGGTATTTGCGCTCGGCCTCCTCGATGGGGAGATCGTTGATCGAGGCGATGCGCCGCCGCATCTGCCCCTCGGCGTCGAATTCCCAGTTCTCGTTGCCGTAGCTCCGGAACCAGTTGCCCTGCGCGTCGTGCCACTCGTACGCGAACCGCACCGCGATGCGGTTGCCGTCGAAAGCCCAGAGTTCCTTGATGAGGCGGTAGTCCAGCTCCGTGGCCCACTTGCGGGTGAGGAAGTCGACGATCTCCGCGCGGCCGTTGATGAATTCGTGCCTGTTGCGCCAGCGGCTGTCCGGCGTGTAGACGAGGGACACCCTCGCGGGATCGCGGGAATTCCAGCCGTCCTCCGCCTCACGTACTTTCTCGGCGGCGCTTTCGCGGTTGAAGGGGGGCACGGAGGACTTCTTCGCCATGAGGACTCCAGGATCGGTGACAAATCGCTTCACACAGCCTAATAACGGACCGCACCGGGCGACTTGTTCCGCGACGAAGGAGCCGCCCGGCGGCGGGACGCGGGGTCCGTCGCCGGACGGAGGCGGCGGAGAGCCCGGACGGGTGACCCGGCAAGCTCCGGCGCCCGGGGCGAGCGCCCGAACGGGCGCTCCAGAAGTACAGCCCATACGTGCCCGCCTTCGGGGTACCCGCCATGGGACGGGCGCTCGGCCGGCGGCACGGGATGGGCATACGTGCAGCGCCGGCCCCACTTGCGCCGGCATCTGAGGCGGCGGAGGAGGGACCTCTGTGTTGCTCGCGGAACGGTACCGGTTGGAAGCCCCGCTGGGGCGCGGCGGGATGGGGCAGGTCTACCGGGCCCATGACGAGCTCCTGCACCGCAGCCTCGCGGTGAAGATCCTGCCGTTCGCGGCGTCCGACGAGGTGGCCCGCGAGCGCTTCCGCGTCGAGGCCCGGGCGGCCGCCCGGGTGGAGGACCCGCATGCCGTCACCATCTACGACTACGAGGTCGACGGCGACGCGGCCTACCTGATCATGGAACTGGTGGACGGCCCCGACCTGGGGGAGGAACTCGCCGCCCACGGCCCGATGGACCCCGCCCGGGTGCTCGGCATCGGAGCGCAGGTGGCCGGCGGGCTGGCCGCCGCCCACCTGCACGGTGTCGTCCACCGGGACATCAAGCCGTCCAACCTCCTCCTGGCGGAGGACGGCACCGTCAAGATCGCCGACTTCGGCATAGCGCGGCTGCTGGACGAGTCCGCGGTCCCCCTGACCCTGACCGGCCAGGTCCTCGGCACCAGCCTCTACCTCGCCCCGGAACGCGCCCGCGGGCAGGCGGCCGGGCCCGCGAGCGACGTCT
This sequence comes from Streptomyces sp. NBC_00433, assembly GCA_036015235.1. NCBI lineage: Bacteria > Bacillati > Actinomycetota > Actinomycetes > Kitasatosporales > Streptomycetaceae > Streptomyces > Streptomyces sp. NBC_00433. The sequence continues at coordinate 8,621,257 of CP107926.1, read as the reverse complement.
ACGCGCTCGGCTGCGTCCTCTACGAACTCCTCACCGGGCGGCCGCCTTTCGACGAGCACAGTGCGGTGGCGGCGCTGCGCCGGCATGTCGAGACCCCGCCGGTCCCGCCGAGCGCCCTGCGCCCGGGAACTCCGCCCGGCGTCGAGCGCTGCCTGCTGGCGATGCTGGCCAAGGACCCGGAGCAGCGCCCGCCGGCCGCGCAGGCGGCGTCCTGGTGCGCGTCGGCTGCCCTGGCCGCGGCGCCGCCGGCGGCGGTCCGTACGGTGCCGGAGCCCATGCCCGTACGGGAGAAGGCCGCGGCCCGACCCCACTGGTGGACGTCGGCCCGGCGGCGGGCCCGAGCGGTGGTCGAGCGGCCGGTCCCCGCCGTGCCGCGGTAGAGCAGGCGGGCCGCCTCGCGTGCGACGTGCTCGGATGGCCCGAGCGGCCTCCCGCCGCCGCCCGGCCCATGGTGGCCGCGGCGGTCAGCCGACGCCGGCGGACGGGACAGGGCGGGCGGCAAGGACCGCGTCGGTGAATTCCGCGGTCGGGTCGTCGTGTCGACGGGGGGAACGGGGACGGGCAACGGGATAGGAAGAGGGGGTGAGCCACGAGGACGAAGCCACATCCGGACGAGGACGCCGATGGCGCCGGTGGAAGAGGCGCTGGGACTCGTCCTCCGCCGCGCTGGTGGTGCGGCGAGGCGTCGAGATGGAGCTGATGTCCCGGGCGCTGAGCTTCGCCGCCCTCAGTCTGCTCACGCTGCTGCCCCTGGTGACCCTGGTCGGGGCGGTCGACCCCCAGAGCGGCCTGGGAGCGGGAAAATTCCTGGGGCGCGTCCTGGGCCTGTCGCCCTCGTCGCAGGCACTCGTCGCCGAGGTGGTCGTCAATCCCGTGCAGGCGCTGCGCCGCACCACGGCGTTCGGCCTCGCCGTGCTCGCCGCGTTCGGCCTCACCTTCGGGACGGCGCTCCAGACGGGATACGAGAAGGCGTGGGGCCTCAAGGCGGCCCACTGGCACTCCCTGTGGCGCCATGTCATCTGGCTCGCGGCATTCGTCGGCTTCCTGCTGGTCGCGGTCGCGGCGCTCGGACACGGCACGTCCGGTGACGAGCAGGCCGCCGGGGTCGTGGCCAGCATCGCCGTCTCCCTGGCCTTCTTCTGGTGGTCCCAGCGATTCCTGCTCGTCGGACGCGTGAGCTGGCGGGCCCTGCTGCCGGGGGCACTCGCCACGACAGTGGGCCTGATCGGTCTGCGGATCTTCTCCGGCCTCGTCTTCTCCCCGCTGATCGCCTCGAACGCCGTGAGCTACGGGCCGGTGGGCACGATCCTGGTCGTCCAGTCCTGGCTCACCGGCGTCGGCTTCGTCGTCTACGGCGGCGCGGTCCTCGGCCGTGTCCTGCACCAACGCCACACGGCGCTGGGGCGCGCGGGAAACACCTGAGTTCAGCGTGTGAGTTCGGCGAGACAGGCGTCCATGGGCTGGAGGCGTCCGGGAAGCGGTTCGAGGAGATCCCACCAGTGGATGGCTGCGATCTCCTCGTTGGCCCGGAAGTCACGGACCCCGGCGCAGTGCCCTGTGAACAGCGCCGCGTACTCGGTTCGCCGGTCGGGCGCCAGCACGGACTTCGCGTAGCCGACGAACCGCAACGGCCCGTCAGGCTCGTGCCCGCTCTCCTCGAACAGTTCGCGTGCGGCCGCCTGGCGGAGGGACTCGCCCTCTTCGATGCGCCCGCCGGGAAGCTCCCAGGTCTGGCGGTAGCGGTCGAAGACCATGAGGACCCGACCGGCGTGCCAGAGGGCGACGAGCGCTGCCGGCAGCGGGGCGTCGCCTGGCGGTTTTCCCTCGCTCCCCCGTGTGAAGGAGAGCAAGGCGTTGCCGCGGTCGTCGGCCGCAAGCGGTGGGTTCTCGAAATCGTCCACCTTCCGATGCTTCCCTGTTCGGCTCGGCGGAAAGCCGTCCGCGCGCGAGGCGCGGGTGGACGGCGATTCGACGGGCCCGGCTCAGGAGCCGGTCTGGTCGCTGTCCAGCCCGATGCCGAAGACGTGCAGCCGACCGGACCCGTCCGTCAGGTACGGCGCGAGCTGCGTGCCGGTTCCCCGGACGTCCGGCAGCGCGGCCATCTTCGCGTGGATGTCCCGCGCGCCGTCCTCGCGCCAGTTCGCGTAGGGGTTGTTGTACTCCCTGGACATGTCCGGGTTCATGAATCGGTCAGCGGGTCGCCGGGCAGCCCGCTCCTTCGACCGCGGGCGCGGCCGAGCGGACCGGTGCGCCGCCCTCACTCGGCCGGCCGGGAACCTCCCACGGTGGCACCGACCTCCGGCAGGTTCTTACCGGCGGGACGGGTGGGAGAAGGGGAGGAGCCGGTCGAGACCACGAGCCCGATCAACGCAGCGGCGGCCGCCGCTGCCGCGCAGACGGCGAACAGGACGCGGTAGCCGGTGAGGGAGGGTAGGTCGTGCCCGCCGACGTTCATGGTGATGGCGGACAGCAGGGCCCCGCCCACCGCGCTGGCGAGGGAGCTGCCCAGGCTCCGGGCGAGGGCGTTGATGCCGTTGGCGGCGGCGAGTTGCGCCGTCGGGGTGTGGGCGTTGATCAGTGCGGGCAGGGCGGCGTATCCGACCCCGGTGCCCGCTCCGACGATCGAGCTGCCGACGACCACCTGCCACAGGGCGTCGACCGCGATGATGCGGTAGACCAGCCCGGCGGCGATCACCAGTGCGCCGAGGGCCAGCACGCGGGCCGGCCCCCACTGGCTGATGACTTTCGCCGCCAGCGGTGCCAGCAGCAGCATGAGGACCCCGCTGGGCAGCAGGCACAGTCCGGCCGTGAGGATCGACGAGCCGAAGCCGTAGCCGGTGGCCTTCGGAGCCTGCACATACAAAGTGGTGCCCACGAAGCTGGCGAACAGCGCGAAGCCCACGAACAGCGCGGCGACGTTCGTCAGCGCGATGGCCGGGCGCCGGAGCGCGGACATGTCGATCAGCGGGTTGGCCACCCGGGGCTCCACGCGGGTCAGGGCGGTGAGCGCCACGACGGCGGCGGCGAACAAGGTGAGGACGCGGGCCGAGCTCCATCCCCAGGCGCTGCCCTGGGAGATGCCCAGGACCAGGCAGCCCAGGCCCGCCGTGAGCAGGGTGATGCCCGCCCAGTCGATCCGCCGCTCACGCGCGCTCACCGGCTCGGTGACCAGGGCGAAGATCAGGACACCGCTGATCACCGCGCCGCCGGCTCCGATCCAGTACAGGATGTGGTAGTCCGCGTTGTCGCCGATCAGGCCGGCCAGCGGCAGGCCGAGCGCACTGCCGATGCCGAGCATCGCGCTCACCAGCGCCGTCGCCGAGCCGCGGCGATTCTTCGGCAGCACGACGGCGAGCAGGCTGATGCCGAGCGGGATCGCCGCGGCGGACAGGCCGGCCACCGCCCGGCCGGCGAGCATCACCCCGAGGTTCGACGTCAGTGCGTCGATGACCGACCCGACGGCGAGTCCGCCGAGGCTGAGCAGCAGCACCAGGCGGCGGCCGAACATGTCGGCCAGCCGGCCCATCACCGGCACCGAGACCGCGGCGACGAGCAGCGTCGAGGTCAGCAGCCACTGCGCGTTTCCGGTGGATGTGTGCAGGGAGGTCGTCAACTCGGGAAGGACCGGGATGATGAGCGTCTGGGCCAGGGCGGCGGCAAGAGCCCCCAGCCCCACCGCGACGATCTGGAGGTTCGTCCCCAGTCCCGCGCCCTCCTCGTCGCCGTGGTCGCCCGGCGAACGGCTTTCCGGGTGGGCCGGCGTCTCGGTCATCAGTCCTCCTGCGGTCCCCAGTGAGGCAGTCATCTGATTGCGTTCGGAGCATGTGCGTTCGGAGCATGTGCGTTCGGAGCCTGCGAACGGACGGGCAGGGGCAGTCAATCGCCCGATTACATAAGGCAAGATGGTCGCATGGACACGCCCCCGTCTGCCACCCCGCGTCCGCGGAACGCCGAGGCAACGCGCCAGGCCCTGCTGCAGGCGGCCCGACGGCGCTTCGCCGCCCTGGGCTACGACCGCACGACCACGCGCGACGTCGCCGACGACGCTGGTGTCAACCTCATGCTGATCAACCGCTACTTCGGCGGCAAGCAGGGCCTCTTCCAAGCGGTCGTGGCCGCGTCACCGGACCCGGTGGCCGACAGCCGGCCCGCCCGGGGCGACATCGTCGAGGACTTCCTCGACGGCCTCCGCCCCGACGCGTGGCCCGAGTTCGGCGGCCACCCCATGCTCCTGCTGCTGCGGGACAGCAGCGCCGACAAGGAGATCCAGGGCCTGCGCACCCAGGCCATGGACAACGCGGTCGCCCGGATCATCGCGGCCGGCGGGGCCGCGCCCGGCGAGAAGGCGAGGGAACCCGGGCGCGACGCCCGGATGCGCGCCCAACTGGTGCTCGCCCTTTTCAGCGGCGTGATCGCGCTGCGCTCCATGGCCCCCGTCGAGCCGCTGGCATCAGCCGACGTCGACGACCTGCGGTCGGCGATCGGGGACGCGATCGACGCCCTCACCGGTGCGCCCCGCCGGAGAGCCGGCCGGCGGGACCAGGCTGTCCCGTCCCGGACGACGGAGTAGTCCCGCCGGACGGCGGAATTCACGACGGCGAAATCGCCGCGAAATTCTCAGACCCGCCCGGGGGGTCGAGTTTCCGACCATCGGAATTGTGATGATCGGATGCGACGCGCGCCTGGCATCGAGGAATAGTCCGAATGGGCTGAGACACCCATGTGAAGTTGTCCTGGCAGCCAAGTTTCGGCAAAGCTAGGCAAAGCGTCGGCATATGCCGTGCGCCCATGCCCTTGCCATGCCTTGCCTTCACCAGGGAGAACGCGTGCAGTACGGAACCGCGCTGCGGAACGAGATCACGTCAGCGGAGACCACCCCGCTCATCGGGATCTACGACATGTATTCGGCCTCCATCGCCGCCCAGCACTACAACGGCTTCTTCGTCTCCGGATTCGGCTTCGCCGCGTCCTACTACGGACTTCCCGACATCGGCTTCATCGCCTGGCCCGACATGGTCGCCTTTGCCGAGCGGCTGCGGCTGGCATTTCCCACCCACCACATGCTGGTCGACATCGACGACGGCTACGTGGACCCGGAGGTCGCCTGCCACGTCGTGCAGCGGCTGGAGCGGGCCGGCGCCTCGGGCGTGATCCTGGAGGACCAGAAGCGGCCCCGGCGCTGCGGGCACGCCGACGGCAAGCTCACGCTGCCGCTCGACGAGTATCTGGAGAAGCTGGAGCTGGTGCTCGCCAGCCGCACGGACCTGGTCGTGGTGGCGCGTACCGACGCGACCGAGGACGAGGAGATCCTGCGCAGGGCCGCCGCGCTGGCCGAGACGGACGCCGACGTCGTGCTGGTCGACGGCGTGCGCAGCGTGGAATGGGTGCACCGGATCCGCAAGGTCATCGGCGACAAGCCGCTGCTCTTCAACCAGATCGCCGGCGGCAAGTCGCCGCGGCTGTCGCTGTCCGAGCTGACCGACCTCGGTGTGGACGTCGCCATTTACAGCACGCCGTGCCTTTTCGCAGCGCACACCGCGATCGACAGCGCGCTGACCGACCTCAAGGACGCCGACGGCCGGCTGCCCGAGGTGCGCGGCACGGGCGCGGTCGGCGTGGCCAGCTCCACGCAGCTGCTGGAGCGCAACATCAGCCGGCACCACCACGGTTCCGTACCGCACACCTCGCCGGCGCCCGACCGCCGACCCGTCGCCGTCTGAGCCGGGCGTACAGCGCCATGGGCAGGCATGTCCGGCGGCCGGGAGCGTATGAGAGGCCGTACGGGCTCACGGCGGTCCGCCGGGTGGGCGTCGCGGCGGTGCTGGCCGCCGGCGTGCTGGCCGGCTGCGGCAGCCTTCAGGCCGCGGTCGCGGAGACGGCGGCCGGCTGCGGCTGCGGCGACCAGGGGGAGGCGGAGCCGCCGGCGCCGTCGCACGGCTCGAACAACGGGCTGGTGATCATCGACAACTCCAACGCCGACTCCTGGCTCGAAGTGGACCGCACCCTCAACACGCAGCTGGGCAGCCAGGGGACGGCCGGCAGTGACCACGACGGTGACGGCGGCGACGTCGACGTCACCCGCGAACCGTCCGCTCCCCCGGCGGACGCGGCGCAGCAGACGACATCGGAAGGAGACGACTGAGGTGTCCGTAACGCCCCGGTCGCCGTACGGGCGGCCCCGGCCGCGGCTGCGGCTCCGCGCCCGGCCCCACCCGGCCGCCCCCACCCCGGCGCCCGCGGGCGAACGGCCGGTGGCAGACCCGCACCCCGACCTGCCACCGCACCGCCCCGACCAGGGCGAGAGCCCGACCCCGCGGACCGGGGAACCCGGCCCGCGGGGCGGGAGTTCGAGCCGACGGGCTGAGAACCCGGGCGCGAGGAGCCGGATTTCCGCCGCGCGGGCGGCGAGTCCCACAGCGGCGAGCGGGAGTTCGGGTCCGCGCGGTGGACCGCCGGGTGCGGGTCCGCCACCGGCCGGCGCATTCCGGCGCGGGTTGCGGGCGGTCGGGCGGGTCGTCGATCCGTACGTCGTAGCGCTCGCCGCGACGGTCGGGCTGGCCGCGCTGCTGCCCGCCGAGGGCGGCGCGGCCGTCGCGGCGGGCGACGCCGCCGACATCGCCATCGGCCTGCTCTTCTTCCTCTACGGCAGCCGGCTGTCGGCCCGCGAGGCACTGGACGGGCTGCGCGGGTGGCGGCTGCACCTGGTGGTCGTCGCCGCGACCTTCGTCCTCTTCCCGCTGCTCGGCCTGGCGGTGGGGGCGGCCGGCCTGCTCACCCCGCAGCTCTGCACCGGGCTGCTGTTCCTGTGCGTGGTGCCCTCGACCGTCCAGTCGTCGATCGCGTTCACGTCCACCGCACGCGGCAACATCGCCGCGGCCATCTGCGCGGGCACGTACTCCAGCCTGCTCGGCATGCTGCTCACCCCGCTGCTCGCGGCGTGGCTGATCGGCTCCACCGTGCGCTTCTCCGCCGACGGGCTGGCGGCGCTCGGCACCCAGCTGGTCGCGCCCTTCCTCGCCGGGCAGTTGCTGCGCCGCTGGACCATCGGCTTCATCAGCCGGCACAAGAAGGTCCTGGGCCGGCTCGACCGGCTGTCGATCCTGCTGGTGGTCTACACGGCCTTCAGCAAGGGCATGGCCGAGGGCATCTGGCACCAGGTCACCGTGCCGCGGCTCGCCGTCCTGCTGTTCCTGGAGGCCGGCATGCTGGCGCTCGCGCTCACCGCCACCTCCACCGCCGCACGGCGGCTCCGCTTCGCCGAGGAGGACCGCATCGCGATCGTCTTCTGCGGCTCGAAGAAGAGCCTGGCGACCGGACTGCCCATGGCCGCAGCCCTCTTCGGCCCGCGGGCGGGCCTGGCGATCCTGCCGCTGATGCTCTTCCACCAGATGCAGCTCGCGGTCTGCGCGGTGATCGCGACCCGCTGGTCGCGCCGCCCCGCACCCGCACCGGTCGCGCCCCTACCGGCCGAGGCGAGCAGCGCGTGAGCGCTGCCGCGCGGCGGCCGGGGCGCCCTCCGGGGATACCCCGAGATCGCCGCCCGGCCGGGCACCGCCGTCAGCCGCGAGGGCCGGGGCAGCCTGTCCGACCACACCCCCGAGGACAGCGAAGGCCAGGCCTCGTAGTCGCGGCGGTGCGGCCCTCCGAGCCGTCCACGTGAGGGGGTGACCGGCTCCGTCCTCGGGGCGGGCGTGCGCGATCATGGTCGGATGGACGCCCGATTCCTCGGTATCCCCGAGCTGGCCGAAGCCCCGTCCGTGGCGGTCGTGGTCGACGTCATGCGTGCCTTCACGGTGGCCGCCTGGTGCTTCGCCCAGGGGGCGGAGAAGATCGTCCTCGCCGAGTCGCTGGACGAAGCCCTCGCGCTCAAGGCCCGCCACCCGGGTTGGGCGGCGCTCAAGGACGGTCCGCCCGCGCCCGGGTTCGACGCCGTCAACTCGCCCGGCCTGCTGCGGTCCGCCGACCTCGGCGGGCGGACCGTCGTGCAGAAGACCACCTCGGGGACGGTCGGCGCCCTGGCGGTCAAGGAGGCGTCGCTGGTGCTGTGCGCCGGCTTCGTGGTGGCGGAGGCGACGGCTCGGCTCCTGCGGGCGCGCGGCTCGGACAGCGTCACCTTCGTGGTCACCGGAGAGGACGGACGCGCCGACGAGGACCTGGCGTGCGCCCAGTACATCGCCCGGAGGACCACCGAACCGGCGACCGACGCAGCGGACTTCCTCCGCCGCGCCCGCGGGTCGCGCGCCGCGGCCGAGCTGGCGACGGGCGTACGCCGGGGAGCCCATCCCGACGACGTCGCCCTCTGCCTCGAACTCGACCGCTTCCCCTTCGCCATGGTGGCCGCCGCGGAGGACTCGCTCATGGTCCTCCGCCCCCGCACCGCGCGCGTCGGCGAGGCTTCGATCCGACCGCCCGTGAGCCCCTCGCGCCCGGCCGGCACACGCTGACCGCCACGCGGTCCGACAAGGACGGAGCCACGTCGAAGCCCTCCGCAGGCGTGGCGGTCCACGTCGGCACCCCGCAGGCCGCGGCACGTACCAGCGCCACGCTCCCGGCGGGCCTGCACACGATCGTGGTGGGCACGCTCTCGGGCCGGTACGCGACCCTCGACGGCTTCGGGATCGACAAGCCGACGCCCTGACGACCCCCGCGGGTCCTCGGGTCCGGCTCGCCGGAACCGGTCGTCCGGTGGACAGCGCGGCCCTCGTGATCATGCCGGCGGGAATCAGCGTGATCGCGGGAGCCGCCCCCGGTGCGGGAGCCGGCCGCCGACCTGTGGGGCGGGCAACCGGCGGGCGCGGTGCGCCAGTACGCTGACCCTGCCCTCGGACTCCCTCGTCGGACGACCCGATGCGGGCCCGGTGGCGGATCGAGGCGGGGAGGGGCGGGCGATGGGCGACGCGGTGGTCGTGGCCGTGCACGTCGGGATGTTCGTCACGGCCGTCGCCGTGGCCCTCCTCGGGCTCCACGCGCTGGTCCTCGGACGTGTGCCGTCCCAGTGGCGCGGACGCAGGGTGCGGCACCCCAGGGTCTGGGGGGCCGGCGGTGTGCTGGTCGTCGCCAGCTGGCGGATCCACTCGGTCCTGCTGCTCGCCGTGGGCGCGGTCCTGGTCGCCGTGGCGTACGCGCCGAGGACGAGCCGGCGGTAGCCGAGCCGCTGCCGCCGAACGGGTGACGACCCCGCCGCGCTGAACCCGCTGCGCCGATTGGCCGGGTCGCGGTGGCAACCCGGCATCGCGGGGGTGACGGTGGAGGAGCGGCGCCGACGCGGAGGATCGCGGACGGGCGCCGGCCGACGCCGACCAGGTTCCGCAGCCGGAGCGCCCAGGAGGGCACGATGACCCACATTCCGACGCCGGTGCGGTCGTGAGCGGCGCGCAGGCGGGCTCCCGGCGCTCGCGGGCCGTCCGCTTCGACGGCTACGGCGACCTCGACGTCCTTTACGTCGCGGAGGTCGATGTCCCGACGCCCGCCGAGGGCGAGGTCGTGGTCCGGATGCGGGCGGCGTCCGTCAACCCCGGCGAGATGGCGATCCGGACCGGCGCACTGGCGGATGTGTTCCCCGCCACCTTCCCCTCCGGGGAGGGCAGCGACCTGGCCGGCGTGGTCAGCGACGTCGGCCCCGGTGTGACGGACTTCGCCGTGGGCGACGAGGTGCTGGGGTGGTCCGACGACCGCGCCAGCCACGCCGACCACATCGCGGTCCCCGCCGGGCAGCTGATCCGCAAACCGGGCGCGATGAGCTGGGAGGTGGCCGGGTCCCTCTACGTCGTCGGCTGCACCGCCTACGCCGCCGTCCGGGCCGTCGGCGCGGGCCCCGGCGACACCGTCGCGGTGTCGGCGGCGGCCGGCGGGGTCGGCACGGTGACGACGCAGCTGCTGCGCCTCAAGGACGCCACCGTCCTCGGCATCGGCTCGGCCGCGAGCGGCGACCACCTCAGGTCGCTGGGCGCCACCCCGGTCGCCTACGGCGACGGCCTGGAGGACCGGCTGCGCGCGGCCGCGCCCGGCGGGATCGACGCCTTCATCGACCTGTTCGGCCCTGAATACGTCGAACTCGCCGTCGCCCTCGGCGTCGCGCCCGAGCGGATCGACACGGTCATCGCCGTCGACGCCGCCAGGAAATACGGCGCCAAGACCGAGGGCAGCAGCGCCGCCACCTCGACGGAGGTGCTCGGCGAACTGGCCGACCTCGTCGTCTCGGGCCGGCTGACGATCCCGATCGCGGCGACGTATCCGCTGGAGCGGGTCAAGGACGCCTACCGGGAGCTGGCACGCCGCCACACCCGCGGCAAGATCGTCCTCGTGCCCTGACCCCGCGGGCGACGCCCCGACGGCCGGCGCGACGACCGGGGACGCACCGCCCGCGGCGGTGCCGTCACGTGCCAGTAGGGTTCGGCCATGGCTTTGCGACCTGACGAGTTCTACGCCCACGCACGGAACGCCGCGGACGGTGAGGGACGGCTTCCGCTGGCCCGCATGGCGGGGTGGGACATCAGTCCCTTCGAGGCGGACGGGCTGCGTGTCGCGCCGCTGCGCCCGCCGGTGCTGCCCGAAGCCGCGCGGCACGGCGAGGACCCGTCGGACTGCGCCTCCTGCCGCGGCCGGGACGAGGGGATCTGGTTCGACGACCGCTGGCGGCTCACCCGGATCACCGGGGTCGGTGTGCCGCTGGTGCTGATGCTGCATCCGCGCGACCACTTCGACCTGGCGGACCTGCCCGACGAACTGGCCGCGGAACTGGGGGTGCTCACCACCCACCTCGCCCGCCATGTGCAGGCGCTGCCGCACGTCGCGCGGGCCCACGTCTACCGCATCGGGGACGGTGGCGCCCACCTGCACGTCTGGTTCTTCGCCCGCCCCGAGGGGCAGTCCCAGCTGTTCGGGTCGTGGATGGTCGTGTGGGACGACCTGCTGCCGGAATACCCCGCGGACGTGGCCGACGCGGACGCGGCGGCCGTGGCGGACGCGCTGGTCGCCTCCTACGGAGGCCGCCGGTCGGCGTGACCATGCGAAGGCCCTTCCCGTGCGGTCAGCCGCGCCGGGTCCAGCGGGAGCCGGTGGGCGTGTCCTCGATCTCCAGGCCCGCCTGGAGGAGCTGGTCGCGGATCGCGTCGGCCGTCGCGTAGTCCTTGCGGGCCCGCGCGGCCTGCCGCTGTTCGAGCGCCAGTCCGACGAGCGAGTCCACCACCGGGTAGACGTCGCCGCCGCGGTCCTCCAGGGCCCAGCGCGGGTCGAGCGGGTCCAGGCCGAGCACTCCGAGCATCGCCCGGACCTCGGACGCCCGCGCGGCCGCGGCCTCCTTGTCGCCGGCGGTGAGCGCGCTGTTGCCCTGCCGGACGGCGGTGTGCACCACGGCGAGCGCCTGCGGGACGCCCAGGTCGTCGTCCATCGCCTCGGCGAAGGCCGGCGGCACCTCCGCCGCGGGCTCCACGGGCCCGGCCTTCTCGACGGCCCGCTGCAGGAAGCCCTCGATCCGCGAGAAGGCCGCCTCGGCCTCGCCCAGGGCCTGCCCGCTGTACTCGATCATCGACCGGTAGTGCGGGGTGCCCAGGTAGTAGCGCAGCACGATCGGGCGCCAGCGCTGCACCATCTCCGAGACCAGCACGGAATTGCCGATCGACTTGCTCATCTTCTCGCCGCTCATGGTGACCCAGCCGTGGTGGACCCAGTAGTTGGCGAAGTCGTCGCCGTAGGCCTTCGACTGGGCGATCTCGTTCTCGTGGTGCGGGAAGACCAGCTCGATGCCGCCGCCGTGGATGTCGAAGGCGCGGCCCAGGTACTTGTGCGCCATGACCGAGCACTCCAGGTGCCAGCCGGGCCGCCCGCGCCCCCACGGCGTCTCCCAGGACGGCTCGCCCGGCTTGACGGCCTTCCACATCGCGAAGTCGCGGGAGTTCCGCTTGCCGGCCTCGCCGTCGCTCCCGGGCTGGCGCAGGTTGTCCATCTCCTGGTTGGACAGCTCCAGGTAGCCGGGGAAGGACCGCACGTCGAAGTAGACGTTGCCCTCGGCGACATAGGCGTGGCCCCGCTCGATCAGGACGCGCATCATCTCGACCATCTCGGGCACATGGGCTGTCGCCCGCGGCGCGTTCGACGGCGGCAGGCAGCCGAGGACCGCGTAGCTGTCGGCGAACGCGCGCTCGTTCTCGTACCCGATCGCCCACCAGGGGCGCTCCTGCGCTGCCGATTTGATGATGATTTTGTCGTCGATGTCGGTGACGTTGTGAATGAGCGTCACCTCGTTGCCGCGATAGGCCAGCCACCGGCGCAGAATGTCGAAATTCAGCCCCGACCTGATGTGCCCGATGTGTGGCGCCGCCTGCACGGTGGCGCCACACAGGTAGATCGAGACACAGCCCGGGGTGAGCGGGACGAAGTCGCGAATCCGGCGTGCGCTGGTGTCGTACAGGCGAATGGTCACGGCGCGATTGTAGTGGTCGCGACCGGTGCCCGGACCGGTGAACAACCCTGTGTTCACACGCGGTTGACGTTCCATCAGGACATCGCGTCCGGCCCGCCGGATCGGAGCGGCATTCAGGCGGTCAGCGCAGGCGGCAAGGAAGAGCGCGTATGACTGTTCTGACGGAATTCCTCCTGCTCGGTCCCTTCGAAATGCGCGTCGAAGGCGTTGCCGCTCCCCTGGGCGGGCCGCAAGAACAGAGCCTCGGCCGCCACGCGGAGGTGATCCCCGAGCTGCTACGCCAGGTCGCCCTCCACCGATCGCCGGCCGCGGCGCGAGGGACTCGGGCCGGGCCGGCGATCGGCGGGTCGACCGCGGTCAGGGCTGGGTGGGCTTGCCCGCCGTGAAGAGCCAGGTGTGGAAGAGGGGGGCGAGGTTCTTGCCGGAGACCTTCTCGCTGAGGGCCGTGAACTGGGCGGTGGTTCCGTTGCCGTAGCGGTGGCTGCCGGCCCAGGCCTTCAGGATGGTGAAGAAGTGGGCGTCGCCGACGGCCGTACGCAGCTTCTGCAGGGTCATCGCGCCGCGCGTGTAGACGGGCGAGGCGAAGATGTTCGCGCCCTCGCCGGGGTCCGCGGTCGGGAAGGCCCACAGGCTGCTGGTGGCCGGGCGGGCGTAGTAGCCGTCGAAGGTCGCCTGGGCGGTCTCGCCGCCGTGCTGCTCCTCCCACAGCCATTCCGCGTAGGTGGCGAAGCCCTCGTTGAGCCAGATGTCCTGCCAGCTGGTCAGGCTCACGGAGTCGCCGAACCACTGGTGCGCGTCCTCGTGGACGATCGTGTCGACGTCCGGCGCGCTGTCGTAGAGGGGCCGGGTCTGCGTCTCCAGGGCGTAGCCCACGTCCGGGGCGTGGTCGACGATCGCGCCGGCCGCCGAGAAGGGGTAGGGGCCGAAGAGCTTGCTCTCCCAGTCGAGGATCGCCGGGATGCGGGCGAGTGCCGGTGCGGCGTCGGCCGCCTCGCGGGGGTCCACCGCGTTGTAGACGGGGATGCCCGAGGCGGTGGTGTACCGCTGGACGTCGAATTTCCCGATGGTGGCGGTGGCGAGGTAGGCGGCCATGGGCTGGGCCTCGGACCAGTGGAAGGTGGTCCTGCCGCCCTTGGTCCGCTGTGACGTCAGCACGCCGTTGGCGACGGCGGTGTATCCGGCCGGCACGGTGATGTCGAAGGTGTACGACGCCTTGTCCAGCGGGTGGTTGTCGGCGGCGAACCAGGACATGGCGCCCTGCGGCTCACCCGCGACGAAGGCGCCGTCGTCGGTCGCGATCCAGCCGTCGGGGGAGCCGTCCGGGTCCGTGACGTCCTCGGGTATCCCGCCGTAGGAGACGTCGACCGTGAAGCTCTCCCCCTTCCTGAGCCGCTTCGCGGGTGTGATGACGAGTTCCTGTCCCGCACGCGCCCACCGGGCCGTCCGCCCGTTCACCCGCACGCCGCGCACCGTCAGCCCTGACAGGTCGAGGTCGAACCTCGTGAGCTGCCGGGTGGCGCGTGCGGTGATCTTCTCGGTGCCGTCCAGCCGCTTCGTGGCCGGGTCGTAGGCGAGGCCCAGGTCGTAGTGCCGGGTGGTGTAGCCGCCGTTCCCCGCGAGCGGGAAGTACGGGTCGCCCTGGCCCGCGGCGCCGTGGCCGCCCGTGGACGCGGGCGCGGCAGCGGCGGTGTTCTCGGTCGTCAGAGCGAAGGAGGTCACCGCGAGGAACGCCACCGCGGTGCCCAGGATTCTGGTGCGGGCGGACCTCCGGCTCGGGCGGGCGGCGGAAACCTCTGCGCGGGCAGCGAGCATTGTGCACTCCTGGAACGAGGCGGGGTCCGAACAAGATCATATGACTGCGGCCACACTTTATGGCGCGGCCCTCCCGGCGACAAGACGCAAAAGCCGGGGGCGCCTCAGGCCCGGCCCTCGCGGGCGGCGATCCAGCCGAGCTGTATCGGTCCTTACGCCTCCGGTGGCGCCGTGCGAGCGGGTGATGTCGACGGTCCGGTGACCCTTGCCGGGGTCGGACACTTGGACAACGTCGCCGGTGAGCAGGGTGACGGTGTGCTGGGTGCCCGCCGCGGGGGCCGCGGACGCCGGGGCTGCCCGGGTGGTGTCGGCCGTCGCCGGTCCGGCGGGCCCGGTCAGCGTCGCGAGAACGGCGAAGAGGGCGGCGGCCGTTGTCGTGGCTGCCCGCCGACCAGGTCTGCGGGGAGGTATGGGGGAGGTCATGCGCCGGTCCTACCGGCCGACGGCGGCCGAAGGGAATGGCGTCCCGCCGGCACGAAAGCGCCACGTCTCACATGCGCCAGGGCGTCCGTCCGGAGCGGCGCCGGCGGCTCCCGGGCCGGGCGGTAGGCTGCGGCGATCCGCGGGCCTTGTCGGGCACTGGGGAACATCGGCCCTGGGGGGGCGCATGAGCCAAGACGCCGCAGTCGCACGGGCGGACAGACCGGGCGTACCGGAACGGGAGTGCCCCGGATGCGGCCGGGTGACGCCCGCCGATCCGCGGTTCGTGGTGTGGTGCGCGGCTTGCGGCTGGAACACCGACCCGCTGCCGCCCGACCCGCCGCAGGGCCGACTCCAGGGCCGTCGGCACCGGATCGCCACCCGCTACGGCGAGCAGCTGTACGCCGAACTGGCCCGCAGCGGGCCGGGCGCCCCGCGCCTGGACGCCTCCGGGATCGCCGCGCACGCCCTGGCCTGGGCGGTGCATCTGAGTACCGTCGCCGTCGCGGTCGCCGGGGCCCTGCTGATCATGACGGGCGGGGCCTTCGCCCTCCAGGTGCTGCTGGGCGCCGTTCTGCTGCTGGTGGTCGTGTCGCTGCGGCCACGGCTCGGGCGGCTGCCGAAGGACGCCGTCACGCTCGACCGGACCGGGGCGCCCGGACTTTACGCGCTGCTCGACCGGATCGCCGCGGAGGCCGGTACCCGCCCGGTGGACGTCGTGGTGCTTGACGCCGCCGTGAACGCGGGCGTGACCGAATACGGGCTGCGCCGGCGCCGGCTCCTGGTGCTCGGCCTGCCGCTGTGGCACATGCTCGGACCGCAGCAGCGCGTCGCCCTGCTCGGGCACGAGTTCGGGCACTACGCCAACGGCGACCAGCGCCGCGGCCTGGTCGTCGGCACCGCGCTCGCCACCCTCGGCACCTGGCACCACGTACTGCGGCCGAGCGGACAGCGCGGCCGCCCCGTCGTTCAGGTCATCGCCGACCTGATCATGATCCCGCCGTGGCTTCTCGTGCTCGGACTGCTCTACCTGCTCGACCACTTCACCCTGCGGGCGTCCCAACGTGCCGAATACCGGGCCGACTTGATCGGCGCCCAGGTCGGATCGGGCGCCGCGGCGGCGGAGTCCACCGACGAACTGCTGCTGGCCGACTCGGTCGACCGGGAGTTGCGCCGCCAGGCGGTGCTGGCCCGTACCAGGACCCGCGGCAGCGATCCGCAGGCCGTGGCGGCGGGCTTGTGGGTCCGCCTCGCCGACCACGCGCGGAATATCCCCGCGCGTGAGCGGGAGCGGCTGCGCCGGGTCGCCGAACTGCGCGGCCACAGCACCGACGCGACCCATCCGCCCACGCATCTTCGCCGCGCGCTGCTGCTGGGGACCGCGAGCGGTATCGCCCCCTCGGTCACCCTCGACGCGGCGCAGGCGGCGGCGATCGACGCCGAGATCGCGCCCGCGGCGCAGCAGGTGGCGCGGCAGACACTGCGTGACATGCCCCTGTGACCCCTGTGACCGTCCGGCCTGCGCGGCCGATCGACGCGGCGGACCCGGCCACGGACTTCACCAAGGCGTGAACGCTGACGCCTCGGTCGGCCGGTGGGGGCCCACCGTTCGCGGCTCATTCGCCCAGCAGAATCGCGGCGACCGCCTCCGGGGCCTCGTGCATCGCGTCGTGGCCGGTCGGGAGGTCGTGGACCAGCCACTCGGGATCGGCCTCAAGCCGCTTGCGCAGTGCGGCGAACGGCGTCCGGTCCTCCCATCCCGAGCAGTGGACGAACTCCCGGCGCGGGACCCGGGCGACCGCGCCCGTGAGCCGGATCGTCTGCAGGAACGCGGCCAGCGGGTGGGGACGGCGGCGGGGATCGCCGCCGTCCGGCGGCCTGACGGCGTAGCCGGTGGCCGCGGCGCCGGTCGCGAAGACCTCCCGGAAGTGCTCGTTCGTCGACGACCAGCACGATTCGCCGTCGCGCGGTACGTAGGCGTCGAGATGCACCAGCCGCGTGATCCGGCCGCCGGCGCGGTCCGCGGCGGCGGCGATCACCATCCCGGCGTAGCTGTGTCCGACCAGCGTCGCGCCGGTGACGCGGTGGCGGTCGAGGTGCCGCAGGACGTCGCCCGCGTGCGTGTCGAGGTTGGCGGTCGCGACCGCCGCGCTGTCGTCGTCCGGCCGCAGACCGGTCAGGGTCAGGGCGTGGACGGTGTGGCCGGCACGCTCCAGCAGCGGGACCACCGCCTCGTAGGACCAGGAGCCCTTCCACGCACCGGGCACGAGGACGAACGTCGCCATGTGTCTCTCCTTGTCTCGGCTTCTCCCGAGCCGCGTCGTGGAGGCGGGCGCCTCCACGGCATGCGGTGCGGTCGGGCGCTTCGCGCGGCCGGGGACCGCTCCGTACGGGGAAAGTCTCACCGGACCGGGGTGTGGCGTGCTACCGCTAGAATGCCAACTGATGCCTTTTCCCCGCCAACCTCGCCCGGCCGCCGGTCCGACGTCATATGTGTGGCCGTCCGGCGGCCGTCACCTGTGGCAGTCCGGCGGAGCGAGCGCGGCGCAGTCGCACGCGCGGGGACACCTGGTCTACGCGGCCGCCGGTGTCCTGGCGGTCCGCACCGAGCGCGGCACATCGATCGTCCCCGCCAACCGGGTCGCCTGGACGCCCGCCGGGTTCACGCACCACCACCGCGCCCACGGCGACACCGACATGCGCATCGTCTTCCTCGCGCCGTCCCTCGCCCGGCTCGTACCCGACCACCCCGCCGTCTTCCTGGCCTCCGGCCTCGCCCGCGAGGTCCTGCTCGCCCTGACCGGCCCCCGCAACCACGAGGGCGCCGACCCCGGTTACAGCCGCTCCGCGCGCACCCGCCTCCTCCGGGTCCTCGTCGACGAGCTCCGCGAGGCGCACGAGCAGCCGCTGCACCTGCCGGAGCCGCGGGACGACCGGCTGCGGGCCGTCGCCCGGATGCTGTACGGGTCGCCGGCGGACAACTCCACCCTGGCCGAGCTCGGGAAGGCGATCGGCGCCGGCAGCCGCACCCTCAGCCGGCTCTTCCGCGACGAACTCGGCATGACCTTCTACGAGTGGCGCACGCAACTGCGCGTCCACCACGCGCTCGTGCTCCTCGCCGAAGGCCACGACACCACCCGGACCGCCTCCGCGTGCGGATGGGCCAACCCCAGCAGTTTCATCGCGGCCTTCACCGACATCATCGGCACGACCCCGGGCCGCTACCGGGCCGACGGCCGGGGCTGACGCCGGAGGGCGATGCCCGCCGCCGCCGGGCACGGCCGTGCGCGCGGCTACCCTCGACCGCGTGTGCGCAGACATCATGGTGGCCGAGGACGACGCGAAGCAGGCCGAACTGATACGCCGGTACCTCGAGTACGAGGGGCACGCGGTCACCGTCGTCGAGGACGGCAGGGCCGCTCTCGACGGGCTCCGGCGCAGGGAGCCCGACCTGCTCCTGCTCGATGTGATGATGCCCAGGGCAGACGGTCTCGACGTCGTGCGGATCCTGCGCGCCGAGCGCCGGGAGGTGCCGGTGCTGATCCTCACCGCCCGCAGCACCGAGGACGACCTGCTGCTCGGCCTCGACCTCGGCGCCGACGACTACATGACCAAGCCGTTCAGCCCCCGCGAGCTGATGGCCAGGGTCCGTACGCTGCTGCGCCGCCACCGCGGGTCCGCCGGACCCGCGCCCGCCGCCGCCGAGGACGAGGCACTGTCGGTCGGCGCGCTGAGAGTCGATCCGGTCCGGCACGAGGTGTCGGTGGGCGGCGCCCCGGTCGACTGCACGCCCGGCGAATTCCGGATCCTCGCCGCGATGGCGGCCGAGCCCGACCGGGTCTTCAGCAGGCAGCGCCTGCTGGAGGAACTGCACGGCTTCGAGAAGTACATCAGCGACCGCAGCGTCGATGTGCACATCATGCATCTGCGCAAGAAGATCGAGCCCGTACCGCGGCGGCCGGCGCGGCTGCTCACCGTCTTCGGCGTCGGCTACAAGCTGACGGACCCCGCCAGGAACGTGCCCCGTGCGTCGTCGTGACACGCGGGCGCGGGTGCGGCTGCCGCTGCGCAGGAGCCTGCTCGGCCGGCTGCTGACCGTCTCGGCCCTGGTGGCCCTGTGCTCGGTCGCCGCCACCGCGTGGCTCGCCGTGCAGACGACCTCCGGCGCGATCCGCCAGGAGGAGAGCCAGAGCCTCAGTGCCGACGCCAACATCTACAACGTCCTGCTGGGATACGCGGCCACCCACCCCGGCTGGGACGGCGTCGGCGACACGGTCCTGGCGCTGGCCCGGCAGTCGCAGCGCCGGATCGCGCTGACCACCCAGGACCGGCGTCCGCTCTTCGACTCGGCCGCCGGCCGCTCCGGCGGTTCCACGGCCGTCCCCTTGCCTGCGCAGTCCTCCGCGGTCGTCGACCCGCTGTCCGTCGACACCGCGCTGGTGCCCGACGCGGACTCGACCGGCGCGGACCGCGTCGATCCGCGCGCGGTCGGCCCGTTCCTGCTCCCCGCGAAGGAACGCGCCCAACTGCGGCGGACCGCCGCGGAGAGCGTGGACTGCCTGAGCCGCATGGGCATCGCGGCGGACATCGTCCAGGGCGCGAGCGGGCGTCCCCGTATCAGCTTCGTCAGCGACTCCGCCGACGCCGTCCAGGCCGACAAGTGCCGGAATTCCGCGACGGACGCACCCACGGCGACCGAGAAGAAGGCCCTGCTCTCCCTCGGCCTGCTCGCCGACGCCTGCATGAAGCGCCAGGGCCGTACGGGCGTGACGCTGAAGCTGAACCCCGACCTGTCCTGGGACCGGGGATACGGGCAGCCCGCCACCGGCGGGCAGCCGAGCGCGGTGCCCGCATCCGATGCCCGAGCGGACCTGGTGAAGAAGAGGGCCGCGGACCAGCAGGCGGCAACCGCGAGGGCGGCCAAGGCGAGAGCGGCGGGCGACTCCGACGGGCGCGCGGGACCGCTCGCGGAGCCCGTACCCGCCGCCCATGCCAGCGCGGACGACCGGGCCATCGCCTCCTGTGTCGACAGCGCGCGCCGCGAACAGCTCACCGCCTATGTCGCGGCGCCCGCGCTGCTGTTCATCGACTCCCCCGCCGCGGTCAGCGTGCCCGGGTTCGACCTGTCGCCGTCGAACACCGCCCGGATCGCGGGGGCCACCGCGCTCGTGCTGCTGCTCACCATCGGGGTCTCGGTGATCGCCGGTGTCCGGCTGGTACGCCCCCTGCACGCGCTCACCGGCGCCGCCCAGCGGATGCGGCAGGGGCTGGAGTCGGCGCCCGTGCCCGTCGGGGCCGACAACGAGATAGGACGGCTGGCGGCGACCTTCAACGACATGGCCCTGCACCGCTCCCGCCTCGAAGAGCAGCGCAAGGCCATGGTCAGCGACATCGCCCACGAGCTGCGCACCCCGCTGAGCAACATCCGCGGCTGGCTGGAGGCGGCGCAGGACGGCCTGGCCGAGCCGGACCCGGCGTTCGTCGCGTCGCTGCTGGAGGAGGCGGTGCAGTTGCAGCACATCATCGACGACCTGCAGGACCTGGCGGCGGCCGACGCGGGCACGCTGCGCCTGCACCCGGAAGCCGTACTCATCGACGACCTCCTCGGCCAGGTCGCAGCGGCGCACCAGGCGCGGGCCGAGGCGGCGGGCGTCTCGCTCGCGGTCTCCGCGGGGGCGCCCGGGGAGCCGCGGCCGCCGCTTTTCGACGCCGACCCGGTCCGGCTGCGCCAGGCCGTGAGCAATCTGGTCTCCAACGCCGTACGCCACACACCGCCCGGCGGCACGGTGACGCTGCGGGCGTACGTCACCGATTCCGCGGACGAAGTGAAGGAGGCGGACCGTCCGCGCAAAATCGAGGGGAAGGTGGTGGCCGTGGAGGTGGCCGACACCGGCAGCGGCATCCCGGAGCAGGACGTCCCGCACGTCTTCGACCGCTTCTGGCGGGCGGAGAAGTCGCGCACCCGCAGCACCGGGGGCAGCGGCCTCGGCCTGGCGATCGTCCTCAAGCTCGCCGAGGCCCACGGCGGCACGGCGAGTGTGGTGAGCGTCGCGGGGCAGGGCTCGGTCTTCACCGTACGGCTGCCGGCGGCCGGCCGGCGGCCCTGATGCGATCAGCATGACTTCCTGACAACTTCCTCACACCCGGTTGCCAGTGTGGGGCCACGCCCGGAAGCGGGTGCCGTCCGGCATCCGCCCACCACTCGCCGGGCTGGAACTGGAGTCGCACATGCCCCACCACCTCCGCCTGCGCGTCGCGGTCCTGACCGCCGTCGCGTCCGGCGCGCTCCTCGTCCCCGCGGCCGCGGCGATCGCCTCGCCCGCGCCGACTCCTTCGGCCTCGGCGCCGACGGCGCGTGACAAGGCCGCCGCGGACAAGGCCAGGGCCGCCAAGGCCAAGGCGCAGTCCGCGGCGCCCGCGACGTCGCGCGACCAGGCCGCCGTGCAGAAGGCCAAGGACGACGCGGCGGCCAGGGCAGCCAAGGCGGTCCCGCGAGGCGCCGTCGCCGCGGGCGAGGCGCCGGCCGCGAACAGCGGCAGCGATGTCAGCACCCTCGTGACGGCCGCGGCCGGCGCGCTCCTGCTCGCGGGCGCCGGCACCGTCGTCCTGCGCCGCCGCTCCGCCGACCGGCGTCAGGGCTGACACGGCGTCCACCCCGGCACGACAGTGGCGCCGCCCTCGGCAGGGCGGCGCCACCGCGTCCCCAACCCGCCCAGTTCTGGAGCCCGTTGTGTCCTCCGCTCCGCCTCAGGTACGGCGCCCGCTCGCCCGGCCGGCCGCCGCAGGCCTCGCCCTCGCGGTCCTCACCGTGCTCGCCGGCTGCTCGTCGGCGCCCTCCGGCACGACCGCTCCGACGGCCCCGCCGGCACCGCCCTCCACTGCCGCCGCCGTCGCCGCGGGCAGAGCCGCGACCACCGCTCCGGTCCGGCAGCCCCCGGCACCCGTCAAGGTCGCCATCCCCTCGATCGGGATCTCCGCGCCCCTGATGAAGCTCGGTCTCCAGGCGGACGGCACCCTCGAAGTCCCGCCGCCCGACAAGGGGATGACCGCCGGCTGGTACACCGGCGGCCCGGTGCCGGGTGAAGCCGGGCCTGCCGTCATCGTCGGCCACAATTCCACGCGCTTCGGCAAGGCCGTCTTCCACGACCT
Source organism: Streptomyces sp. NBC_00433 (assembly GCA_036015235.1). NCBI lineage: Bacteria > Bacillati > Actinomycetota > Actinomycetes > Kitasatosporales > Streptomycetaceae > Streptomyces > Streptomyces sp. NBC_00433. The sequence continues at coordinate 8,599,455 of CP107926.1, read as the reverse complement.
GAAGGACATCGCCAAGGGCGCCGACATCGCCGTCACCAACGCCGGCGGGCAGGCGGCGCACTTCACCGTCACGGCCGTCGAGAGCGTCAGCAAGAAGTCCTTCCCGACGCAGGAGGTCTACGGCCCCACCGCTGACCACGCCCTGCGGCTGATCACCTGCGACGGTGCCTTCGACGCCCACGGCCACCCGGTGGACAACCTCATCGTCTACGCGACGCTGGACTGAACCGCCGGGTCGCACGCGCGGCCGGGGATCCCCGCCGCGGAGGGCCTTCAGCCGGCCGCGGACTTCGCGTGCGGGCCGGCGGAGACCCACAGGTCGCGGTTGCCCGCGATCAGCACGCGGCCGTCGGCCAGCGTGGCGGCGGTGGTCGGCCAGTCCTCGCCGCAGCCGAGGCCGCCGCGCTTCCAGTGCGCGGTCGACGCGGTGCCGTCGCCGACCCACATCGCACCGCATCTCACCGTCGGGGACTCCGGCTTCGCCTTGTGCTGCGCGGCCGTGCCGACCAGCACCGGGCGGCCCGCGCCGTCCACCGTCGCCGCGACGATCTCGCCCGCGCCCATCGCCGCGGTGTCGGCGCGCGTCCAGCGGGCGCCGTCGGTGCTGGTCAGCACCAGCGGCAGGGAGTCGTAGACGTCGCCGGTCCGCGCGTAGCCGCCCACCGCGTACCACCGGCCGGCGGCGTACAGCACGCTGTGCACCTGCGTGCCGGGCGGGGTCGCGGTGACGGTGCCCGCGGTCCAGTGCGTGCCGCCGTCCGTGCTGTGCCAGAAGGGCAGGGTGCCGTCGGAGGTGTGGAAGTCGTAGGAATTGGTGGCGGCGGCGCCGAAGGCGACGACGTCGGTGCCGTGGGCGGCGAAGCCGCCGACGGGGGTGTGCGCGGGCTCGCCCGCGGCGGGGAGCGGCACGCGGTGGACGGTGGCGCCCTGGTCGTCGGACGCGAAGACGTACGGCGACTCGACCCTGGCGACGTATTCGCCGCCGCCGACCAGCAGCCGGTCGCCGACCCGGATCGCGGCATTCACCGAGGCGTCGTCGTCGGTCTCGTGCTCGGGGTGGGTGTTGAAGGTCAGCGGCAGCTCGGCGAGCGGGACCAGTTCGCCGTCGGGCTTGCGGCGGGTCAGCCCGCCGCCGACGCCGATCAGCGAGCCGTCCGGCCACGGCACGGCCACGTCCGCCTGGAGGCCGCCGCCGGTCCAGCCGGTGCGCATCGAGTAGGGCTTGTCGCTCTCCTCGGCGGTTCCCGGGGGCGGGGTGATCGAGAAGGTGGTGCAGCCGTCCGAGCCGGTCCAGTTGACGTTCGCGTAGCGGTAGCCGTTGTTGAACGTCCCCACGCCCAGGGCGCAGTCGCCGAGCGGTACGAGCTGCCGCAGGCCCTGGCCGGGAGCCACGTAGCCCTTGGTGCTGCCGTAGTCCTGCGCCGCGAATTCCACGGCCCCCGCGTGCTCGGTGTAGCCGAGCCGGGTCGCGCTCGTGTCGCCGCCCGAGGCGGTCGCCGTCCCGCAGCCGGCCAGCAGCATCGCCGTACAGCCCACGATGCCCGCGGCAGCCGCGAGCCTCCCCCCACGTCGTGTCATCCCGCCACGCTAGCGAACCCCGCGCGGGGCGGTCGTGGCGGCCCGGCGCCGGCAGGGAGGGCGGCCGCGGCCGCGCGGAGCCGCCCGCCTGCGCGTTGAGCCCTCGGTCGCCTTCCGGCACTCCTCGAAGCCCTCGCCCCGGCGGGCGGGCGCCACGGCCCGCCGGCGTCAGGAGGGGTCGGCGGGGTTGGCGGCGACCGACCCCCTGCCAACGTATCCGGGCCGCCTTCGCCGACGCCGCCGTCACCGGCTGGCTGCACTCCCGCGACATCGACTCCGGCCCGCAGGCCGACGCCGGCGGCGACCAGGAGGTGTGCACCGGCAGCGTCCACAAACTCTGCCTGCCGGTCGCCCTCCACCAGGCGTCCGCCGGCGGCCGCCTCGACCTGGCAGAGCAGACCGAGTGCCCGCCGGCCGGCCGCACCCCGGGGCCCACCGGGCTTGCGGCCATGCTCGACCCGGTCCGTATGTCCCTGCTCGACATCGCGTACCTGATGGCGGCGGTCAGCGACAACGCCGCCGCGGACGTGCTGCTGGCGCGCGTCGGCCTGGAAGCCGTCAACCACGGCACCGCCCGCCTGGGGCTGACCCGCACCCGCGCGGTCCACACCTTCGGCGAGATCCTCACCTCCATCCGCGAGGACGCCGGCCCCGGCGGCGCCCAGGCGCTCGCGGACCCGCGTGTCGTCAACCGCCTGTGGGCGCTCGACCCGGCCGGCCCCAATGGGAGCACCCCCGGGGAGATGACCGCCCTGCTGGGCGCCGTGTGGCGCGACGAGGCGTGCGCGCCGGAGCACGGTGCCGCCATCCGCCGCCTGCTGGCCCTCCAGGTCTGGCCGCACCGGCTGGCCTCCGGTTTCCCCTTCGACGACGTCCGCGGCGCGGGCAAGACCGGCACCTTGCCGACGCTGCGCCACGAGGTCGGCGTCGTGGAGTATCCCGACGGCGGCCGCTACGCCGTCGCGGTCTTCACCCGCACCCCCGACACCGCCGCCACGCTTCCCGCCGCCGTCGGCACGGCCGCCCGCATCGCCGTGGACGCCCTGCGCGCCCTGTGCGAGCCGTCGGCCGGGGGGCGCCCAGGCGCCTGCCCCGCCATGTTATCGAACCTGTGTACGAATATGACCCGGGCAAAAGGTGCGTGCTCAGCAGGGCGCTGCCACTCTCGAAGGGATCACGTGAGCCGGCGCCCTCCGCCGGCCTCCCCACTCCCCCCTTCCCGTCCGGCCCCGGACCTCTCCCCCGGGCCGGCTCCCCGACAGCCCTGCCTCCCGATTGCCGCGTGCCCGCAGTCCCACAGCGGAAATGAGGAATCGACATGACGCAGACCCGCATCCCCCGCCGAGTCGCCGTGGTGCTGACCGCGGCCGCCGTCGCCGTACCCCTGTCGCTGAGCGGGATCGCCACCGCCACCGCCGCTCCTGCCGCTTCCGGCCCGGGGGCCGCCTCGCCGAGCCCCACCACCTCCGACGGGACCTTCGGCAGCGGCTGCTCCGGCAGCGCGGCGGTGATGGCCCAGGCCGACGTGGCCACGGCCGCGGCCACGAACCCGCAGCTGGCCACCCTGGTCGCGGGGCTCAAACGGGCCGGCCTGTTCGACACCCTCAACTCGGCGAAGGACGCCACGGTCTTCGCGCCGACGAATGCGGCGTTCAAGAAGCTGTCGGCCTCCAAGCTGGCGTCGCTGCTCACCAACACGTCCCAGCTGAAGAAGGTCCTCGGCTACCACGTGGTGAACGGCAAGCGGATCACACCCGCGGAACTGCCCCACGGCTCCTTCAAGACGCTGGAGGGCGCCAACCTCACCACGTCCGGGTCGGGGACCACCTTCAAGGTCAACAACACCGCGAACATCGTCTGCGGCAACATCAAGACCCGCAATGCGACGGTCTACCTCATCGACTCCGTCCTGACACCGCCCTCCTCGTAGCGCCAGGTCAGGTCGGCGTGCGCAGCAGCCGCCGGGTCCTCGGGGGATCTGGCCCGCGTCGCGGAGTGCGGACGGCGCGGGCGAGTCGGGGCCCACCCGAGAGGAGCCCATCGTGGCGAACCAGCCGGACCCGGCGCAGGACCGTATCGAGACCACCGCGCGGCGGCGGGCGGTGCTGAGCAATCCGCTGCTGAACCGCGGCACCGCCTTCACCCACCAGGAGCGCAGGGACCTGGACCTGGTGGGACTGGTGCCGCCGCAGGTGCTGACGCTGGACCAGCAGGTGGACCGCGCCTACCAGCAGTACGGCGCCCAGCCGAGCGACCTGGCGAAGAACGTCTACCTGACCGCGCTGCACGACCGGAACAGCGTCCTCTTCTACCGGCTGATCGGGGACCACCTGGCGGAGATGCTGCCGATCGTCTACACCCCGACGGTCGGCGAGGCGATCGAGCGCTACAGCTACGAATACCGGCGGCCCCGCGGCGTCTACCTGTCGGTGGACGCCCCCGAGGTCATCGAACGCTCGCTGCGCGCGTCCGGTCTGGGGGCCGGCGACGTGGACCTGATCGTCGCCACCGACGGCGAGGCGATCCTCGGCATCGGCGACTGGGGTGTGGGCGGTATCGACATCGCGGTGGGCAAGCTCGCGGTCTACACCGCCGCCGCGGGCATCGACCCGCGCCGCACCCTGCCGGTGATGCTGGACGTCGGCACCGGCCGTACGGAGCTGCTGCACGACCCCCTCTACCTGGGCAACCGGCACGAGCGCGTCGACGTGGCCACGTACGACGCCTTCATCGACGCCTACGTCACCGCCGCGACGAAGCTCTTCCCCGGTGCCCTGCTGCACTGGGAGGACTTCGGCCCGGCCAACGCCCGCCGCGTCCTGGAGCGCTACCGCGACGAGGTCTTCACCTTCAACGACGACATCCAGGGCACCGGGGCGGTCAACCTCGCCGCCGTCCTGTCCGGCGTCGCAGCCGGCGGTGTGCCGCTGCCCGAACACCGCGTCGTGGTCTTCGGCGCCGGCACGGCCGGCATCGGCGTCGCCGACCAGTTGAGGGACGCCCTGGTGGCCGAGGGGCTGACCCGGCCGCGGGCCACGGAGCGCATCTGGGCCGTCGACCGCCACGGCCTGCTCACCGAGGGCCAGAGCGGTCTGCGCGACTTCCAGCTCGGCTACGCCCGCCGCGCCGCCGAGGTCGCCGGCTGGCAGCAGGACGGGCGTATCGGCGGCATCCCGCTGGCCGAGACCGTACGCCGGGTGCGCCCCACGATCCTGATCGGCACCTCGGGGCAGGGCGGCGCCTTCACCGAGGAGATCGTACGGACGATGGCCGCGCACGCACCGCGCCCGATCATCCTGCCCATGTCCAACCCGACGCGGCTGGCCGAGGCCGTCCCCGCCGACCTGCTGGCCTGGACGGGCGGCCGCGCCCTGATCGCCACCGGCAGCCCGTTCGGCCCGGTCGAGCACGACGGCGTCACCTTCCGGATCGGCCAGGCCAACAACGCGCTCGTCTTCCCCGGCCTGGGCCTGGGCGCCATCGTCGCCGGCGCCCTGCGGGTCACCGACGGCATGCTCGCGGCGGCCGCGCACGCCGTCGCGGAGCAGACCGACACCGCCGCCGCGGGAGCCTCGATCCTCCCGCTCATCGACCAGCTGCACGAGACCTCCGTCTCGGTGGCCGTCGCCGTGGCCCGCGCCGCCGCCCGGGACGGTGTCGCCCGCACGGCGGTCGACGAGGGCATCGAGAACCGCGTCAGGGCCGCGATGTGGCGGCCGGTCTACCTGCCGATCACGGCGGCCCGCTGAGCGTGTCCCCGGTCACCTCCTGTGAGGGCCCGGGTGAGGTGAGTGCCTTCTGCGCATTGCGCGGGCGGATGAGAAAATTGGCTGAGCCCGCACCAGAGCCACAGGGAGTTCTTCATGGACTCGTCCGAAGTGGGAATGCAGTTCGGGATCTTCACCGTCGGTGACGTCACACCCGACCCGACGACGGGGGCGACCCCCACAGAGGCGGAGCGCATCCAGGCCACCGTCGCGATCGCGCGCAAGGCGGAGGAGGTCGGCCTCGACGTCTTCGCCACCGGCGAGCACCACAACCCGCCCTTCGTACCGTCCTCGCCGACCACGCTGCTCGGCTACATCGCCGCGCAGACCGAACGCCTGGTCCTGTCCACGTCGACCACGCTGATCACCACCAACGACCCGGTCAAGATCGCCGAGGACTTCAGCGTCCTGCAGCACCTGTCGGGCGGCCGCACCGACATCATGCTCGGCCGCGGCAACACCGGCCCCGTCTACCCGTGGTTCGGGCAGGACATCCGCCAGGCCGTCCCGCTGACCGTGGCCCACTACGGCCTGCTGCGCCGCCTGTGGCGCGAGGAGGTGGTGGACTACGAAGGCAAGCTGCGGTCCTCCCTCCAGGGCTTCACGCTCGTGCCGCGGCCGCTGGACGACGTCCCGCCCTTCGTCTGGCACGCGGCCATCCGCACCCCGGAGGTGGCGGAGCTGGCGGCCCACTTCGGGGACGGCTTCTTCGCCAACCACATCTTCTGGCCCCCCTCCCACACGCAGTCGATGGTCGAGCTGTACCGCAAGCGGTTCGAGCACTACGGCCACGGCAGGCCCGAGCAGGCCATCGTGGGCCTGGGCGGGCAGGTCTTCATGCGGCGCAACAGCCAGGACGCGGTCAGCGAGTTCCGCCCGTATTTCGACAACGCCCCGGTCTACGGACACGGCCCGTCGCTGGAGGACTTCACGTCGCTGACACCGCTGACGGTCGGGTCGCCGGCCCAGGTCATCGAGAAGACGCTGGGCTTCCGCGACTACGTCGGCGACTACCAGCGCCAGCTCTTCCTCGTCGACCACGCCGGCCTCCCCCTCAAGACGGTGCTCGAACAACTCGACCTGCTGGGCGAGGAGGTGGTCCCGGTCCTGCGCAGGGAATTCGCCGTCGGCAGGCCGGCCGACGTCCCGCCGGCGCCGACCCACGAATCCCTGCTGCGTGCCCGCGGGGCCGACCAGCAGCCGCAGTCCGACAGGGAAGAGGGTGCGAAAGCCGGATGAAGCTGACGATCATCACGGGCGGTCTGCGCGAGCCGTCCTCGACACGGCTCCTCGCGGACCGGCTGGCGACAGCGGTGGCCGGCGACCTCCGGCAGGAGGGGCAGCAGGCGGACACGACGTTCGTGGAGCTGCGCCCCCTGGGCCACCCCGTCATGGACGCGATGCTGACCGGCTTCACCCGGGAGGAACTGGAGTCCGCCTTCGACGCCGTCGCCGGCGCCGACGGCGTCATCGCCGTCACCCCCGCCTTCAACGCCTCCTTCAGCGGACTGTTCAAGTCCTTCTTCGACGTCCTGCCGGAGCACACGCTCTCGGACATGCCCGTCCTCATCGGCGCCACCGGCGGGACCGAGCGGCACTCGCTGGTCCTCGAACACGCGCTGCGCCCGATGTTCACCTACCTGCACGCGATCGTCTCCCCGCGGGCGGTCTACGCCGCCACCGGCGACTTCGGCCACGAGTCGGGATCCTCCCTGGGAGAGCGCATCATCGACGCGGCCGACGACTTCTCGCGCCTGCTGCGCGCGTGCGGCCCGCGGGCGCGACGCGAGGAGGTGGACGAGGACCTGGCCTCCATGCAGCGGCTGCTGGGCGGCACACCCTGAACGGGGTCCGCCCGGCAGGCCTGGAGCCGTGCCCATCCGTCCGCCCCGCTCGGCCCACCCATCCGCCCCCGCTCGTTCGGAGGAGCGCCATGCCCCATGACGACCTTCCGGCCCCTGAAACCGGGCTGGTCCTCACCCACTTCCTGACGGTGGCCGACGTGGCCCGCGCGCGGGCCTTCTACACCGACGTGCTCGGCGGCGAGGTCGTACTCGCCGAGAATCCCTGCATCGTCAAGCTCGCCAACGGGTGGATCATCATGAACCCCGGCGGCGGCCCCACCCCCGACAAGCCCGACGTCACCCTCCACCCGCCCACCGACCCCTCGACCGCCACCAGCTTCCTCAACCTCCGCGTCGCCGACATCCAGGCCTGCTACGAGGAGTGGAGCGCAAAAGGCGCCCGCTTCCTGACCCCGCCCATCGACCGCAAGGCCGAAGTGCGGTGCTACCTCCGCGACCCGGACGGCTACCTCATCGAGGTCGGCCAGGCCACCGGGATGCTCCACGGCACCTACGCCGATCCCCCCGCGGGGAAGGGCTGAGCGGAACCACCCGCGGAGGACGGCGGGATCGCCACGCTCTTCAACAGCGTCCCGAAATACGTGGCCTCCCGCGGCAAACCCGACCTGTCGTGGGCCGGATCCCACCAGCTCGGCCCGGACCTGGCCGGCGCGGTGCCCGCGAACCTCACCCTCCTCGAACCGCCGGCAGCCGGCAAGAACGGCACGGTCCACCTGCGCTACGGCCTCGCGGACGGCACGCCCGCGACGGGCGACATGAGCGCCCCCGGCCGCGGCGTCGGCAACGACGCCTGAGGCCCGGCCCCCCGGGCCCTCCCCGGCAACGGCTCCCGCCGGGTCCCCCGGAATCGCGGGCCCGCAAATACGCGGAAGTTCGGCTATTCCCGCCTACGGGGGTTCGCCAGGCCCGTACAGTGGTCAGTCGTGGTGACGCATCGGACACCGAGGACGGTGGGCGCGTGGATCCGGTTTCGGTGGCATTGCTCGCGGCGCTGGCGGGTGGCGCCGGCGGTGAGCTGGGGCGCCAGGCATGGGTCGGGCTGACCACACTGGTACGTCGACCGTTCAGGCGCGGGCAGGACGGATCCGCCCAGGCGCCGGCGGTCAGCACCGGAGAGGCGGAAGTGGTCCGCCTGCAGGAAGCGCCCGGGGACCTGGAGCGTGCGCACATACTGAGCACCGCGTTGGCGGTGCGTGCCGCAGTGGATCCGGAATTCTCCTCCGAGCTGCGGCTGTGGCATCAGCAGGCGAAGCTGGTGCGCACCGGTGATGGTGACGTCCACAACGTGATAAGCGGCGGCAACCAGTACGGGCAGGTGTTGCTGGGCCGGGACTTCTCCGGCTTGTCCTTCACCACCGCCTCCCCTCCTCCTCCGCCCGACGTCGAGGGCCGGTCCCGGTCGACGCAAGGTTGAGCTGATGACTGCCTCACCGGGGCGATGCGAACTGACGCCAATCAAGCAGAAGCGAGGGCATTCATGCGCGCAGCGTCGGAAAACCTGCGGCGATTCGTAGATAAGCACCGGGTGCTCCAGCATCCCTTCCTCGCGCGAGTGGCCGCCGGCGGGGCCGATCGCGAGCACCTCGTGGCTTGGGGACTCCAGGAGCGCCACGTGTCCTATGCCTTCCCCAGGTCCATCGGATTGCTGATCTCCTACGCCGATGACTTCCGGATGAGGACGGTGCTCGCCGAGAATCTCTGGGAGGAGTTCGGTGAGGGCGATTCCGACCGGGCCCACGCCGTGCTGCTCGACAACCTGCTCGGATCGATGGGGGTCGGCAGGGACCAGCTCGACAGCCTCCCGACCGAGGGAACGACCGCGTTCCTCACGACGCAGCGGGAACTGACGACATCGAGCGTCTGGCGGGGTGTCGGAGCCTTCTGCTACGCGAACGAGTACCTGTCGCTTGCCGAATTCCGCCCGCTCGAAGCCGCCGTCCGTACTGCTTTCCCGTCGGCCGACCTCTCGTACTTCGCCGAGAACATGAAAGCCGACACTCGGCACACCGAGCTCCTCGAGTCACTGATCGACATTGGTGCCGAAGACGAGTCGAACAGAGCGGACATCGAGTACGGCGTCAGTGCGGCGCTCGACGCCCGCTGCCTCTTCTACGACTCCCTGACAGCCCAGGCCGCAAAAGCCTGATCCCGGCCCACATCGGACAGGCGGCGTGGGAGCGGGGATGGACACCGGGCGTTCTGTGCGTATGTCGTGCCGGAGATGGCGCGGCAGGCTCGAAGACCTGCACGCGACGCTGCCCACCATGCCGCGTCGCGACCTCGCGGAGGCCGTCCACGCCGCGGCGATGGTGGCCGCCGAGCTGCCGGGCCCGCTTCTGGAGCGTCTGGACGCGCTGAGCGCGGGACGGGACGGCCGCGGTTACCTTCACCTGACGGATCTTCCCTTCACGCCCGGCCTGCTGCCGGGTACACCGCGAAGCACGCCCGCTCCGGCCGACCGCCCCCTGCTGGCCATGGAGGGCTGGCTCCTGGCGATATGCGCGAGGATGGGCTTGCCCACCGCCTACAGCGAGCTGTACTCGGGCAGCCTGCTTCAGGACATCTGTCCGTCGCCGGGCGCCCGTCCGCTGTCGTCACAGAGCTCGACGACTCCACTGACCGTGCACACGGAGATGGCCTACCACCGGTGGCGGCCCGACTTCCTGCTGCTCGCGTGCTCACGCGCGGATCATGACGGCGCCGCGGGGACGACCGTGGCCGCGGCCAACGCCGCCCTGCCGCTGGTCGAGGCCGCCGCGCAGGAATTCCTCCGCGAGAACCGCCTCGCGTGTGGCACGGACCTGGCCTTCCGGCACCCGGACGGATCCGGCCCGCAGGCGCGCGTGCTGGTCGTCGACGGTCCTCCCGCCGATCCCCGGCTCGCCTACGATCGCGACCTTCTGGAGCCTGACGGCCCTTCGGCGCTCCGGGCCCTGCGGGCCCTGTCGGGGGCGTTGGACGAGGTCACAGAAACGGTGCGGCTGCGTCCCGGTGACCTGCTGGTCCTGGACAACGCGCGGGTCGTCCACGGTCGCACGGCCTTCGCGCCGCGCTGGGACGGCCACGACAGATGGCTGCACAGGATGTACGCCATGTCCCTGCCGGAGCGTTCCACGGGTGCGGGGGCGGGCGCTCCGTATCAGGTCCTGCCGTTCGCGCCCTGCTGAGTCCGGTCGCTCCGCCGGTTCCGGTGATCCGCCCGGGATCAGTCGCCGCGTTCCACGGCTTGCCGGCGTTCGCGGAAGTCGGGATTGGTGACGTCAGGAGAACCGATCCCTGACAGCACGTCGCACACCGCGGTGGCCGCGCGCAGGCCGGCCCGCAGCCCCGCGTCCCGGGTGAGGAAGCCCATCTGGGGGACGGCCAGGAAGCTTTCCGGACCGAGCGCGGTGAGCGCGGCCCAGGCATCGCCGGGGCCGAGGCCGTCGGCTGCGGCGCGGAGGCCCTTGTGCTCGATCGCCCACGCGAGCGCCACGGGGTCGATGAGATCGTGATGGCCCGTGTTCACCAGCAGGGCGCCGTCCTTGCACCTTGCCAACTCCTGCCTGCCGAGCAGCGGCGGTTCACCGGCAGCGGGTCCCGGCCGGTGCAGGCTGACCACGTCGGACCGGGAGAGGAGACCGTCGAGGCCTGTGTACTCGATGCCCGTGGCGGCCTCGAGCGCCTGGTTGCGCCGCGGGGACGTGTACAGGACGCGCATGCCGAGGCCCTGGGCGATCCTGGCGACTCGTGCGCCGATCCTTCCCGCTCCGACCACGCCCAGCGTGCGCCCACCCAGTTCACGGCCCTCGGAAGGGGAGCCCCCGGCTGTCGGTTCGGCTGCGGCGTGCGGGACGCGCACGATGGCGTCGGTGAACGGGCGGGCCAAAGTGAGCGCGAGCAGGACGGTGAACTCGGCGACCGAGGCGGCATTTTCCCCGGGCGTGTTCGCGAAGGCTATCCCCAGTTCGTACGCCTTGCGCCAGCCCGGCACGTAGCTTACGAAGTCCGTGCCGACGAACGCCACGGCTTGCAGTGCCGCCGCCCGTTCGAAGTGTCCGGGCGCCGGCTCCTCGTATCCGCCGATCAGATAACCGGAGACTCCGTCGAGCGCCGCGTGCAGGTCGTCGGCGTCCAGGTGGTTGCCGGTGACCTCCCGCAGTGTGAACCCGCGGTCGGCGATCAGGGTACGAGCTTCCGGCGGCACTGCGGCGGTTCCCGTGACCAGGACCGTGAGCTTTTCCTTCATATGTCCTCCTGTGGCGTGCGGCGCCGGCACGGCGGATCGCTGCCCGCCGTTGATGTGATCGCGTCCTCACCGCAGGTCGAAGACGATGAGGGACAGCGGTCCGCGCCAGGTGAACTGTCCGCAGACGATGACTCGCGCGTCGTGCACCCGTCCTGGGATGGCCGCAGCGGCGTGTTCCAGAACCTCCCCGGTCGCGTCACGCCCGTCGTCGTCAGGCTCGTGCTCGATGACCACCGTCGCCCGACGCACCTTCGCGGCCGCCCGGCTCAGCATGGCCACAGTGGTCTCGGCGAAGCCCGCGTCCGGCTGAGCCGCGGCCGGCCCGCGGTCGGCCCCGGCTGCGGCGAGAGCGCCACGGGCGGCTGTGACCAGCCGCGGCGGGGCGTCGAGCAGCGGGGACCGCTGCCCGAACTGCGGAGAGGTGTAGAGCACGGCGCCCTCTTCCGGTATCGGCAGATCGAGCCAGCCGGAAGGCGCTGTCGCGTCCGCGCACAGCAGCCGGCCGCTCGCGGCGGGGGGCTGGTGGCGCACGAGATCGCCGGTGACCTCGGCGTGTCCGAGCGGACTGCCACGCGAGGCACGCAGTCCCATCACGACCGCCAGGCAGGACGCGACGGCCACGTCGTCGGCGGTGCCGCACCCGGGCAGTGCCTCCAGCACCGAGAGCAGGCTGTCGAGGTCGTGGACGGGCGGCAGGTGCCGCAGCAACCGCGCATGGCGCACGGTGGCCCGGCTCTTCGCCAAGGCGACACAGGCCAGGACAGGGTCGATCTCGATACCGAAGAACGGCAGATTCATCAGCCGGGCCGCCATCGCCGAACTCCCCCCGCCGGCGAACGGGTCCACGAGGGCGCTGCACGGGGGGCTGACGAGGTCGGCGACAACAGCCGTCGTGGTGCGGACGTTGGAGGCGCTGGCCGTCTGGAACCAGCGGTCGACGGGCTCCCGCGGATCCGGGTGGTAGCGCTCGGCGTCCAGTGGCAAGGACAAGGGCATGGCGTTCCTCTCGTCAGCCGATCAGGGACTGGACCTGCCGCGCACAACCCCATGACAGCGTGACGCCCGAGCCTCCGTGGCCGTAGTTGTGCACCACTAGAGCGCCGTTGTGGCTGCCGCTTTCCAACCGCACGCGCGGCCGTACCGGTCGTAGCCCGACCCGGATCCCCCTGACCTGGGCGCGGCCGAGCGCGGGCAGGACAGCGGCGCACCGCGCCACGATCCGCTCGGCGGCCTCCGGGTCCGGCCGCAGGTCGCTTCTGCCCTGTCTGACGATCCCGCCCAGGACGACGTGGTCGGGGTGTGCGATCCAGTAGGTGGGGTCCTCGCTTTCCGGAAAGTCCGAGAAGAAACCCTCGACCCCGGGATTGTCCGTGATCACCAACTGGCCCCAGTTGGGCGTCACCTCCTGGTCGCCGACCAGGTCCCTGGCCCCCAGCCCGGCGCAGTTGACCACTATCGGAGCGGTGTCCAGCACCTGGTCCAGGTGGCGCAACGGACTGTCGAGCACATGGACGGTGGCCCCGGAGTCCGCCAGCCGGCCCATCAGGTAGTCCAGGTAGAGCGGCATGTCGAAGACCGGAGCCCGGTACGTCCACCCCCATCCGAAGCCGGGGGGCAGTTCAGGGGGGCCGCACGTGGCGAATCCGCTCATCGAACGCAGCCAGGCGGGGGCTTCCGCCGGCTCGCGCGACGCCTCGATCCCCTGGGTGAAACGCACGCCAGAGCGCGGGTCGACGGCGATCTCGGCCAGGTCAGGCAGGCTGCCCAGGCTCCAGTCCAGGACCCGGGCGTCATCGAAGACGTACGGCCCCCACAGGGCCCCGGCAACCGCCGAGGTCGTACGCCGAGGCTCGCGGTCGGATACCACGGTGACCGCTCGTCCCGCCTCCGACAGCACCAGTGCGGTCGTCAGGCCCGACACCCCGCACCCGACAACGATGACCTCAGGATCCACCGAGAAAGCCACCGCTTCAGCTTAGTCACCCGGATCCCGGGCGGTCGGACGCTCCGTCAATTACCATGGGCCCTGCCGCTGATGGGTGCGGCAGCTGATCGACCGGGGGATGCGCCGTATGGGCGGTGGGCAGCTAATCGCGACCGGGAGGCCGTGCCGATGGAGGGCCCCGAGGGGAGGGACGAACAGAACCTCGACCGCTCAGGAACGACCCACTCCGAGTTGTCAGGGAACGCCTGGGACGTGGTCCAAGCGCGCGACATCACCGGCGGCATCCACTTCCACCACGCGAACCCGGCGCACGAGTCCCACCCACAGCAACTGCCGGCAGACGTGAGGGGGTTCGTCGGGAGGGAGGCCTCCCTGGACAGCCTCGACGCCATCCTGGCCCGCCGGACCGACGGGTCGCAGACCGTGGTGATCTCGACCATCGCCGGCACCGCCGGCGTCGGCAAGACCGCGCTGGCGACGCACTGGGCTCACCAGGTCAGGGACCGCTTCCCCGACGGCCAGCTCTACGTGAACTTACGGGGCTACGACGCGGGGCCGCCCGTCACGGCCGACCAGGCGCTGGAGCGTTTCCTGCGCGCACTGGAGGTCGCTCCGGGAGCGATCCCCGACGACCCGGAGGACAAGGCCGCGATCTACCGGTCGCTGCTCGCCGGCCGACGCATGCTCATCGTGCTGGACAACGCCGCGGCTGTTCGCCAGGTGCGCCTTCTGCTGCCCGGTACCCCTTCCTGCATGGTGCTGGTGACCAGCCGGGACCGCCTGTCCGGGCTGGTGGCCCGTGACGGTGCCCAACGGCTGGACCTCGACGTCCTCGCGGAGGACGAGGCCGTTCAGCTGCTCCGCGACAGTACCGGGGGGCACCGCGGGCCGGACCCCGAGACCGAACTGGTCCAACTCGCCCGCTTGTGCTCCTGCCTTCCGCTGGCGCTGCGCATCGCAGCCGAGCGGGCGGCGGCCCGGCCGCACATGCCGCTCAGCGAGCTGATCAGCGATCTGCAGGACGAGTCCTCCCTCTGGCTGGCCCTGTCGGCGGACGACGAGGACGACGCCGACGCGGTGCACACCGTGTTCGCCTGGTCCTACCGCGCCTTGAGCGCCGACGCCGCCCGCATGTTCCGGCTGCTCGGGCTGCACCCCGGGGCGGATTTCTCGGTCCACGCCGCTACCGCGCTGGCAGGCGTCTCCACCGTCGCCGCGCGGCGGCTGCTCGACTCGCTGGCCGGCGCGCACCTGATCTCCGCGTCCGCCTACGACCGCTTTCAATTCCACGACCTGCTCAGGGCCTTCGCCTTCGAGCAGGCGGTGAACGACGAGACGCCGGAAAACCGAGAAGCCGCGGTACGGCGTCTGTGCGAGTGGTATCTGGAGACGATGGCGGCCGCCGCCGCGGTGCACGACGCACAATATGCCGACGACTGGCACGTGCATGCGGCGCGGGGCGACCTGCCGGGGATTCCGGACGTCTCGGACTACGACCGGGCCATGACCTGGTTCACCGTGGAGACCGACAACATGGTGGCGGTCAGCAGGACAGCGGCCGAGGCCGGCCTCCACGAGGTCGCGTGGAAGTTGCCGGCCCTGTTGCGCACGCCTTTCCTGGACCGGCATCCCGTGCAGGGCTGGCTGCCGATGGCCGACCAAGCGCTGCTGTCCGCCCAACGGTCCGGGGACCTGCTCGGCCAGGCCGTGACCCTCACCGGCATGAGCATCGCCCACCGGCAGGCCTACCGTCTCGCGGAGGCCGTCGAGCAGAGCCGTGCCGCGCTGGCAGCCGCGCGGCAGGCCGGCGACGCGTGGCAGACGATCGCCGCCCTGGTGATGCTCGGGCACGCCCTGCGGCAGGGGCGCCGACTCGACGAAGCCCTGGAGTCCTACCAGGAAGCCTTGGACATCGCCCGAGGGCTGCGGCTGCGCCTGTGGATCGTGTGGGGACTCATCGGCCGCGCCGAGGCGCTGCTCGAATCCGGCTTCCACAGTGAGGCCCGTGAGTGCATCGCTGCCACCCTGCAGGAACTGCTCGAGAACGAGAGCCCCGGAGCCCGTTCGGAGTGCCTCTGGGTCGAGGCGACGATCGACCGGGAGACAGATCGCCTGACCGACGCGGAAGAGCACATCGGCCAAGCGCTGCACATGGCGTAGAGACACGCAACGTCATCTACCAAGGCCAGTGCGAGACGGAATTCGGGCGGATCTGCCTCGCGGCGGGCCGGGCGGAGGAGGGGCTGGCCGCGCTCCAGCGCGCCGCGTCGATCGGACGGCTACTGGGTGACCGGACGATGGAGGGGGCGGCGCTCGACACGACCGGGCTGGCCTACCAGGCGATGGACCGGCCGCAGGAGGCAGTGGACTTCCACCGCCTCGCGATCGCGGGGTTCCGGGAGTTGGGTGACGACTGGCGGGTGGCAGGTGCACTGGAGAATCTGGCCGCCGCTCTGGACCGGACCGGCAATGCGCTCGCTGCGGCGTCGCACCGGCGTGAGGCCGTCGGCCTTCTGCGGGGTTACACCGACGCCCGGGCGCGGGCGCTGGGTGCCGCGGTGACTGCCCGGCTGCCGGCTGAATGAGCCGGTGGTCTAGGGCCTGCCGGGCGCCGCGCGGACCATCACCAGACGGTCGTGGCCCGGACCGAGGTAGTCACGGCGGCGCTCGGCGAGACAGAAGCCCGACTCGTGATACAGGCGCAGAGCGGGGTGGTTGTCCGGTGCCACGGTCAGCCGAACGGCACCGAGTCCGCCGTCGTCCGCGAGGCTCAGCACCGCGTCGAGCAGCCGCCGCCCGTGGCCCTGGCGCCTGTGGGCGAGATCGACCGCGAGCGAGAGCAGCCACGACTGGCCGTTGCGACCGCTGGCCAGGAGCGCGTAGCCGTGCAGCACTCCGGGATCGCCGGCGACGAGCATGTGGTGGCCGTGGACATCGAACATCTCACGCAGCGCGAAGTAGGGATAGTTCAGGCCGGGGAAGGCACGCGCCTCAAGGTCCGCGACAGCCGCCAGATCGTCCTCAGCCGCGTGCCGCACCGCTCCCTGTTGCATACCACGCCCCCTCAGCGGACGGTCCGGGCCGAGATTTGGGCGGCGGCCTGCACGGCCAGCTGGTCCCTGACCCGTTGCACCAGTATGTGCCACTGCCTGGTGAATCCCGGTTCCCGTTCCAACGTCTCCCACAGCGGGCAGAGGGCCTGGTCGACACGTGCTGCCGGCATCCACAGATGTATCAGGTGGTCGACGGCAGGTCGCAGCGCCGCCAGGGCGTCCCGCCCGTCGACCGAACCCAGCCGGCTGCGCTCGACCATCCTGATGAGGGTCGTGAGCAGCCAGTCGTGCAGGCTGAGGTTCTCGCAGAACCTCGCTGCGGCGGCTGCGGACATTCCCGGCGGCAGCCGAAGCTCCACCGTCCGCAGTCCGTTCTCGGCCACGGTGAAGCTCTCCAGGGACGGGCCCTCGCCCGCCGGCGCCCGTAGCGCCACCCAGCGCAGCCAGGTGACCTGGGCCTTGAAAGGCGCCCGCTTGTCGAGTGCCGGGTCCCGTAGCACCAGGCTGAGCGTGCGGTCGGCAATCGCTCCCAGGTCGAGGTCGCCGGGGCGGCGGGCGCCGCTGAGGCAGCCCTCGGTGACGTCCCGCTCGGGCAGCTTGCCGAAGGGCTCGACGACGCCGGGGCGGCTGAGGTAACGGCCCCAGGGGCGGCGCTGGTCGGGGCCGTCGGCGACGGCCGCGCAGAAGGCGTCGGCCTGGAGCAGCCGACCCCCGGTGAGCATGGCGCGGGCGGTGACGGTGCCGACGGCCCGCACCTTGGCGCCGGAGGCGGCGGGCAGGTGGCAGTCCACGCCGGTCAGCAGGTCGGGTGACTGGGCGTACGCGTTGGGCCGCTCGGAGCGCAGAACGCGCTCGCCCGCCCGTAGCCCCAGGAGATCGGCGGCTCCGCGTCCGGGCAGCGCCTGGGAGTGCTGCAGCAGGCAGGTGCGCACCTCTCCGCAGATCAGTGCCGGCTCCGTGCTCTCCCCGGTGGGCTGTCCGGGGTCCGCGGGCACGGCCACGTCAGGGCGCCGGGTAGAAGACGTAGGAGATGCGGTCGGCGATCTCCTCGGGTACCGGGAGGCCCTCCCCCAACGCGCGCACGGCGACTTGGGCGAGAGCCTGCGGGTCGGCGTCCACCTGGTCGAGGACGACGCGTACCGCATGCTCGACGGGCAGGAGACGGGACGGCAGGACGGAGCAGGTGCGATAGGCCGAGAAGGGCGCGGCGAAGGGGTTGAGCCGGATCAGCGGTGGCAGCGAGTCCCAGTCCCGCGGGAAGTCCGCACCGCCCGGCCAGGGCAGAGGCTGGAGCACGGGCCCGCCGAAGTGGCGAAGCAGGCCGAGCCGGGCCAGCTGCCAGACGACGGCCAGGAAAGGACACGACCAGACGCGCACGCCGTCGCGCTCGTCCCACAGTTCGGCGTCGAGGAAGACCGAGTGCCGGCGGGCGGCCGTCTCGGCAGGCGGCTGCCAGACGGCGGCGCCGGCCATCGCCTCCGTGGTCTGCGTATCAGGGGTTCGGCGGCCGTTGGCGAGCCAGCCGGTCTGGCCGACCGGCGGCCGGGAGCCGTCACTGCCCGGTGGCGGCGACTCGACGAGGCGGGCCTGGACCTCCTCGGCGACGGGGACGCCGTCGGCGACGGCGCAGCCGGACTCGCGGGCCAGGTAGTCGATGACGACCCCGGCCCGTTCGGCCTCGGCGAGCAGGAGGGGAAGGAGCTCGGCGGGGGTGGAGAAGCGGGAGGAGTAGTCGTCCACCAGGACGCAGGTGCTCAACCGGGGTTTGCGCCCGCCGGCCTTGGCGAGGGCGCGCACGGCGTCGGTCCACGGCCGCACCTGCGCGAAGTGCTCGCGCAGCCGCTCGGGGCCGACCTCGAAGTCCTCCATGTAGAAGTGGCCGACCTCCAGCGACATATGGGCGAGCGGCACTGCCTGGGTGCGGGCTTCCGCGGTCGTCTCCCTGAAGACGGCGCCGGTGCCGGTTTTGGTCACGACACCCCCCACGCGCTGTCTTCGGTGAGCTTCTCGGCCAGATCCTGGAATGCCTGTAAGGTCTCCGGGTTGGCTATCCGGCTGGAAAGCACGTCCTCGTCGGTGATGAGCTGTTCACGCCACTGCAGGACGGGTTCGAGCGGTATCGAGCCGATGATCGCCGTGCGGCCGACGCCGCGGTCGGCGGCGAGCCGGTCGAGGTCCTGGTCGCACTTGCGCATCCACGCGGACTGGGCGACGGGCATCGACGACCACGGCGGCGTCTCGGGGTCGGGCACCGCGGCCCGCACGAAGCGAATGCTGCCCCTCAGGTCCTCCTCGTCGAGGCCGCGGGCGACGCCGCCGGCGAGGATGCCGCGCGGGCCGAAGACAAGCCCGGAGGCCGCGATAACGTGCTGCCGGGTCCAGCGGTGATGGACGAGCCACCGGACGTCGACGCCTCGCAGTTCGGGCCGTGCGGTGGCCTCCAGCACCATGTCGACGGCGTAGCTGCGGCCGGCGCTGAGGTCGACCATCACGACGTCGAACTCGCTGTTGAGCCGCAGGAAGAGGTCGACGCAGCGGCTCACGGTCTCCTTGACGACGGCGAACTCACCGCCGCCGCGGTCGCCGGGGAGGAAGACGCAGCTGCCGGAGCCCGCCGGCCGGGTGCGGAGCACCTGGCGCTCGGTGTGCGCCCAGATGTCGAGCCGGACCGGCTCGTTCACCGCCCCCTGGAGGTAGGAGTGCAGCCCGCCCTGGTCGACGCCGCCGATGACACCCGCCAGGTCGAAGACGGCCGCGGCGGTCGACGAGCCGAAGTCGAAGTCCAGATAGCAGACGTCGTCCCCCGCCAGCGCGCGGCGGAAGGCGATGTTGGCGCTGGTGACCGAACGGCCGGTGCCGCCCTTGTCCGAGGCGGCGAAGACGAGCACCACTCACCCTCCCCAGGAGGCGGTGTGCCTGGCGAGCGCCAGGCTGTCCAGCTCACGGAGAACCTCCATGGTGAGTGCCACCGCCGTGCCGGGCTGCCGGTCGGCGATCTCACGTGCCCGGGAGAGCCTGACCTCGACCGATCTGAGGGCCAGAGCGCGGGACGTGTCCTGGCTCGAGGTGGGTTCGAGGTGTTCGTTGCCCAGCAGGTGGGTCGCCTCGCTGAGCAGCGAGGAGGCGTGCGCGGCCAGTTCGGCGCTGCGGATGGGCGGCTGGGCATAGAGCCGGCGGCCCGCCACCATGCACTCGACGACGCGTTCAGTGACGTTCCAGGACAGCGGTCCCTGCCTGGCCGGCACGTCCGGGTAGACGGCCTGGACGTTGTCCCAGAGGCCGACGCCCTCGCCGTCGCGGATACGCCGCTTCCACACGTGGTCCAGAATGCGCTCGGCCAGCATGAGCAGCCGGTCGTGGGAGGACATGTTCCGTGACAGCGCGCAGAGTTGGATGCTCCGCTTGAGCAACTGGGCGGAGAAGTCGGCCACCGTCCACTGCATCGGGGGGCCGGTGTCGCTGCTGCCCTGGAGCGGCAACCGCAGGCCCGGAACATGCAGGGCGACCGCTCTGTCCTCGCCGGTCATCCGGCTGATGATCCGGCCGCGCTCGGCGAGCCGTTCCATCACCGCGACGGTACGGGTGAGGTCGTCGTCGGTGGCGCGGCGGCGGACCAGGTCGTGGACCAGGATGGAGGCCACCGAGAGGGAGAAGTACTCGGACTCCAGGCGCTGGCCGGTGGTGCGCCAGGGGATGTCCTCAAGCGGCCAGGCGGTGTCGGCGAAGCGGGCGATGCCGGACCAGTACTGCTGGGTGATCTCCCACCGCAGGCGTAACGCCTCGGCGAGCCGCAGCTGTTCAGGGGTGAGCAGGCCGAGAGTGAGGGTGCGGTCGGAGAACAGGTCCTGGATGCCGTCGAGGGCGACGACGGTGAAGTGGAGGTACGGGGTCGGCCGGGCGACGCCGGCGGGCTGCGGGCCGATGGGGTCGGTGGTGTCGACCGGCGGGGAATCCTCCACCAGGCTCCAGGCCCATCCGCACTCGAAGAGCAGGTTCTCGTCCTTGAGGCGGTCCGCGATGTCGACGCCGAGCACCAGGCTCTCGACGATAGTGGCGCGCAGCGCCTCGAAACGGCGCTGGAAGCGCGCCGCGACGACGCGTTCGGAGATCCGTCCCTCACCGAGCATGCCGCACAGGACGCGCCCCTGCGGTTCGTCCGGGTCGAAGACGTTGACGGTGAAGGAGCGCAGCAGGCTCACCATCGCCGCGGTGAGCCGGGTCTCGGTGGCGGCCCTGAGGTCTTCGATGAGCGTTCGCACCTCGCCGCGCCGGGTCTTGCCCTGGTAGACCTTGAGGAAGCCGAGGGTGGCCAGGCACAGGGTGATCGACATCGAGAACGAGTCGACGACGCCCAGTTGGCGCTGCTCCTCGGTGAGCTCCTCATCGGGGTCGCACGCCTCGAAGTAATATCCGCCCGCGAAGCTGGGCCGCTTGTCCTCCGCGGTGTAGGTGCGCATGAACTCGGCGAGGATGCGCACCAGCTTCGCGGGGATCTCCACCCGGCCGCCGGCGCCCTTCAGCGCGGTCTGCACATCGCGTTGGGTGGTGTCCGGGTCGTCGAGCCGGAAGTCGGGGATTTCCGTGGCCGGATACATCAGGCACAGCAGTCGCTCGGCGTCCGCGACACTGCTGCGACCTCCCCACTCACCCCAGTCCCATTCGCCACCCTCGAATGAGTGGCGTGAAATCGCCTGCCAGATATCCAGCAGCTGCTGGCGCGGGTTGATCTGCATCCCCCACCCCTCACCCGGGTGTCCCGTCCTCGGACCGGAAGCATATCGGCGTTTCCCGCGCTTCCGGCCGGCCGCGGAGGAGTCGTCGCCCTCTCGGGACATTCCGGCCGGCGCTTTCGCGCCCGGCAATGCCGAACGACAAGGGGTGCGGCATCCTTCTCCGCGGCAGTCGCGGCATGGCGCGCCGATCGGATCGCGGAGTGCGCTTCGATCCCCCCGGGCGGATCGCCCGCGCACCATAGAGGTGACCGGTTTGGAATATTTTATGATGGTTGTAACGCTGACCAGCGCAATTGAGGCAAGGGCACCGAAGGGGGTCCCATGCACGCCGGGCACTGGCATCAGACGCTGTGGAAGAACGCGAGCACGCGTGATCGCGTCTGGACCGCGTTGGCCGCCGTGCTGATCGTGCTGGTGCCGGTCGTGGACGCGCTCGTGCCGCCGAACATCCACCTCGCGCACGCCCTGGTGCTCCCGGTCGCGCTGGCGGCCGTCTTCCTCGGGGCCCGGCGGGCGACGCTGACGGCCGGGCTCGCGGTGCTGGCGCTGATCGCGGCCGGGGCCGAGCGGATGTCCCTCACCACCGAGAACGTGCTGCTGGAGCTGTGCAGCCTGGTGGGGCTCTCGGTACTGCTGATCATGATCAGCCGGCTGCTGGAGCGGCGGCGCCATGAGGTGGCCGGGCTGAGACGGGTGTCGGAGGCCGTGCTGCGTCCGCTGCCGCGGCGGGCGGGGCCGGTGTCGATCGCGTCCGCCTACCGGGCCGCCGACGTCGGGACACCGGTCGGCGGGGACCTCTACGCGGTGGCCCGCACCGCGGACTCCACGCGGCTGCTCATCGGCGACGTGCGCGGCAAGGGCATGGGGTCGGTCGGCGACACCGAGCTGGTCCTTGGGGCCTTCCGCGCCGCCGCGCACCGCCAGTCGCCGCTGCCGGAGCTGGTCGCGTCACTGGAGGGCAGCGTCCGCTGGGGCATGAACGAGGGGTGGGAC
Organism: Streptomyces sp. NBC_00433; assembly: GCA_036015235.1. Taxonomy (NCBI): domain Bacteria; kingdom Bacillati; phylum Actinomycetota; class Actinomycetes; order Kitasatosporales; family Streptomycetaceae; genus Streptomyces; species Streptomyces sp. NBC_00433. The sequence continues at coordinate 8,577,293 of CP107926.1, read as the reverse complement.
GCCGCCGCCTCACCCGAGACCGCGGAGCGGTTCGTGACCGCGGCCGTCATCGAGATCCCCGACGACGAGCCGTACGTGCGCGTGGTCAGCTGCGGCCACCTGCCGCCGCTGCTCTTCCACCAGGGCGCGGTCACCGCTCTGGACACCGCGGAGCCCGCGCCGCCGCTGGGGCTGGGGGCGCTCGCCGACGGCGGCTACACCCCGACCACGTTCGACTTCGCACCGGGCGACCGGCTGCTGCTGTACACCGACGGGGTCACCGAGGCCCGCGACGGCAAGGGTGACTTCTACCCGCTGCTGGAACGCGCCGCCGCGTGGGCAGACCACCGCCCGGAGCGGTTGGTGGACGCGGTGACCGCCGACCTCAGGGCCTACGCGTCGGCGGGCCTGAACGACGACATGGCCGTCGTGGCGCTGCGGCGCAACGAGCCGCGGGCCGCAGGGGTCCCCGAGGACCTGTCCCTGCGGTGACGCCCGTACAGACGGGCCTGTCAGCGGCTGGGGAGGCTGGAGCCGCGGACGACCAGTTCCGGCTGCAGGACGGTCTGGCGGTGGTGGTGGTCGGCCGGGTCGCCGACCGTCTCCTCCAGCAGCATCTCGGCGGCGAGGCGGCCCATGGAGACGGCGGGCTGGCGTACCGAGGTGAGGGGGACGGCGGCGGCCGCGGCGAATTCGATGTCGTCGTAGCCGACGATCGCCATCTCGTCGGGGACGCTGATCCGGGCCGCGAACATCGCCTGGAGGACGCCGAGCGCCAGCAGGTCGTTCGCGCAGAAGACCGCGGTGGGGCGGTGGCCGAGGCCCAGCAGGCGCGATCCGGCGTCCCGCCCGGCGGCGACGTCGAGGCGCTCGGCGGAGATTTCGGTCAGCGAGGAGGCGGGGAGTCCGGCCTCCGCGAGGGCGGCGAGCGCGCCGGCCTTGCGGTCGTGGACCTGGGTGACCTCGGGCGGGCCGCCGACGTAGACGATCGACCGGTGGCCGGCCGTGATGAGGTGCTGCACGGCGAGCCGACCGCCGGCCACGTCGTCCACCGACACCGAGCAGACCGACGGGTCGGCCGAGACGCGGTCGACCAGCACGAAGGGGATGCCCTGGCTGCGCAGGCCGTCGAGGCTGCGGCCGGTCGGGTCGGCGGGGGTGACCAGGACGCCGCGGACCCGCTGCTCGGCGAAGAGCGAGAGGTATTCCAGCTCCTCGCTGACGCTCTGCGCGCTGTTGCAGACCATCACGCCGAGGCCGGCCGCCCGCGCGGTGCGCTCGGCGCCGCTGGCGACGGCCACGAAGAAGGGGTTGCCCATGTCGAGGACCAGCAGCGCCATGATGCGGCTCGCGCCGGCTCTGAGCTGGCGGGCGGACTCGCTGCGGACGTAGCCGAGCCTGGCGATGACCGACTGCACCCGCGTCCTGGTCTCCTCGGCCACCAGATCGGGCCGGTTGATCACATTGGAGACGGTGCCCACCGAGACGCCGGCCTGCCGCGCCACGTCTTTGATACCCACCATGGATGCCACGCTCCGTCCCCGCTCCCCCGACTGGAAATTGAATCTATTCAATCATACGGGCCCGCCCCTGCACCGCAGAACAGGGCACCATCTCGGCAGGCCCCTAGAATCGGGGAATGAATCGCTTCACCTCGATCAGGCGAGGTCCGTCCAGGCGGGCCGATCGAGCGGGGGTCGTTCAGGCGGAGCCGTTCAGGCGCGGTTGTTGAGGCGCCCTTGTTCAGGCGAGGTGGAAGACCTCGCTGAGCGGAACCATAGCCGCATCGGGCGCGGCCCCGTCCAATTCTTCGAAGAAGTCCGCCATTTCCGCCTGCCAGCGGGCATTGGCCTCGGTGCGGTCCATCGCGGCCCGCGCCTGCTCGAATCCTCGGTCTCCAGATAGCCGACCAGCAAGCCGTCGTCCCGCAGGAAGAGGGAGTAATTGTGCCAACCTGTCGCAGTCGGTGCGGCCCGCATCTCCGGCCAGACCTCCGCATGCCGTTCGCGGTACTCGGCAAGGGGTTCCTGTCGGATCTTGAGCAGAAAGCAGACGCGTTTCATCAACGTTCCTTTCCTGGGCGGCCGGGTCAGAAAGTGAACCGGCCGATGTTGGACTTGTCGAAGACGGTCGGTTTGCCGAGGACCACGGAGCTGTCCTGGCCGATCATGAAGGTGCCCATGTCACCGGCCGTGCAGGTCTGCCCGGGGGCGCACCGCGGCGACCGCAGTGCGACGACCCGGTCCACGGCGATGGCGAGCAGCAGCAGGGTGCCGTCGATGGCCTGGACCCATACGGAGCTGACGCCGATCGAGGGCAGCACGCTGTTGACGGACGTCAGCAGCAGCGCGCCGAGTGCGGCGCCGTAGAGGCTCCCCGAGCCGCCGGTGAAGGCCACCGCCGTCCACCCGCGCACCCTCGACCTCGCCGACATCGTCCGGCGGCACGGCGACCCCGCCGACCCGCGGCTGGGACCGCCTGCCTACTGGGCGGCGGAAGTGCTCGACCGCCGCCCCGGCTGCTCGCCGGCTGTCTACGCCACCGCGCCGCACACCTGCGTGGTGGTGCACCGCGGCGGCCTGCGAGCAGAACTGCCCGCCTCCCGGGCACCGACCCGTCGCTCTACGCTTCGGCCTTCTTCGCACTGCTCAACACCACGCGCAGTGTGCCGCCCACGACCTTCACCGTACGAACGGGCGGGTCGCTGCACCACGTGACGTCACGGCTCCTCGGGCCGGCGCCGGCACACGGGTCGAAGAGATGAACGCGGACAGCATCCACGTTCGATCGGATTTGTCAGGTTTTCCTTGACGTCCTGACGGTGTGTTGGGGAGGGTGGACGCACGTTCCGGCGGCGAAGGGCTGAGGCATGAGCTGGGTCGACGAGAGTGGGCGGCATGAGGGGTATGTGGGGGCGGTGCTCGCGGATGGTGGGGAGCCTGCGGCGCGGGGTGGGGGGCGTATGCCGTGGTGGGGGTACAACGGGGCGGACGGGCCGCGGGCGGTGGGGGTCAGGGGGGCCTGTGAGTGCGGGTGGCGTGGGGGTGTGACGCATCCTGTCGACTTCGGGGACGACGAGGCGACCGAGGGGTACGAGGCGGAGACCGGTCCCTTCGCGGACTGGGAGCGGCATGCCACGGCGGCCGAGGGGCTGGTGCCCTATGACGTGGAGCAGTTGCTGGGTGCGCTTCAGCGGCGGATCGAGGAGCTGTCGGAGCGTCAGCCGGTCACCGCGCTGCGTATCGCGGCGCGGGTCGAGAGCGCGGCGCCGCAGTACAGCGCGGGGGCGGCCAGGGCCGCGCGCAGGGGGCTGGTGTCGTGGGAGGCGATCGGCCGGGCGTTCAGCACCAGCGGTGAGGCGGCGCAGGACCGCTTCGCGCGGCAGGTCGCGGACTGAGCCGCTGAGCGGGCCGGCACAGGCTCAGCCCGGTTGCTCGGCCTCCAGCGCCGTGATCCTGGTGAGCAGGAAGTCCCGCTCGACCGTGTTCGACGTGTGCTGGAGCGCCTCCCGGTAGGCGCCGGCGGCGGCTGCCCGGCAGCCGAGGCGGTGCAGGAATTCGGCGCGGGCGACGGACGCGTAGGGGTAGCCGGCCAGCCGCGGCTCCTCGGCGAGGTCGGACAGGGCGGCGAGGCCCGCCGCGGGGCCGTGGGCGAAGCCGATGGCGACCGCGCGGTTCAGGGCGGCGACGGGGGTGGGGCGGCGGCGCAGCAGCAGGTCGTACAGTCCGACGATCTCCGGCCAGTCCGTCGCCTCCCAGGAGGGCGCCTCCGCGTGGACCGCCGCTATCGCCGCCCGCAGCGCGAACGGGCCCGGCGGGCGGCGGCGCAGCGCCCGGCGGACCAGCACCAGGCCTTCGGCGATGGCCGCGCGGTCCCACCGGCCGCGGTCCTGGTCGGCCAGCAGCACCGGGGCGCCCTCCGCGTCGATCCGGGCCGGCCGGCGCGCGTCGGTGAGCAGGATCAGGGCGCGCAGGCCGGCGACTTCGGCGTCGCCGGGCAGGAGGTCGCCGAGCATCCTGGCCAGTCCGGCGGCCCTGGCGATCAGGTCGGTGCGCAGCAGTTCCGGCCCGTCGGGGGCGACATGGCCGGTGGTGAAGAGCAGGTCGACCACGGTCAGCACCGCGTCGATCCGCTCGGGAAGATCCCCCGAGTCCGGGATGCGGTACGGGATACGGGCCGCGGTGATCTTCTTCTTCGCCCGGGTGATCCTGGCCGCCATGGCGGTCTCGCCGACCAGGAACGCACGCGCGGTCTCCGCGGTCGTCAGCCCGCAGACCAGCCGCAGCGTCAGCGCCACCCGGTCCTGCGGGGCGAGGGCGGGGTGGCAGCAGGTGAAGATCAGCCGCAGCCGCTCGTCGGGGATGTCCTCGCCGTCGGCCGGGCCGGTCACCGTCTCGTCGTCGTCGGCGAGCAGCGGCAGCGCCGTACGGAAGAAGGCGTCGCGGCGGATGACGTCCACCGCGCGGTTGCGGGCCGTGGTGGTCAGCCAGGCGCCCGGCCGGGCCGGGATGCCGCTGGACGCCCATGCCACCAGGGCCTTGGCATAGGCGTCCTGCACGCACTCCTCGGCGAGGTCCAGGTCACGGGTGACCCGGACCGTCGCGGCCAGCACGAAGGCCCACTGGCCGCGGTGCGCGTCGGCGACGGCTCGGGCCGCGGCGGCCTGCCCGGGGCCGCGGGGCGACGGGTCGGCGGACACGGGCAGGCCTCCTTTCACCCTTCACGGACGGCGACGCGAGCCGCCGCCGGGCTCGGGGCACGCCCCACGAAGGGCGGTCCGGGTCAGTGCAGCGGCCGGACCTCCACCGCCGCCTCTCCCGTCCTGCCGAAGTACGGCAGCCGCTTCGCGACGGCGAGCGCGGCGTCGAGGTCGGACACGTCGATGATGTAGTAGCCGCCCAGTGCCTCCTTGGTCTCGGCGTAGGGGCCGTCCGTCACGAGGTGGCCGCCCGCGCCGTCCTCGCGCACCACTGTCGCCGTCGACGTCTGCTGGAGGTGCTCGGCGGCCACGACCACGTCCTTGTGCTCGCGGCTGAAGGCCGCGTGCGCCTCGTCGAGTGCCCGGCGGGCGGTGTCGTCGGCCGCCTCGTAGTCGGCCTCGTTGTCATGGATGAGCAGCAGATAGCGCGCCATGGCCGTCTGTCCTTCCTCGGTGGTCCGCGGGGGCGCGGTGCGGCCCCCGTCAGCTTTCCGACGAACGGGAAGGACCGGCAATCGACATCTGCCCGGTCGCTTCGCCCGCCGGGTGGACCATGGCGCCGGGTGCGGGCAGCGGGCCGAGGTGCAGGGCGACGCGCTCGCGCAGCAGCAGATACTCCTCCCAGCGGTGCCGCAGCGGCCCCTGCGGGCGGGTGACGGCCCTGGCGCCGGTCACCCGCTGGCCGTGCCGGAACTGCTCCGCGGTCACGTCGAGTTCTATGCCGCTGGGCAGCGTGTTCCACCAGTGGAAGCCGTGCTGCTCACCGTCGAGGTGGACCTCGCCGACCATCAGGTCGCCGCCGAAGAGGTCGTGGACGAGCAGCGTGCTGATGTCGCAGTGGCCCCGCGAGGGGTTGTCCGGGCGCCACTGCTCCCGGCGCACGTCGTCGGGCGAGCAGGTGTCGGCGGCCCAGGACGCGCGCAGGGCCCGGTCGAGGTCCAGCAGATTCCAGGTGGTCATGTCGATCAGCGTCGCATCCGGCACTGACAATCCCCCCGCGACGGCCGCGGGTGCCTCACGGCAGCGGGCGCAGGGCGGCCGGAGTGAGGTCGGCGCGGGTCGGGTAGCCGTCGACGGCCATGATCAGGTCGGCCTCGGCCAGCACGGTCTTCAGTACGTGGACGACGCCGTCGGTGCCGCCGAGCGCGCAGCCGTACGCGTACGGGCGGCCGATACCCACGGCGGTCGCCCCCAGCGCGAGCGCCTTGACCAGGTCGGCGCCCGACCGCACGCCGGAGTCGAAGAACACCGGCAGCCCGTCCGCCGCGGCGACGATGTCGGGCAGCACGGTCAGGGCCGGCAGGCCGCCGTTGGCCTGGCGCCCGCCGTGGTTGGAGCAGTAGACGCCGTCGACGCCGCCGTCCTTGGCGCGGCGGGCGTCGTCGGGGTGGCAGATGCCCTTGACGATCAGCGGCAGCTTCGTCACCGACCGCAGCCAGCTGAGGTCGTCCCAGGTCAGGGGATTGCCGAACAGCTGTGTCCAGAGGAGTACGGCGCCCTGCGGGTCGTCCGCCGGGTCCTTGCCGAGCAGGCGGCGGAAGACCGGGTCGGTGAAGTAGTTGGCCAGGCAGTGGCCGCGCAGCTGGGGGAAGTTGCCGGTGGCCAGGTCGCGCGGGCGCCAGCCGGTGACCCAGGTGTCGAGGGTGACGACGATCGCCGTGTAGCCCGCGCGCTCGGCCCGGTGGACCAGGCTCTCCGCCAGGTCGCGGTCGGTCGGCGTGTAGAGCTGGAAGAAGCCGGGGGTGCCGCCCAGCTCCGCGGCCACGTCCTCCAGCGGGTCGACGGTCAGCGTCGAGGCGATCATCGGCACGCCGGTCCTGGCCGCGGCCCGTGCCGTGGCGAGGTCGCCGTGGCCGTCCTGCGCGCACAGCCCGATCACCCCGACCGGCGCCATGAAGAGGGGCGACGGCCAGGTCGTACCGAAAAGCTCGACGGACAGGTCGCGCTCCCGGGCGCCGACGAACATCCGCGGGTAGAGGCCCCAGCGGGCGAAGGCGTCGGTATTCGCCCGCTGCGTGGCCTCGTCGCCCGCTCCGCCCGCGACGTACGACACCAGCGACGGCGGCATCGCCTCGGCCGCGCGGGCCTCCAGCTCGGCGAACGTCATCGGCAGATCCGGCAGGACGCCGCCGAGGGCGCGCAGATAGATGTCGTTCTGGTAGTTCCCGAACGCGGTGGGCAGGTGCGGTGGCGGCTGGTCGCTCATCAGGCGGTCGCTCATCAGGCGTCGTCCTCGCGATCGGGCAGGCGGGCGTGGTTATTGCGCAGGGTAGATGTCCCCGGCCGCCATCATGCTCTCCTGGTCGCTGTCCGACTCCAACTGCTCCGCTCTCCGCTCGAGTCGGGTGCGCTCCGCGGTGTTGGCCGCGTGCTCGGCGTCCTCGGTGAGCTTGTCCGCCTGGGCGCGGAGCTGCCGGATGTGCCGGCGCGATTCGTCTGTCGTTGTCATGGCCTGGCCTCGCTCCATGCGTGGGTGCCCTGGCTACCAGCGAACCAGGCCGCGCCGCCGTCGGCCACCGGTGGGGCGGTACGGAGCCGGGTCGTGCGCCGAGCGGCCGGGGTCACCGGGCGAAGTAGGCGCGGAAGCCGGGCAGTGCCGCCGAGCGCCAGTGCCGGGCGAAAGCGGGCGGGCGGCCGCCTGGCGCGACCAGGACCGCGACCGGCCGGTGGCGGGCGGCCGCCAGCAGTCCGGCCGCCGTGATGCTGCGGTCGGCGCCCGCCGTCTCGCGGGAGGCGCAGCCGGTGTAGAAGGCGGCGGGAATCGCCGAGTCCCCGGAGAGCACGCACGGCGGCCGCACACCGTTCGCGTGCAGCCCGGCGGCGACGGCGTCGTATCCACCCCGCGCGCGCCGGTTGCTGTCGACCGCGGTGAGCAGGACGCTTCCCTGGATCGCGAGGTGGCCGCACAGGGCGACGGCGATGACGGCGGTCACGGCGGGACGCAGCCGGCCCGTATCGCGGCCGGCCGCCCACCACAGGCACTCGGCCACCGGGATCGCCAGCAGCGCGTAGGCGGGCAGCAGGAACCGGGGAGCGGCGTAGCCCACCGTGAAGAGATACGGGGCGGCGAGGAAGGCCGCGGTCAGCAGCGGCAGCCAGACCGTGGCCCGGCGGCCGCGCCAGGCCGCCGCGGCGCCGCCTGCGGCGAGCAGGGGAAGCGCGAACCACCACGCGGCGGTCGCGCGGTGCCGCCACGGGACGTCGCACGGGCGGCACAGTGTGCGGCCGTCCAGCGCGCGGACATGGTCGTCCACGGCGAAGTGCAGGCCGAGGCCGCCCTCGATCGCGCTGGAGCGGTGCAGCCTGGCGGCGGGGCCGCCGTAGCGTACGTACGCCTCGGCCACCCACTCCGCGCAGCCCGCGAGCAGGCCCGCCGCCAGCACCGCGAGCAGCGCGGGACGGCGCCAGCACCGGACGGTCAGGGCGGCGCCGGCCAGCGGCAGCACCAGCCACACCGCGTCCGGCGGCCTCATCAGGCCGACCAGTGCCACCCCGGCCGCCAGCCCGACGAGGGCGGCGCGGTCGGTGCGGTCGCGGGCCGCGCGCAGCATGCAGCCTACGGCGGCCAGGCCTCCGTAGGCGCTCCAGAGGTTGGGCATCACCTGGGACCCGTAGAGCAGGGTGATCCACAGCCCGGCGAGCAGGCCGCCGGCGAGCGCGAGCGTCCGGGCGGGCAGCAGCGGGCGCCACACGCGCAGCGCGACGAGGAGTCCGGCGCCGGACAGCAGGGCGAGGTAGACGCGCAGGGCGGCGGTGGAGGAGGTCAGTGCCGCGACGGGTGCGGCGAGCAGGGAGATGCCGCGGGCTCTGGGCGCGCTGAAGAACGCGGCGGGTACGTGGGCGGAGACCTGGCTGGTGTAGACGGTCTCGTCCCAGCCCAGCCCCGAGCCGGGCACGGCGAGCACCAGCTGGGCGACGACGAAGGCGGCGCAGACCGCCACCACCCAGCCGAGTGCGCCGGGCCGGGCGGCCGCGCCCGTGGCGGTCCCGGCGGGCAGCGGGCGGACCCGTACTCGGAGCCTGTCGGACATCGGCGACCTCGCAGCTCGCAGCGGCGGTACGGCGGCGGGAACGGCCCGCCACGGTCGACTCTCGCCGCACGGGCGGGGCCGGGACCACTCGACACGGCGTAAGGACGGGAGGGAAAGTCCCGCCGACCGGGACCGACCGCCGGGACCGTCCCCCGCGCCGCCCTCCGCGGGCGCGTCGCACCGCGCCGGGCAGGCGCACCGGGGCGGCCCGCCCGAGCCATGACGGGCCCCGGCCGGGCCTGGGCCGGCCGTTCGGGTCAAGGCCGTGGGCCGTCCCCAGCACAGTCAGCCGCGCCGAAGCCCACGGCCGGCGCCATGCCCCGGGCAGCCCGACGTCTGGCCAGGACCGGCCGCAGGGCCGGAGCCCGCCGCCCCGGCCACGACGGCCCGGGAGGCGACCGTTCAGGCGTGCGGTGCGGGCCGCGTGAACCGGCGGGCTGTCGGAGGCGGTCGTTCAGGGCAGGGCGTGGGCTGCCGTCGCCAGGGAGGTCTGGAGGCGGCGGGCCGCGTCGAGGTGGTCGCCGGTCCATATGATGCGGACGGCTGTCGCGGTCGCCCGGCCGCGTTCGTCGCGCAGGTCGCGGTGGACCGCCTCGACGAGGCGGCCGTCGGCCGCGAGGTCCTGCGGGAGGGGGGCGGGGACCGGGTGGCGGCCGTCGAGGCCGTCGGCGAGGCCGTGGTACCAGGCCGAGACGCGGTCGGCGCCGGACAGCAGTTCGGAGCGTGCCGCGGCCCGCTCGGAATCGCTGTGGGCGTCGCCCGCCCGCTGCCACATGCCGAGCACCGCGTCCGCGGCGAGCCGCAGGCCCACGACGCCGGTGACGAGCGTGGTCATCTCCGCGAGCGGTACGGGCTTGGGTCCGCGCTCGGCAAGGTAGCTGCGGAAGGCGTCGTCGAGCCGCCGGGCCGCGGCGGCGGCCTGCCGCCCGGCGGCCAGCGGGACCGCGGCCGGTTCCGGGCCCGCGGTGCAGCAGCCGACCGCGTAGTCGACGGCTCCTGCCAGGTAGTCGGCGCTGTCGGCGTACGCCTCCGCCAGGGCCTTGCCCACTGCCGCGGAGGCGCCGCGCGGCCAGAAGAAGAGGCCGACCACGATGCTGACCGCGCAGCCGAGCGCGATGTCCTCGACGCGGAAGAGGCCGACGTGCCAGTCGGGGATCTGGCCGATGTTGAAGAGGATCACCAGGGTGACGGTGAAGGCGGCCTGGCCCGCGGCGAAGGAGATCGCGGCCGGTGCGACACCGGCGATCAGGACGGCGAGCGGCAGCAGGAACCAGAGCAGGACGCTGTTGTGGCCGATGAGTTGGAGCAGCGCCGCTCCGACGATCGAGCCGGCGACCGTGCCGGCCAGCCCCCTTATCGCGTTCTGGCCGGTGTTCAGGGCGTTGGAGCGCAGTACGGACAGGGCGCCGAGCACCACCCAGAAGGAGTGCTGGACGGTGGTCACGTCGGTGAGGGCAATCGCGAGGCCGAGGCCGACGGCGCCGCGGACGCTGTTGTGCAGCCACACCGAGTGCGGGTCGACGTGCGCGGCGGCGCGCTCGCGGGCGGCGGCGAGCGGGTGGGCCAGGCCGCCGGGCTCGCGGCCGAGCAGCCGGTCGGCCCAGCCGCGGCGGTCGGCGGCGGCGGCGAGGTCGACGTTGGCGGCGATCTGCAGGACGGCGAAGCCCAGTTCCTGGGCGCGGAAGGAGACGTCGAGCGAGCTGAGGAAGTCGGTGACCTCCTGGTCGCCGTCGGGCACGGCGTGCCCGCCCGGCAGCCGGGTGGTGGCGTCGTGCTCCGTGGCGTCCAGCGCCTTGCGCAGCTCCTCGACGGCGGCGCGCAGCGGTGCGGGGTCGGTGTGCCGGCCCTCCAGCAGGTCGGCGGCCTCGTCCAGGGCGTGCGCGGCGGCCCGCTTGGCCAGGCAGGGCGCGGCCACGTGGCCGCGGGCGGTGTCCTGCGGGGTGCCGCTGTGGGCGACGATCGCGGTCAGCCAGGTCAGCTCGTCGACCAGCCGGACCAGGGCGCGGGCCCCGGTGGACAGGCCGGTGGGGCGGTAGGGCGTGGAGTCGAAGGCGCGGCGGAGCCGTTCCGCGGCGCCGGCGGCGCCCGCGGTCGCGGCCTCGCAGTCCTCGGCGGTGGGTACGTCCGGGCCGAGCACCAGGGCGGCGTCCACGCGCAGCCGTAGGGCGACCGCCCTGCAGACGGCGGCGGCGGGCGCGCTCAGCGGGTCGGTGGAGGGGCGCGGCCACAGCAGGGTGACGGCGAGCATCGAGGCGGCGGCGGCGAGTCCGGCGCCCGCAAGCCGGTCGGGCAGCGCGGACATCGGGGCGGCCAGCGACACCGGCAGGATGAAGCCGAGCAGCAGCGCGGTCGTGGCGCCGGCCAGCACGGAGCTGACGATGCCGGAGAAGAGCACCAGGAAGCCGATCACGACCATGATGGCCACGCTCAGCCAGGTCACCCGGGAGACCGCGGTGCCCAGGCAGATCATCCCCGCCCAGGCGACGGCGAGGGCGGCGTGGGCGCGCAGCCGCTGCACCACGGGCCCGCTGAAGTCGACGAGCAGCAGCATCGAGAAGGCGCCGAAGGCGGCGAAGCCGGCCATGGCGGGCGAGCCGATGCCCTCGCTGCACAGCGCGAACAGCGCGGGCATCACGATGGCGCCGCGGGCGGCCCTGCGGGTGGCGGCCAGCCCCGGGTCCTTGGCCCGCAGCCTGGCCGGCAGTGCCCGTAGCGCGCGGCGGGCGCCGCTCGGGTCACGGGTCGGGGTGTCCATGCGGGGCGCTCCTCCGGTCGGCCGGGCGCGGCACCCGGGCTTCCCCGGCACACCGCTGGCGTCGAGTATCGCGGGTGGGGGCTCGTGGTGGACCGGTGATCCACCACCCGGTCACCGCGGGCCCGGACTGCCGCGGCTCGGCGGACGACCGGGGCTATCACGAGCCGCGGTACATACCCGGGAGCCGGGTCTCGACCGCGCCCCGCGTCGGAATACCGGCCCGCGTGCGTAAGACCCGGTCCGCGGCCGCGGCTGCGGACCGGCTTCGACGTGCCGCCCGCGCGCAGGGCGCGGCGGAGAGGTGGGCGCCTCTACAGTTCCCGGAAAATCCGCAGCGACCGCGTCCCCGGCGAGTGAGAAGGTCTGGATGTTCCACGGAGTCGTCCCTCCCCTGTGCACCCCGCTGACCGAGGACGGGGAGGTGGACACCGCCTCGCTCGAACGCCTCGCCGGCTTCCTGCTCGACGCCGGGGTGCACGGCCTCTTCGTCGGCGGATCGACCGGGGAGATCGCCCAACTCACCGACACGGCGCGGGACACCGCGCTGCGTACGGTCGTCGCCACCGCCGCCGGGCAGGTCCCGGTGCTGGCCGGCGCGATCGACACCGGCACCCGGCGGGTGCTCGAACACGCCCGGCGCGCCCAGGCGCTGGGGGCCGACGCGGTGGTGGTGACCGCGCCCTTCTACGTCGGGGTCGGCGAGGCCGAGGTCAGGGCGCACTACGAGCTGCTGCACGCGGCGCTCGAACTGCCCGTCGTGGCCTACGACATCCCGTCGAACGTCGGCTACAAGCTCCCGCCCGCGCTGCTCGGCGAGCTGGCGCAGGCCGAGGTGATCGCGGCGGTCAAGGACTCCTCGGGCGACCTGGAGTCCTTCCAGCGGGTGTTGGACCTGACGGCGGGCAGCGGCGCGGGCTGCCTCACCGGCTCCGAGACGCTGGCGGACCTGGCGATGGTGCGCGGCGCCGACGGCATCGTGCCCGGCCTGGGCAATGTCGACCCGCACGGCTACGTGAGGCTCTACGAGGCCGCGCGGTCCGGTGACGCCGCTGCCGCGCGGGCCGAACAGCGGCGGCTGACCGAGCTGTTCGGCATCATCGAGGTCGCCGACCGCGGCCGGGTGGGCCGGATGTCGGGCGCGCTCGGCGCCTTCAAGGCCGCGCTGGTCGCCCGCGGGGTGATCAGGCACGCCCACACCCAGGCGCCGTTGCTGCCGCTGACGGACGCCGAGTCGCGGGCGGTCGCCGGCCTGGTCGCCGCCGCAGGCCTCGCCCCGGTCCGGTGACCCCCGTCGTCCGCGGCGCACATCGCGCCGCGGACAGGCTCGGCCGAGGCGCTCCGAAGATCGCGCTCCGGACAAGATTTCCCCGAACGCTTCCCTCCGGGTGGTGATCTAGGTCACAATTGATTGACCGTCAGTGAAACGTCCGCGCAACATTGCGGAAACTGCTGCTCCCGTGAGGGGCGGGAAAAGGATCGTTCTGTAAACGTTTACAGTTTGCCGCCGGCCAGCAAGGGGACCACCATGACGACTTCGGGCGGACCGCCCACCGTGGAGACGATCGCCGTGCGGGCGGGAGTGTCGATCGCCTCGGTCTCGCGCGTTCTCAATGGTCACGGGGCTCGTCCCAACACTGTCCGGCGGGTCGAGCAGGCCGCGGCCGAACTGGGCTACGTGCCCAACGGGGTGGCCAGGTCCCTCAAGGGCGGGCGTACACGGCAGCTGACCTTCGCCATGCCCGACGTGGGCAACCCGGCCTATGTCTCGATGGTCCGGCAGATACAGGCCGTCACCAAGCCGCTGGGATACCGGCTGCTGCTGCACTCCACCGACGCCGTCGCCGAGGACGAGCTGGACGTCGTGCGCAGCCTCGCCGACAGGACCAGCGACGGGCTGATCCTGTGTCCGATACGGGTGACCGACGCGCATCTGGAGGTGCTGGCGCGCGCCGCCCGCCCGGTGGTGGTCATCGGGTCGCTGCCCGGCGCGGCCGCGGTCGACAGCGTGCGGGCCGACTCTGTGTCGGGCACCCTGCTCGCGGTGCGGCACCTGATGGAGCGCGGCCGGCGGCGGATCGCCTTCATCAACGGCCCGTCGGACACCGTCCCCGGGCGCAACCGCAGGATCGGCTACGAGACGGCGCTGCGCGAGGCCGGCCTCGTACCCGACCCGGCGCTCACCGTGACCACCGACTTCGGCATCGAGGCCGGCGCGCTGGCCGCCCACCGGCTGCTGGACGCGCACCCGGGCATCGACAGCGTCTTCTGCGCCAACGACCAGCTGGCGCTGGGCGCCGCCCATGCCGCGCACGACCGGGACCTGCGCATACCCGACGACCTGGCGGTGGTGGGGATGGACGACAGCGAGCTGGCCAGGGCCGGCCATCCGGCGCTGACCAGCGTGGACCTGGGGTCGGCGGAAAGGGGCAGGCTCGCCGCCGAGATGCTGGTCGCCCGGCTCGACGGCGGCGACCACGAGGTGCGCTGCGAGACGGTCGCACCCCGGCTCGTGGTTCGCGAGTCGACCACCGGCGCGCGGATCAGGTCCGCGGGCGCCGCTGTCGCGGCGGGCGCGTCATGACCGCCGCCACGGCGGCCCAGCCCCGGCCGGGCGCCGGCACTCCCCCGCCGCGTACGGCGGCCGCCCGCCGCCGGATGCTCGGCCTGGACCGGGACGCCTGGTTCCTGCTGCTGCCCGCGCTGATACCCGTGCTGGTGCTGAGCGTCGGACCGCTGCTCTACGGCATCTCGCTGGCCTTCACCGACGCCCAGTCGGGCGTCACCCGCTCCACGTCCTTCACCGGCGTGCGCAATTTCGCGGACCTGCGGCTCGACTCGCTGTTCTGGGACTCGTTCAGGATCGGCCTGATCTGGGCGGTCTGCGTGACCGCCCTGCAACTGCTGCTGGCGCTGGGCCTGGCGCTGCTGCTCGACCAGAACCTGCGCTTCCGCTGGCTGGCCCGCACCCTGGCGCTGGTGCCGTGGGCGATGCCGGAGGTCGTGGTCGGCATCATGTGGCGGCTGGTCTACAACCCGGACGCGGGCATCCTCAACAACACGCTGCGGCACCTGCACCTGTCGTCCGGGCACACCGACTGGCTGTCCGGCCTGTCGCTCGCGCTGCCCGCGGTGATCGTGGTGGGCGTGTGGTTCGGCATGCCGCAGACCACCGTGGTGCTGCTGGCCGGCCTGCAGAACGTACCGCTGGAATTGCACGAGGCGGCCGCCATCGACGGAGCAGGGGCCTGGCGCCGCTTCACCACCGTGACCTGGCCGACGCTCAAGCCGGTGGTGCTGTCCATCACCGCGCTCAACTTCATCTGGAATTTCAACTCCTTCGGCCTGGTGTACGTGCTGACCAGCGGCGGCCCCGGCGGCAAGACCCGGCTGCCGACCCTCTTCGCCTACGAGGAGGCCTTCCGCTACGGGCAGTTCGGCTATGCGGCGGCCATGGGCCTGGTGATGGTCGCGGTGATCGCCGTGCTGCTCACCGTCTTCCTGCGCAACCGTCTCAAGGAGGCCGACCAGTGAGCTCCGCCGTACCCGCCTCCGAGCAGGCCGCCCCGCGGCCCGTCCCCCTGCCCCGACCGAGCCCCGTCCGGCGGGCATTGCGCCGCCGCGCGGGCCGGACCGGGCAGTACGCGGCGCTGCTGTGCTATCTCGTCTTCCTGGCCTTCCCGCTGCTGTGGCTGATCTCCACCGCCTTCAAGTCGCCCAGGGAGCTGGGCTCCGTCGACCCGACCTGGCTGCCGCGGCATCCGACGCTGGGCAATTTCCGTACCGCGCTCGACGAGCAGCCGCTGCTGCACGCGGCGCTCAACAGCCTGCTGGTGGCCGGGGCCGCCGCGATCGTCTCGGTGGCGGTCGCGGTGCCCGCCGCCTACGCGATGGTGCGGTTCAAGGGCGCGGTCAGCCGGGCCGGCACCGGCTGGATCCTGGTCAGCCAGATGTTCCCGCTGGTGCTGATCATCATCCCGTTGTTCATGGTGCTCAAAAATCTGCACCTGATCGACTCCCGCCCCGGTCTGGTCGTCGTTTACGTGGTGTGGACGCTCCCCTTCGTGCTGTGGATGCTGCAGAGCTACGTCAGAGCGGTACCCGTGTCGCTGGAGGAGGCCGCCGCGATCGACGGCTGCGGGCGGCTGCGGACGCTGCGCAGCGTGGTCCTTCCGCTGCTGGCTCCCGGGCTGATCGCGACCCTGATGTTCGCCTTCGTCACCGCCTGGAACGAGTTCTTCTTCGCCCTGGTCCTGCTCAAGTCGCCGGAGAAGCAGACGATGTCCGTGATCCTCACCCATTTCACCGGTGCCGAGGGCGCCGCGGACCTCGGCCCGCTGGCCGCCGCGTCGCTGCTCGCCACCATCCCCAGCCTGGTCTTCTTCGCGCTGCTGCAAAAGCGCCTGGTCAGCGGGATGCTGTCCGGGGCGGTGAAGGGCTGATGCGCCGCCGCGGCCTGCTCACCGGCGCCGCCGCGACCGCCGCCGCCGCTGGTTCCGCCGCCCTGCTGTCCGGCTGCGGCTCGTCGGCCGCCTCCGGTGCGCCCACCCTGGACTTCCTGTCGCTGGCCTGGCAGGAGGAGTCGGTCAAGGCCAACAAGGCGCTGGTGGCGCAGTGGAATTCCGCGCACCCCGAGGTGCGGGTCCGCTATGTGCAGGGCAGTTGGGACGACGTCCACGACCAGCTGCTCACGTCCTTCGAGGGCGGCGCGGCGCCCGACATCATCCACGACGAGGGCAACGACCTCACCGACTTCGGTTCCGGCGGCTACCTCGCCGACCTGACGCGCCTGCTGCCCGCGGCGGCACAGAGCCGTATCCCGTCCGCCGCCTGGGACATGGCCCGCTTCGACGGGGGGCTGTACGGCGTGCCCTTCCTGCAGGAGCCGCGGGTGCTGATCGCCAACCGCACGCTCCTGGCCGAGGCGGGCATCGAACTGCCGGACGCCGCGAAGCCGTGGACGTGGGACGAGTTCGAGGACATCGCCAAGGAGCTGTCGCGCCCCGGCGGAGCCGGCGAGCGCTACGGCGTGGCCTGGCCGATGAGTTCACCGGTCAGCGTGACGCTGAATCTCTCGCTGACCACCGGCGGCAGGATCCTCTACCGCAAGGACGACGGGGGCACCGAAGTCCGCCTGGACCAGGCGGACTCGGCCTTCGCCGAGCTGGTACGCCGCCAGGTCGGCACGGACAGGTCGGCGCCGGCAAGCGCGCTGGGCATGAGCGGCGGCGACACGCTGCCCGGCTTCTTCGCGGGGCGCTACGCGATGCTGCCGCTCAACCTGTCCTACCGGCAGCAGATACAGCAGCAGGCGCCCGCCCGCTTCGACTGGGTCACCCTGCCGCTGCCCGTCGGCGCCGGCGCCCCGGACGGCGGGCGCGCGCAGGGCGTCAGCCCGCAGACGCTGTCGGTGTCCAAGGACTGCGGGCACAAGGCGGAGGCCGCGGCCTTCATCGACTTCATGACGCAGACCGGCCCGCTGGTGGAGCTGGCCAGGGGCGACTGGATGGCCCCGACCGCCACCGAGGCGCTGCGCGATCCGTCGCTGACCACGGACAAGCTCGGCTGGAGCACGGGCATGTCGGTGGCCGCGCATCTGGTGGCCTCCCCCGCGCTGGGCAGGCGCGGCTATCCCGAGTGGTCGGACAAGGTCGCCACCCCCGCCCTGCAGCAGTTCTTCAGCGGCGGCATCGGCCTGGACTCGCTGCGCAAGAAGCTGGTGCGCGACGGCAACCGGGTCTTCGACCGCTACCGCACCTGAGGCGCCACCGGCGCAGCCGCCCGCCCCCGATCCCGCAGCCACGACAAGGAGCCGACGACATGCCAGCAGCCGCGTACCGCCTGCTGCCGCGACCGCCCCCCCGGTCGCGCAGGAACACGGCGGACGCACGCACCACACAGCAGGACTCACCAGGAAATGGCACGGCATGAGCACAACTCCCGCCTCACCCGACACCTCCGGCCCATATCTGACCCCGTCGCCCCCGCCCCACGGCGCCCGCCGACCCGCCCCCGCACCCGGCTCACCGCGCGACCACGCGCGCGGCGCACTGACCGGCCTCGCCGTCGGTGACGCGCTGGGGGCGCCAGCCGAGAACATGAAACCGTCGGCGATCCGCAAGCGCTGGGGCCGTATCGAGGACTTCGTCACCGACGACCCGGCGGGCACCGACGACACCGAATACGCGATCCTGTCCGGCCTGCTGCTGGCCCGGCACGGCTCCGCCCTGACCACGGGCGACGTCGAGACGGCCTGGCACGTGTGGATCGCCGACCGCGACGAAGGCCCCTTCAAGGGCGCGGGCTTCAGCGAGCGCGGCACCCTGGAGAACCTCCGCCGGGGCCTGGCCTCGCCGATCACCGCACAGCACCGGCACGCGTGGAGCGACGGGCTCGCGATGCGGGCCGCGCCCTGCGGGGTCTTCGCCGCCGGGCGGCCCGCCGAGGCCGCACGGCTGGTGGCCATCGACGGCACGGTCAGCCATGAGGGAGAGGGGATCTACGGCGGGCAGGCCGTCGCGGCAGGCGTCGCGGCGGCGATGGGCGGCGGGGACTGCGCCGCGGTGATCACCGCGGCGCTGTCCGTGGTGCCCGAGGACTCCTGGACCGCCCGCTCGCTGCGGCGGGCGGTGACGGTGGCCCGCCGGGTCAGGCTCGACCCCGGCCTGACGGTGCTCGACCGGGAGCGGGCGCTGCGTGCCGCGGTCGTCATCGGCGGCTACCCGTGGACCGACCTGGCGCCCGAGGCGGTGGGCCTGGCCTTCGGCGCCTTCGCCCTGGCCGGGGGCGACTTCACCGGCTCGGTGCTCACGGCGGTGAACATGGGCAGGGACGCCGACACCACGGCCGCGGTCGCGGGCGCACTCGCCGGTACGCTCGGCGGCTGCTCGGCCATCCCGCACCGCTGGTCACGGGCCGTCAGAGCGGTCCGCGGCAGCTGCCTTCCCGCTATGGCCGGCTATCACGTCCACGACATCGCCGACCTGCTCTCCCCCGCCGAGCCCGGCCACGCCACAGCGGGGCGGGCCGCCTCATGACCCAGCAACCCTGTACCGCCGACGCGACACCAACCCAGCCCCCGAGCGGCCCGGTGGCGCCCCGCCGCCCCGCCCCGGCCCCGCGCACCACCGAAGCGCCGCCGCCGCGGCACCCCGCCGTGGGGCGAGCGGCCGCCGGCCTGCTGAGCGGCCGCGCAGGGCGGCCGGGAGACGGCGAGGCACGGTCACGGGTCGAAGGGCTGCTGCTGGGGCTCGCCGCCGGGGATGCCGCCGGATGGCCGGCGGCACGGCACCGGGCGGCGCGGATGCCCGAGTGGACACGGCGGCTGACGCGTGAGCTGGACACCTTCGCCGAGCAGAACGAGACGACCACGCTGCCCGTGCCGATCGCCCTCAACCAGCCCCCCGAGCCGCTGCGGCTCGGCCCTTCCGACGACGCCGAGTGGGCGGCCTTCACCGCGGAGGCGGTGCTCGCCTCGCGCGGGGCGCCGCTCAGCGACCTGAGCCGCGACCGGCGGGTGCGCGCCGCGGTGGACCTGGCCTGGATGTCGCTGGCCGCCGAGATCTCCACGGCGGCCGCCCGCGCGCCCGAGGTCGAGTCAGCGGTGATCCCGCTGCGGGCCAGGATCTCGGTACGCGCGGGGCTCGGCAATCTCGCCACCGGCCTGCGCCCGCCCGCCACCGGGCACGACAACCCGCACTTCTTCGACGACGCCGCCTGCGGGCGGGCCTGCGTGCTCGCCGTCGTCCACCCCGGCGACCCGGCTGCGGCCGCGGACCTCGCCGAATACGACGCGCGCTACACCCAGGACGAGGACGGGGTGCACGGCGCCCGCGCGATGGCCGCCGCCGTCGCGCTCGCACTGGCCGGCGCCCCGACGCAGGACTGCGTGGCCGCGGCCCTGGGCCAGTTGCCGCCCGGCTCGGAGATCGCGCGCAATGCGCAGCACGCGGTGGCCCTGGCCCGGACGGCCGGTGCGGCGGGCGACGGCGTCCACGGGCGGGCGTTCGGCCTGGTCCCGCTGCTGGAACACCAGATCATCGACCACGTCTACAGCTACGGCATCGCCGCCGCCGACACCGTGCCGGTCGCCCTCGCGCTGGTCCTGGCCAGTGACGGCGCCGTGGACGAGGCGGTGCCCGCCGCCGCGTGCCTGTCGCGGGTCGCGGACTCCGCGCCCGCGCTGGCGGGCGCGCTGGCCGGCGCGCTCGGCGGCGCGCGCTCCCTGCCCGCCTCCTGGCGGGCCGCGTGCAGGACCCTGGCCGGCTGCGCGCTGCCGCGGCTGGCCGGGCTCGATCTCGTGGAGCTGGCCGGACGGCTGACCGCCGTGGAGCCGTCCTTCACCGCCCAGGAACGACCAGGAGGACTCGGAATCCATGAAACTGACGCTTGAGGACCGCGTCGCGGGCTGCCTCGCCGGCGCCGCCGTCGGGGACGCGCTGGGCGGCCCGGTCGAGGGCTGGACGCCGGAGCAGATCGCCGAACGGCACGGCGGCCGGGTGCGCGGCATCGTCGGCCCCTTCCACGAGGACTGGCGCACCGCGCGGCCCATCGCTCCCTACCACAAGGGCGACGGCCACGTCACCGACGACACCCTGATGACGCACGCGCTGGTCAGGGTCTACGCGAAGGTGCGCGACCACCTGGACGCGTACAGCATCGCCGAGCACCTGGTGCCCGACCTGATCGGCACGCCCCGGTGGATACCTGAGCTGGAGGCGGAGGCGCTGCCCTTGCAGCGGATCTTCCTGGCCGAGAAGTGGATCGTGGCCCGGCTGCACTACGGGCACGTGGACCCGCGGGAGGCGGGTGTCGGCAACATCGTCAACTGCGGTGCGGCGATGTACATGGCGCCGGTCGGCGTGGTCAACGCCGGCAACCCCGCGGCGGCTTACGCGGAGGCGCTGGAGGTGGCGGCGCCGCACCAGTCGTCCTACGGGCGCGAGGCGGCGGGTGTCTTCGCCGCGGCCGTGGCGGCGGCCTTCGTGCCGGACGCGACCGCGTCGAGCGTGGTGGACGCGGCGCTGGCGCTGGCCAAGGACGGTACGCGGGCGGCGATCGAGGCGGTGTGCGAGCGGGCCGCGTCCTGCGACGACTGGGAGGGGGCGCTCGGGCCGCTGCGGGAGGCGGTCGCGCCCTTCGACACGGTGGGGCCGCGCTACCGCGAGCCCTCGCTCGGTGCCCGGCGCCCGTCGCGGCTGCACGCCATCGAGGAACTCCCCGTCGCGCTGGGCATGTTGCTGGTCGGCGGCGGCGACTACGAGGCCGCGGTGCTCGGCTCGGTGAACTACGGGCGGGACTGCGACTCGATCGCCACCATGAGCGGGGCGATCGCCGGAGTGCTCGGCGGCACCGGGTCGGTGCCCGCGGGGTGGAGCGCCGAGGTGGGCCGGGCCAGCCGCCTCGATCTCCACGCCCCCGCCGCGGAGTTGACCGCCGTCACCCGGGAGGTCTTCGCCCGGGACACCGAGCGGCGCCGGGCCCATGAGACGGCGTTCACGGCCCTGGCGGGGGTGCGATGACGCTGCCCGCCGGGGACGTACGGCTGACCTGGGTCCAGCCGGAGGACCTGCTCGGCCACGAATTGCGCCAGGCGGCGGAGGACGGCCGCGACCCGGCCGAGGTGCGCCGCCGGTGGCTGTCCGCGGGCGGCCACCTCGCCCCGCCCCGCGCGGGCGCCTCCCCCGGCCCGACCGCTCCGGCGCTGCGCGCACTGGCCGAGCGGCTGCTTGACGAACTGGCCTTGATGCCGGGCCTGTTGGACACGGCCGAGCCGA
Source organism: Streptomyces sp. NBC_00433 (assembly GCA_036015235.1). NCBI lineage: Bacteria > Bacillati > Actinomycetota > Actinomycetes > Kitasatosporales > Streptomycetaceae > Streptomyces > Streptomyces sp. NBC_00433. The sequence continues at coordinate 8,556,056 of CP107926.1, read as the reverse complement.
CGGAGCTGACGGCGATCCACGCGCTCGCCCCGGCGTGGTCGGCCCGACCGGGCGGCACCGGAGGACCGGACGCGACGCCCCTGCCTGCGGTGGAGCACGCCGTCCGGCCCGAGCCGGACGGTTCGGCGTCGAAGGGGTCGCACGCGGGGGCGCCGCCCACCGGTCCCGGGACTCGGGGTGGCGGGCACACCGCGGCAGCGGGAGCGGTGGCTCAGACGACCGCACGCGGCAACCAAAATGTGCTGGCCGACCGGCTGGAAGCCGGGTGGCTCGGGCGGGCCGCCGGGTGCCTGCTCGGGAAGCCGGTGGAGAAGCTGACGCTCGGCGGGATCAGGGAGATCGCGCGCGGGACCGGGAATTGGCCGCTGGACGGCTGGTTCACCGGAGTCGGGCTCGACCCGGCCGTCTCCGGGCGGCATCCGTGGAACCGCCGCAGCGCGGGCACCTCGCTGGCCGAGAACATCAGCGGGATGCCGGAGGACGACGACCTCAACTACCCGCTGCTCGGGCTGCTGTTGCTGGAGCGGCACGGCCACGGCTTCCGCACCGCCGACGTGGCGCGGCTGTGGCTGGACGAGCTGCCCGCCGGGCGGACCTTCACCGCCGAGCGGGTCGCCTACCGCAATCTGCTGGACGGGGTCGAGCCGCCGCTGACCGCCACCCGGCGCAATCCCTTCCGCGAGTGGATCGGCGCGCTCATCAGGGCCGACGTCCACGGCTGGACGCATCCCGGCGATCCGGCCGCCGCCGCGGACCAGGTGTGGCGGGACGCGGCGCTGACGCACACCTCGAACGGCGTCTACGGGGCGATGTTCGCCGCCGCGGTGATCGCCGGGGCGGCGGGCGGCGGCGCCGACGTCCACGCGTGCCTGGCCGCCGGGCTCGACGTGGTGCCCGCGGGGTCGCGGCTGGCGCGGGCGGTGCGGTTCGGGGTGGCGGCGGCCCGTGCGGAGCCGACCGGTGAGGCCGAGGGCTTCGCGGACGTGGTGGACGCGCTGCATTCCGCCTACGGCGACCACCACTGGGTGCACGTCCTGCCGAACGCGAGCCTGCTCGCCGCCGCCCTCACCCACGCGGACGGCGACTTCACGGGCTCCATCACCCGCGCGGTGTCGGGGGGTTGGGACACCGACTCGAACGGCGCGACGGCCGGCTCCGTCGCCGGGCTGCTCGCGGGCTCGCCCGCGGCGCTGCCGGGCCGGTGGACCGACCCGCTGAAGAACCGGCTGTCGACCACGGTCGGCGGCCTCGACGGCATCGGCTTCGACACGCTCGCCCGGCGCACCGCCGCGCTCGCGGTCCTCCCGCAGGAAGGCAGCTCATGACAGCACCGCCCCCACGACCGGCCGGGATCGCGGTCCTGGGCAGCGCCAACATGGACCTGGTCGCCTATGTGAAGGTCGCGCCGGCCCGCGGGGAGACCGTGACCGGGGAGTCCTTCCGCACGGTCGCCGGCGGCAAGGGCGCCAACCAGGCCATCGCCGCCGCGCGGGCGGGCGGCGCCGTCGCGATGATCGGCGCGGTCGGCGACGACGACTTCGGCGGGCGGCTGCGTGCCGCGCTGGCGGACGCGGGCGTCGGCACCGGCCAGTTGCGTACCGCGCCGGGACCCAGCGGCATCGCGCAGATCGTGGTGGACGGCGAAGGGCACAACGCGATCGTGGTGGTGCCCGGCGCCAACGGCACGGTGACGGCACTGACACCGGAGGACGAGGCGGTGATCGGCGCCGCCGGTGCGCTGCTGCTGCAGCTCGAACTCCCGCTGGCGGGCGTGCTCGCCGGGGCGCGGTCGGCCAGGGCCCAGGGCGTGCGGACCGTCCTCACGCCCGCCCCCGCGCAGCCGCTGCCGGACGAACTGCTGGCTGTCACCGACCTGTTGGTGCCGAACGAGCACGAGGCCGCCGCGCTCAGCGGCGAGCGCGATCCGCGTGCGGCGGCCCGCGCGCTGCTCGACGCAGTGCCCGAGGTGGTGATCACGCTGGGCGCGGCGGGCTGCCTGCACGCGGCGCGCGGCCGGGAGCCGCTCGCCGTGCCCGCGCTCGCGGCGGACGTGGTGGACACCACCGCGGCGGGCGACACCTTCGTCGGGGCGCTGGCGGTGGCGCTCGGCGAGGGCCGGGCGACCGCCGACGCGCTCGGCTGGGCGACCGCCGCGTCGGCGCTGTCCGTGGAGCGCCCCGGTGCCTCCTCCTCGATGCCGGACCGCGCGGCCATCGACGCCCGCGCGGCCGCCGCGCACCCGAAACCGTAGAAAAGACGACCCTCACGCACATCGGAACAGAGGTAGGTCCCATGCACCATCCGCATCCGCAGGACGCGGCACCCTCCGCCCCGTCAGATGCCGCCGATCCGCCGTCCGGCCCGCTGGCCGGTATGCGGGTGCTCGACCTGGCCACGCTCTTCGCCGGGCCCGGCGCCGCCACCCTGCTCGGCGACTTCGGTGCCGACGTGATCAAGGTCGAGCACCCGCGCAAGCCCGACCCGTCCCGCGGCCACGGCCCGGGGAAGAACGGCGTCGGCCTGTGGTGGAAGCACCTCGGCCGCAACAAGCGCAATGTCACCGTCGACCTGTCCACGCCCGGCGGGCGCGACGTGCTGCTCAAGCTGGCCGCGTCCGCCGACGTGGTCATCGAGAACTTCCGCCCCGGCACCCTGGAGAAGTGGGGCCTCGGCTGGCCGGAGCTGTCCGCCGCCAACCCGCGGCTGGTGCTGGCCCGGGTCACCGCCTTCGGACAGTTCGGGCCGTATGCCGACCGCCCGGGTTTCGGCACCCTCGCCGAGGCGATGAGCGGCTTCGCCGCGACGACCGGCGAGCCGGACGGGCCGCCGACGCTGCCGCCGTTCGGCCTGGCCGACGCGGTGGCGGGGCTGGCGACGGCCTACGCGGTGATGGCGGCGCTCGCCGGCCGCGACCGCACCGGCGCCGGGCAGGTGGTGGACATGGCGATCATCGAGCCGATGCTCGCGGTGCTCGGCCCGCAGCTGCTCTGGTACGACCAACTCGGCTACGTCCAGCCCAGGATGGGCAACCGCTCGGCCAACAACGCTCCCCGCAACACCTATCGCACCGCCGACGGCTGCTGGCTCGCGGTGTCGTCGTCGGCGCAGTCGGTGGCCGAGCGGGTGCTGCGGCTCGTCGGGCACCCGGAATTCACCGACGAGCCGTGGTTCGCGACCGGCACCGGGCGCGCGGCGCACGCCGAGGAGATCGACAAGGTGGTGGGCGACTGGATCGGCCGGCACGACCGGGAGGAGGTGGTGGCCGCCTTCGAGTCGGCGCAGGCCGCCGTCGCTCCGGTCTACGACGTGCGCGACGTGGTGGCCGACCCGCAGTTCCGCGCGCTGGGCACGGTGGCGCGGGTCGAGGACGAGGACCTGGGGCAGTTGCGGATGCAGAACGTGCTCTTCCGGCTGTCGGCCACCCCCGGTGCGATCCGCTGGACGGGCCGCCCGCACGGCGCCGACACCGCGGAGGTGCTGGCCGAACTCGGCCTGACCGCACCGCAGATCGCCGCGCTGCGCGAGGAGGGCGCGCTGTGAGCCGCCAGGTCCGCGCCGCCGTGCCCGCGCCGGGGAGCGGCCCGGACGCGGGCCTCCGGCGCCGCCCCCCGGTCGCTCCCATCGCCTTGACCTGGCTGTACGCGCCGGGCGACCGGCCCGACGTGGTGGCCAAGGCGCTGCGGTCCGGGGCGGACGTCGTGCTGGTCGACCTGGAGGACGCGGTCGGCCCCGACCGCAAGGACTACGCGAGGGCCGCGACCGCCGAGCTGCTCGCCGATCCGGTCGCGGGCCCGGCGGCGGTGCATGTCCGGGTGAACGCCCTGGACGGCCCGCTGTTCGCCGCTGACCTGGCGGCGCTCGCCGGGCTGCCGGGCCTCGGCGGGCTGCGGCTGCCGAAGGTCTGCTCGCCGGGGGACGTCGCCCGGGTGGTGCGGATGCTGCGCGAGGCAGGGGACGTACCCGGGCTGTATCCGCTGCTGGAGTCCGCGCTCGGGGTGGAGAACGCCTTCGCGATCGCGTCCGCCGACCCGGCCGTCGAGGGTATCGCGCTGGGCGAGGCCGACCTGCGGGCCGACCTGGGGCTCGCGGACGAGGAGGCGCTGGTGTGGCCCCGGGTCCGTACGGTGGTCGCGGCGCGGGCCGCGGGGCTCGCGCCGCCGGCCCAGTCGGTCTACCCCGACGTCCGCGACCTGCCGGGGCTCGCCGCGTCCTGCCGGCGCGGCCGCTCCCTGGGCTTCCTCGGCCGGGCCGCGATCCACCCGCGCCAGCTCCCGGTGATCGAGCGGGCGTATCTGCCGTCGGCGCCGGAGATCGCTGCGGCCCGGGAGACGGTGGCGGCGGCCGACGCGTCCCCGGGCGCGCTGGCGCTGCCCGACGGCCGCTTCGTCGACCCGGCGGTGGTGGCCGGCGCCCAGCGCGTCCTGGCGCTGGCCGCACGGGCGGAGGCGACCGCTTGACGCGCCCGGCCGAGTAGCGCGGTGGGCTCCCCGGCCGGGGCACGCCGGGCCCGTACCGCGGTGGGCGGACGCCCGCCTACCGGAACGGTCCGCTCGGACCGCACCGCGCGCCGTACCGCCTGGGCGGCTCGCTACGATCGGCGCGCCCTACCATCCCCGGCCGCGGAGGCGCGCGTGACCAGTGAGGCGTTCTACCGGAGTCTGGGCGGCGGGCGGTACGAGAGCGGCCCGGCGACCGCGGGGCCGTGGAGTTCCGAGGCGCAGCACGCGGGCCCGCCGTCCGCGCTGGTCGGCCGGGTGATGGAACGCCACGGGGCCAGGCCAGGGACGCGGATCGCCCGGGTGACGATCGACCTGCCGCGCCCGGTGCCGGTCGGCGACCTCCACGTGGAGGTCGAGACGATACGCGCCGGCGGGCGCACCGAACTGCTCGAAGGACGGATCACCTCGGGCGGCAGGACGGTGCTGCTGGCCAGGGCGTGGCGTCTTGTGGCGGCCCCCGACCACACCCCGGCGCTGAGCCCGCTGGCGCCCGTACCGCCGCTGCCCGGTCCGCAGCCGCCGCAGGCGATGGCCGGGGCCCATCTGGACGGCTACGTGTCCGCGATGGAGTGGCGCTTCCCGCCGGGTGCGCCCGGTGCCGCCGAGCCGGGCTTCGACACTCCGGGGCCGGGCACGGCCTGGGCGCGGCAGCGGATCCCGCTGGTGGCGGGCGAGGAGGACACGCCGCTGACCCGGGCGCTGACTCTGGCGGACAGCAGCTGGGCGGTGGGCTTCGAGCTGGACCACCGCGGGGACCTCGTCATCAACACCGACGTGACGCTGGTGCTGCACCGCGACCCGGTCGGCGAGTGGATGTGCCTGCGGTCGGCGACCGCAGCGGCGGCGGGCGGCTCGGGCCTGGCGCAGGGCGAGCTGCACGATCCGGCGGGCGAGTGCGGGCGGATCCTGCAGACGCTGCTGATCGCCGCGCGCTGAGCGGTACGCCGGGGGCGCCGCGCCGAGCCTTTCCGTTTCGCGGTGATTTGTCCGCCATAATCGTGGGCAGGGAGCAGTCTGCAACACCTCCGCGGCACGCATCCGGCGACACGACAAAGGGTGGACCCATGGCCTCCGCAGACCAGGCGGCGCAGAACAGCAAGGGACCGGGTGGCGGGACGCCGCCCGGCAAGGCGCAGATCGGGGTGACCGGTCTCGCGGTGATGGGCCGCAACCTCGCCCGCAACCTGGCCAGGCACGGCTACGCCACCGCGGTCCACAACCGCACGGCGGCCCGCACCCGCGCGCTGGTCGAGGAGTTCGGGAGCGAGGGCACCTTCGTGCCGTCAGAGAGCGCCGAGGACTTCGTCGCGTCGCTGGAGCGGCCGCGGCGGATCATCGTCATGGTCAAGGCGGGCGATCCGACCGACGCGGTGATCTCGGAGTTCGCGCCGCTGCTGGAGCCCGGCGACATCATCGTGGACGCGGGCAACGCGCACTTCGCCGACACCCGGCGCAGGGAGAAGGAGCTGCGCGAGCGCGGCATCCACTTCGTCGGCGCCGGCGTGTCCGGCGGCGAGGAGGGGGCGCTGCACGGCCCGAGCATCATGCCGGGCGGCTCGGCGGAGTCCTACCAGGCCCTCGCGCCGATGCTGGAGGCCATCGCGGCCAAGGCCGACGACGGCTCGCCGTGCGTGACCCACATCGGCCCCGACGGCGCCGGGCACTTCGTCAAGATGGTGCACAACGGCATCGAATACGCCGACATGCAGCTCATCGCCGAGTCCTACGACCTGCTGCGGCACGCGCTCGACCTGCCGCCCGAGCGGATCGCGGAGGTCTTCCGCGGCTGGAACCAGGGGCGCCTCGACTCGTACCTGATCGAGATCACCGCGCAGGTGCTCGCGCACACCGACGCGGACACCGGCAAGCCGTTCGTGGACATCGTGCTCGACCAGGCCGAGCAGAAGGGCACCGGGCGCTGGACGGTGCAGACCGCGCTCGACCTCGGGGTGCCGGTCAGCGGCATCGCCGAGGCGGTCTTCGCGCGGGCCGTCTCCGGGCACGCCGACCTGCGGGAGGCCGCGCGCGGCCTGCCGGGCCCGACACCGACCGTGCTGGACAGCGCGGCCTACGACCGCTTCGCCGAGGACGTCGAGCAGGCGCTCTACGCGTCGAAGATCGTCGCCTACGCGCAGGGCTTCCACCAGATCGCGGCCGGCAGCGCCGAATACGGCTGGGATGTCGACCAGGGCCGCGTCGCGGCGATCTGGCGGGCCGGCTGCATCATCAGGGCCGCTTTCCTCGACCGCATCAGGGCGGCCTTCGACGCCAGGGGCGACCTGCCGACGCTGCTCATCGACGAGCACTTCAGCGAGGCGCTGCTGAGCGCGCAGAGCGCCTGGCGCCGCGTCGTCAGCACGGCGGCGGAGCTGGGCATCCCCACCCCGGGTTTCGCCGCCGCGCTCGCCTACTACGACAGCCTGCGCGCGGAGCGCCTGCCCGCCGCGCTCATCCAGGGCCAGCGCGACTACTTCGGCGCCCACACCTACCTCCGCGCCGACCGCCCCGGCACCTTCCACACGCTCTGGGCGACCGAGTCCCGCGACGAGGTCACCCCGTCCTGACCCCGCCCGCCCCGGGCGCGGCCCTCAGCGAGGGTGCCGCGCCCTGAAGGCGGCCGCCTTGGTGCGGTTCTGGCAGGCCGTCGAGCAGAACCGGCGGGCGGCGCTGCGCGAGGTGTCGACGTAGACACGGTCGCAGGCCGGGGCCGAGCAGACACCGAGGCGGTCGGCGAGGTCGCCGCCGAGGAGCATGGCCAGGCCGGTGGCGCAGGCGGCGCCCCAGCCCACCGCGAAGGAGTCCTCGCGGCCGTGGAAGTGGACCTGCCGGCGGCCGTCCGGCCCCCGGTCCAGCTGGGGCCTGGCGCCGTTCGCCGGCAGCAGGGCGTTGAGCGCCTCGCCGGCGTCGTCGAGGCGGCCGGCCGCCACGGCCTCGAAGCCCGCGCGCAGCTCGCCCGCGGTGTCCGCGAGCCGGTCCGCGTCGACCCGGGCCACGCCGCTCCCGCCGGGCACGGACAGCGCGACCGCGACGGAGCGGCAGCGGTCGTCTCCCCGCGGGGCGGTGGTCTCGGCGGTCAGGCCGGCCGACGACCGCTCGGGCGACGTGGTGGTACGCCCCTACGAGGCCCACGGCCGCCGGGTGCGGGCGGTTCTCACTCCCGGGTTAGCCGGGCGGCGCGGTGACCGACCTGCTGGGGCGTCCGGTGCCGGACGACGGCAGCGGACGAGGTGGCAGGTTCCGTGGTGCGGCTGGCGCTGCGGCCCTTCCAGATCCTCAGTGGGGCGGGCTGAGCCGACCGCCGCGCGAGCGCGCGGGCATCGCCGGTCGGAGGGGTCCGGCGGTGCCCGCGGATCTGCTCCGCCCCCGCCCGCGCGCGGGCGGCCCCGCTCAGTTGCCCAGCTCGCGGGTCAGCGGCACCGCCCGGGACAGGTAGAGGGTGCCGCTGATGATCAGCCCGATCCCGGCCAGCTCCGGCACGAGCCACCAGCCGGTGCGGATGTGCTCGTCGTAGACGGCGACGCCCAGCAGCAGGCTGACGGTCGCGTCACCGAGGGTCAGCGCCGGTTGCGAGGCCGCGATGGGTCCGGCCTGCAGCGCGTTCTCCAGCAGGAAGACCGCCGTCACCCCGGCCACCACGAAGCCGTACGTCTGCCAGGTGGCCAGGAAGGCGCCGAAGCCCTTGTCGGAGAAGGTGTCGGCGGCCGACTTCAGCAAGGCGGCGGTCAGCGCGTTGGCCACGGCGGCGGCCGACCCGAGCAGCGCCGCCCGTACCGCGCCCGACGGCCGGTGCCTGGCCAGACCGACCGCGACGGCGGTCCCCGCGACGCAGGCCACCACCGCCGGGATCCAGCGGGCCATCGACGCCTGCGAGGAGCCCCCGGTGGGCGCGGCGCTGGCCAGCGCGAGCACCAGGCCCGCCACCATGCAGCCGACCGCGTACCAGCCCGACGTGGGCAGGCTGCGGTGCAGCACGGGGAGGGCGATCAGCAGCGCGAAGGGCAGCTCCAGGATGAAGACGGGCTGTGCCAGCGCCAGCGGGCCGGTCACCAGGGCCAGGGCCTGGAAGAGCGCCGCGCCCGCCACGCCGCAGATGCCCAGCAGCCACACCGGCTGCTTGACCAGGTCCATCACCAGCCGCACCTTGAGCGCGTCCTTGGCCGGCACGGTCAGCGCGGCCTTGCGCTGCAGCACCGTACCGGTCGCGTTGCTCGCCGCCCCGAGGAGCGCGAAGATCACGCAGAGCACCAGCAGGGTGGGCCTCCGGTGGCGTCGTGGCACCGTGCCGCGGAAGGCGGCGCCGGGCGCGTGAGGGTCCGCGGCCGGGCGCGGACGTCTGTCCTCCCCAGCATCCGCCGCCCCGCCCGCCGCACCGGCCACCGGCCGGGCCGACCTGCGCGCCCTTCACCCGATCGCGCCAGCGCCCCGGGGTCGCGGCCCCGGGGCGCCGGTCTCTCACGCGCGGCCGCGGCCGCGGTTTCAGGCCGCGAAGGCGTCGACGCCGGTGAGCCGCGCCGACAGGGACCACAGGCGGGACGCCTGGTCGGGGTCGATCGCGTAGTCGCGCACTCCGCTGCGGGTGCCGTCGGCGGAGCCGGGCTCGGCGATCTCGCAGTCCTCCAGGTAGACACCGCCGAGGCCGTCGAGCGCGGGCGCGGTCGCCGCCCAGACCTGGGTGGCCGCGCCCTCCTGGGTGGACTTGAAGCCGGCCGGGTTCAGCGGCTTGCCGTCCTCGTCGATCCAGCCGCGCTCGACCATCTCGGCCTTGGGAAGGTGCCGCTGGAGCGGGGTGAGGATGCCGCCGGGGTGCAGCGCGAAGGCGCGTACGCCACGGTCGCGGGCGAGCGCGTCGAGCTGCCGGGCGAAGAGCACATTGGCGGTCTTGGCCTGCCCGTAGGCCTGCCACTTGTCGTAGCCGTGCTCGAACTGGATGTCGTCCCAGCGGATCGGCGAGTTGTGGTGGCCGCCGGAGGACACCGCCACCACCCGGGCGCCGCCCCGCTCGATCGCCGGCCAGAGCCGGTTGACCAGGGCGTAGTGGCCGAGGTGGTTGGTGGCGAACTGCGCCTCCCAGCCGGGTCCGACCCGGGTCTCGGGACAGGCCATGACGCCGGCGCTGTTGATGACGATGTCGATGTCGCGGCCGGTGGCGAGGAAGCGGTCGGCGAAGTCGCGGACGCTGTCGAGGTCGGCCAGGTCCAGCTGCTCCACCTCGACGCCCTCGATACCGGCGAGCGCATCGGCGGCGGTCTCGGGGCGGCGGGCCGGCACCACCACGTGGGCGCCGGCCTTGGCCAGTGCCCGGGTGGTCTCCAGGCCGATACCGGAGTAGCCGCCGGTGACGAGCGCGAGCTTTCCCGACAGGTCGATGCCGCGCAGCACGTCGTCCGCGGTGCTGTGGGCGCCGAAGCCCGAGCCGATCGGTTTCTGTGGTGTCTGTGGCGTGGTCATGCTGTCGAGGCTAGGAGCTGAAGTGCGCTCCAACGCAAGTCGCCGCGCTCCACCCGTCCCCGCCGCGTCGGACCCCGTGCCGCAGCGCGTTTTCGCTACGCCTTGCGCGATCATCGCGCACACCGGGCACGCTGCGAACTGCGGACGCCGCATCGGGCCACTAGGCTGAACGGCGGACCTGCACGGAGCGAAACGGGCAGGCAGCGGATGGGGACGGGGATGCCCATGACAGCATCGGACAGCACACGGCGGGCCGTGCTCCTGACCGTCGACGACGACCCGGGAGTCTCCCGCGCCGTCGCCCGCGACCTGCGGCGGCGGTACGGCGAGCGCTACCGGGTGGTGCGCGCCGAGTCCGGCGACTCGGCGCTCGACGCGCTGCGGCAGATGAAGCTGCGCGGCGACCTGGTCGCGGTGATCCTCGCGGACTACCGGATGCCGCAGATGAACGGCATCGAATTCCTCGAGCAGGCCATGGACGTCTATCCGGGCGCCCGGCGGATCCTGCTCACCGCCTACGCCGACACCGGTGCGGCGATCGACGCGATCAACGTGGTCGACCTGGACCACTACCTGCTCAAGCCGTGGGACCCGCCGGAGGAGAAGCTCTACCCGGTCGTCGACGACCTGCTGGAGAGCTGGCTGGCCTCCGACCACCGCCCGGTGCCGGAGACCAAGGTCATCGGTCACCGCTGGTCGGCCCGGTCGTCCAAGGTCAGGGAATTCCTGGCCCGCAACCAGGTCCCTTACCGCTGGTACCTGTCCGACCAGTCCGAGGGCCGGCGGCTGCTGGACGCCGCCGGGCACGACGGGATGCGGCTGCCGCTGGTGATCGCCCCCGGCGGCGAGGTGCTGGTCGAGCCGTCGGACCAGGATCTGGCCGCCCAGGTGGGTCTGGCGACCACCCCGGCGGAGGAGTTCTACGACCTGGTGGTGATCGGCGCGGGACCCGCCGGGCTCGGCGCGGCCGTCTACGGCGCCTCCGAGGGGCTGAACACCGTCCTGGTCGAGCGCACCGCGACCGGCGGCCAGGCCGGGCAGAGCGCCAGGATCGAGAACTACCTCGGCTTCCCCGACGGCGTCTCCGGCGCCCAGCTCACCGACCGGGCCCGCCGCCAGGCGACCCGTTTCGGCGCCGAGCTGCTCACCGCCTGCGAGGTCACCGGCCTGGAGGTCAGCGGCCCTGCCCGTACCGTACGGTTCGCCGACGGCAGCTCGGTCTCGGCGCAGAGCATCATCCTCACCACCGGGGTGGCCTACCGGCTGCTGGACGTGCCGGGGCTCGCCGAGCTGACCGGCCGCGGCATCTACTACGGCTCGGCGCTGACCGAGGCCGCGGGCTGCGAGGGCCAGGACGTCTACATCGTCGGCGGGGCGAATTCCGCCGGGCAGGCCGCGGTCTACCTGTCGCGGGGCGCCAAGTCGGTGACGCTGCTGGTACGCGGGGCGTCGCTGGAGGCGTCCATGTCGCACTACCTGATCCAGCAGATCGCCGCGATCCCCACCATCAGCGTCCGCACCGGCACGGTCGTCTCGGGCGCGCACGGCGAGGACCACCTGGAGAGCCTGACGCTGCGGGAGTCCGCGAGCGGCGCCGAGGAAATGGTCGACGCCCAGCGGTTGTTCGTGTTCATCGGGGCCGCGCCGCGAACCGACTGGCTGGAAGGCGTGGTCCGCAGGGACGGGCACGGCTTCGTGCTGACCGGGCCGGACCTGGCCGGCGAGGGCGAGCGCCCGGCCGGCTGGGAGCCCGACCGGCCGCCCTACCACCTGGAGACCAGCGTGCCCGGGGTCTTCGCGGCCGGCGACGTCCGCTCGGAGTCCGCCAAGCGGGTGGCGTCCGCGGTCGGCGAGGGCGCGATGGCCGTCATGCTCGTACACCGCTATCTGGAGGGGCTGTGAGCACCTCACGTCTGGAGGGACCGTGACCGCCTCGACGCTGCCGTGCAACCCGGAGGAACTGCGGTCGCTGTTCCTGTTCGAGCACCTGACACCCGAGCAGCTGGGCCGGCTGTGCGGCTCCGGCCGGATCGAGGCCGTGGAGGCCGGCCCGGTCTACGCCGAGGGCGAGGCCGCGGCCTGCTTCTACGTGCTGCTCGAAGGCACCGTCGTGACCTCGCGGCGGGTCGGCACCGATGACATCGAGGTCAACAGGACCTCGCAGCGGGGCGTCTACGCCGGGGCCTTCCAGGCGTATCTGGGCGACCAGGTCCCGCAGCTCTACACCAACTCGCTGCGGGTCACCGAGCCGTCCCGCTTCTTCGTCCTGGCCGCCGACGACTTCGCGCGGATCATGCGGGACTGGTTCCCGATGGCCGTGCACCTGCTCGAAGGGCTGTTCTTCGGCAACCAGACCTTCCAGCAGGTCGTCAGCCAGCGCGAGCGGCTGCTCGCGCTGGGCTCGCTGTCGGCGGGTCTGACGCACGAGCTGAACAACCCGGCCGCCGCCGCGCTGCGCGCCACCTCGGCGCTGCGCGACCGGGTGGCCGGCATGCGCCACAAGCTCAAGGTGCTGGCCGGCGGGCGTCTGCGGCAGGCCGACCTGGACACCCTCATCGGGGTGCAGGAGCGGGCCGTCGAGCGGATCGCCAAGGCGCAGGAGCTCAGCCCGATGGAGGCCGCCGACCAGGAGGACGCGGTCGCCGACTGGCTGGACGGCCACGGCATCGCCGGCGGCTGGGACCTCGCACCGGCCTTCGTCCAGGCGGGCCTGGACGAGGAGTGGCTGGAGCAGGTCGCGGCGGCGGTGGAGACCGAGATGCTGGAGAGCGCGGTGCGGTGGCTGAACTACACCGTCGAGACCGAGCTGCTGATGAACGAGATCGAGGACTCCACCTCCCGGGTGTCCGGCCTGGTCAACGCCGCGCGGCAGTATTCGCAGCTGGACCGCGCGCCCTTCCAGGTGGTCGACATCCACGAGCTGCTCGACAGCACCCTGCAGATGCTGGCCGGGAAGATCGGGTCCGAGGTGACGGTGGTCAAGGAGTTCGACCACACGCTGCCCCGCATCCCCGCCTACCCGGGCGAGCTGAACCAGGTGTGGACCAACCTGATCGACAACGCGGTGTCGGCGATGGACGGGGTGGGCACACTCACCGTGCGCACCTCGCGGGACCACGGCAGGCTGGTGGTGGACTTCCAGGACACCGGTCCCGGGGTCCCGGCGGAGATCCGGCAGCGGATCTTCGAGCCGTTCTTCACCACCAAGCCGGTGGGCCAGGGCACCGGGCTCGGGCTCGACATCTCCTGGCGGATCGTGGTCAACAAGCACCACGGCGATCTGGACGTCGAGTCGCAGCCGGGCAACACCCGATTCCGGGTCAGGCTGCCGCTCACCGCAAGCAACCCCGACGCCGAGGAGGCCGCCGAATGAGCACCCACGAATCCCCCGGGATCGACCCGTCCGTCCCGCCGAGCGGCGAAGGCTGCGCGGACTGCGACAAGGCGGGCGGCTGGTGGCTCCACCTGCGCAGGTGCGCCGGCTGCGGGCACGTCGGCTGCTGCGACAGCTCCCCCTCGCAGCACGCCGCCGCGCACGCCGCCGCCAGCGGCCACCCGGTGATCAGGTCGTACGAACCCGGCGAGAACTGGTTCTGGAACTACGCCACCGAGAGCTACGTCGAGGACGGCCCCGACCTGGCGCCGCCGCTGAGCCACCCGGTGTCCCAGTCCACCCCCGGCCCCGCCGAGCGGGTGCCCGGCGACTGGCAGAGCCGCCTGCACTGACACCCGTGGGCTCACGCCCTGTGGACCGAAGCCCCCAGTGGACTGACGCTTTGTGGAGCGCCCCCGGATGACCACCGCACGAGACCTGCTTTTCGTGGCCATGGACATGCCGTCGACCCGGTCGCTGGAGCGCGGCGACCTGTCGCTGGCGCTGGCCGGGGCCGAGCTGATCGACCTGCTCGGCCTCGGCGCGGCCACCCTCGACGGTGACTTCGTGCTGCCCACCGGACGGCAGGACGCCGGCGACCCGCAGCTCGACCTGGCCGTGGCGGCGCTCGCCCCCGTCGCCGACGGCGAGACCGTCGAGGACTGGCTGTGGCGCAGGGGCCGGGGGCTCTCCGACACGTATCTCGCCGCCCTTGAGGCCGACGGGCTGCTCGGGCGGGAGGAGCGGCGCCGCTTCCTCGTGCTGCGCACCAGCCGGATGGTGCTCGCCGACTCCCCCGGGCGGCGGCGGGCGGCCCACCGCTGGGCCGCCGACGATCCGACGCTGCTCGCGCTGGCCTCCACGATCGGCATCTCAGGACCGCCGCCCGTGCCCGAGCCGCGACCCGGGCCGGTCGCCACGGTCCTCACCGGGGTGCGGCACGCCGTCGACGAGCTTGCCGCGGAGCGGCGGCGCCGGGCGAGGCGCCTCGACGAGGCGCGCCAGACGTACGTACGTCGCGGCTTCTGATCCCCCGGGCTCCGCCCCGGCCCCCTTCGCTCCGTTCTCCCCCAGCGCTTCGCCTGGGGGTACCCCCACGCGCCCCTGGGTGATTGCCCCTCGCGGTGGGGTTGCCTGCCTGCGGCCAGGTGGTGGGTTGCTCGCGCAGTTCCCCGCGCCCCTGGAAAACGCGTGCCCTCTGCGCAGAGGCCCAGCCCCTGCCAGGGGCAAACGCCCGGACGCAGGAGGACGCAGGCCAAAAGGGGCGCGGGGAACTGCGCGACAAGCCACAGCGGACCGCAACTGTCAACGGAACAGCAAGAGGCACCCACCCAGGGGCGCGTGGGGTACCCCCAGTCGAAGCGCTGGGGGAGAACGGTGCGACGAGCCCCCGCCGGGCCGCGGGCAAGGAGTGCGCCGCAAGGGGCAGGGGCTCGGGGAGCGTGAGGGCACCGGAGTCGTCAGGTGTCGCGGGTGCGGAAGAGGGCGAGGGCGGTGAGGAGCGCGGCGGCGGACCAGGCCGCGAGAACGGCCAGGCCGCGGTAGGGGCCGATCACGGCCGAAGAAGACGGAATCGTGGTCTGGACCGCGAGCCCGGCCGTCATGGGCCCGATCTGCTGGAGGTGGCGATACCACCCGGGATCGGAGACGACCGACGCGAGGATCGGGAAGAGGTAGAGCAGCCCGAGCACGACCCCGATGGCGGCAGCGGAATCGCGTACCGCGGTGGCGACACCGAGGCTGAGCAGTGCCACCAGCACGAGGTAGGCCACCGAGCCGGCGGCAGCCCTGAGCACCGGCCCGTGCGCGGGCGAGAAGCCGAAGCCGTGGCCGGGCAGGACGAGGCGCCCGGCCAGCACGGAGCCGAGGACGGCGACCGTACCGGCGACGAGCACCAGTCCGGCCAGCACGAGCGCCTTCGCGCCGAGGACCGTGGTCCTGCGCGGCATCGCGGTGACGGTCGTACGGATCATGCCGGTGGCGTACTCGCCGCTGATCAGCAGCACCGCGAGCACCGCCACCCCGGCCTGGCCGAACTGGACGCCGGTGAGGCTGAGCCTGGCCGGGTCCTGGGCGCACCCGGTGGCGGGGCAGTGGACGGCCGCGACCGTGGCCGCGCTGACCGCCGCGGTGAGTACGGCGACCGCTGCCAGGAGCCACAGCAGGCCGGGCAGGGTGCGGACCTTGGTCCACTCGGCGTGCACCGCCTGCCGCAGCCCGGTCACGCGTCCCTCCTGCGGAGCAGCACGGCCGCGGCGGCGACCGCGGCGGCCGCGTAACCGCAGAGCACCGCGAAGCCGGCCCACGGTGCCAGCGGGAAGTACCCGTCGGCGGGCGTGTAGTCGGCGCTGACCTGCGCGTACTGGTGCACGCTCTGCTGGACGGCGAAGGCGGCGGCAGGTGTGAGCCGGGTCAGCCAGCGGGACGGCCCGGCGGGGAGCACCGCGGCCACCGCGAGGATGTAGGGCAGCACGATCGCGACGACGACGGCGGTGACCGCGCCCGCGCTGCGCCGCAGCGCCGTGCCGAGCGCCAGCGCGAGGACCGCGGTGACCGCGAAGAGCGCCGCCGTGCCGACCACGACCCGTACGTCGGTGGCGAAGGGCGTCGGGTACATCGGGAAGTGCTTGCCCTTCTCGACCGACTCGACCAGCGGCAGGGCGGTCGCGGCGGCGGCCAGCCCGGTGGCGAAGGAGACCGCGCCGACCACGGCGGCCTTGGCGGCGAGCACCCGGCCGCGCCGGGGGTTGGCGGTGAGCGTGGTGCGGATCAGGCCGCGGCGGTATTCCGCGGTGACGAACATCGTGGCCACCACCGCCACCACGATGAGCCCGGCGAAGGCGCCGACGAGGGTGCTCTCGACGGTCTTGCCCGGCGATCCGCGCCCCGGCACCTGCGGGGCGACGTCGCCGCTGCCGGTGAGCGTGTAGGTGCCGCCGCTCTGCTCGTACCCGAGGTCGGAGGTGTCGGCGGCGGGTCCGCGGTCGGGGCCGCCGACGAGGTCGCGGGTCCAGGTGCCGCCGGTGCGGCCCCGCAGGGCGACCGAGTCGAAGGCGGCGGTGGCCTTGCTGGGCCCGCCGTCGCCGCTCGAACCGCTGGTGGTGACGACGTATTCGGGCGAGGTGGTGAACAGCCCCACCTGCACGGTCGCGGGCAGGCCCGCCAGGCGGGCGGTGCCGATGGTGGTCCAGTGGGTGCCGTCGGTCGAGTCGTAGCCGGTGAGGGTGTCGCCCGTGCGGGTCAGCCGCAGCCAGCGCGGGGTGGAGGGGGAGGCCGCGCCGGGCGTACCGGCCAGGTCGTGCGTGTAGTCGTACTGCATCCGCACCCCGTGGCTGCCGGTGAGCGCGACCGCCGCGTAGGCGGAGCCCTGCTCGGTGCCGTTCTTGACGATGACGCCGGCCTTCGCCCAGGGCTGCACGCCGGCCGTCATGCCCGTGCCGGGGGCCGCGCCCACCTGCATCCGGCCGCCGGGCGCGTACAGGCCGGTCAGCGAGGTGATCCGTACGGTGATGCCGCCGTCGCCGGTCAGCGGCCGGTGCACCAGCGTCATGGAGTCGCGGACCTCCTCGCCGCCGGGGCCGAGGAGCGGGGTGTGGTCGCAACTGCCGCCGTCGGGGCCGCTGCACGCGATGCTGCTGCCCGCCGCGCCCAGCAGTCCGACGGCGACGGTGACCAGTCCGGCCACCACCATGCCGATCACCCAGCCGCGTACGGTACGGAATTTGGTCCACTCGCCGTGCAGGGTGCGCAGGAAGCCGTCGCGGCCCGCGTGCTGCGCGGAGCGGTAGGGGGCCACGGTCGCCGTGCTGGTCACCGGGTGCCTCCCGCGGGGAATTCGACGGCGTCGCGGGTCAGTTCCATGTACGCCTCCTCCAGCGTCGCCCGGTGCGCGCCGATCTCGGAGAAGGGCACGTCGGCCCGGCCGAGCAGGCCGGCGACACTCTGCGAGGCGATCCCGGACACGGTGAGGGTGTCGGAGGCGGTCGCGGCGACGACCGCCCCGGCCTGGGCGAGCACCGTCATCGCCTGGGCGCGGGCGGTGGTGCGCAGCGTGACCCGGTCGCCGGACGCGGCCGCGATCAGGTCGGCGACGCTGGTGTCGGCGATGACCTTGCCGCGGCCGACGACCAGCAAGTGGTGTGCGGTGTCCTGGAGTTCGCTCATCAGATGGCTGGACACCAGCACCGCGCGGCCCTCGGCGGCCAGCGAGCGCAGCAGGCCGCGCATCCAGACGATGCCCTCGGGGTCCATGCCGTTGAAGGGCTCGTCCATGATCAGCACCGGCGGGTCGCCGAGCAGGGCGGCGGCGATGCCGAGCCGCTGGCGCATGCCGAGCGAGAAGCCGCCGGCCTTGCGGCGTGCCGCGCTCGCCAGGCCCGCTTGGTCGATGACCTCGTCGACCCGGCGGCCCGGCAGGCCCTGCGAATGGGCCAGCCACAGCAGGTGGCCGCGGGCGCTGCGGCTCGGCTGCAAGGCGCCGGCGTCCAGCAGCGAGCCGACGTGGCTGAGCGGATTGCGCAGCGCCTGGTAGCGCAGGCCGCCGATCAGGGCGGTGCCCTCGTCGGCCGCGTCGAGGCCGAGTATCACCCGCATCGTGGTGGACTTGCCGGCGCCGTTGGGCCCGACGAACCCGGTGATCCGGCCGGGCGTGACCGTGAAGGTCATCCCGTCCAGTGCCGCGGTGGGTCCGAACCGCTTGCGCAGGCCGGAGACTTCGATGGTTGCTTCCATGCCACGAAGGCTAGGCAGCGGGCGGCGACGGATCGTCCCGCCGTGGAGCGGTCCTTCCCGTCACCGCCACGGGGGACGGCAAGGCCCCGGTGTCCCCCCTGAGATGTACGGCGATGTCCCTGGCCAGGAGGACGCGGTGGGCGGCCGCGAGCGGCGACAATGCTGGGGTGAGGCTGATGACGACCGGGTGGGCGCGGGATTTCGCGGCGTCCCCGCACGCTCCCGCGGTGACCGCCGCGCTGCTCGCCGCGGCCGCGGTGGCCGAGGCGGCCGTCCGTGCCGCCGTCACGGGCGTGTTCGGCCGCTCCCTGACGACCGGCCTGCTCACCGCCACCGTCCTGGCCCTGACCACGACCATCCCCCCGGCCTTCCTGTCCGCCCCGCCCGCCGCCCTCGCCGTCGCCGCGGCCTCCGCGCTGTCCCTCACCGCCTTCCGCACCCTCACCGCCGCCGGCGCCGCGACGCTGGCGCTGAGCCTCCGCCATCTGACGGCGAGCGTCCCACCGAGGCCCGAGGAACCGCGCGCGCGGCCCAGACGGCGCGGCGGTCCCCTCGCGGCCGAGGGGGGCACCCGCCCGGCCGGAGCGGACCGCGACCGCGGGATACGGAACCGCACTCTCCAAGGCGTGGCCCTGGCCCTGCCCTTCACGGCGATCGCCCTGCTCGACCCGCAACTGTCCGGCGAGGCCCGCGCCTTGGCCGTGCTCGTCGCGTCCGCGGCCCCGGCCGCCGCGCTGGCGGGGGCGGCGCGGGCGGCCAGATCCGAGGCCAAGGTGCACAGCGCGGCCCGCGAGATCACCGCGCGGAGCCTGCTCGAACACACCGCACGCGGCGAGCGCGCCCGGATAGCGCGCGAGTTGCACGACGTCGTGGCGCACCACATCTCGATGATCGCCGTCCAGGCGGAGACCGCCCGGCTGACCACCCCCGACATGCCTGCCGCGGGGGCCACGCGGCTCTCGGAGATCGGCGACACCGCTCGCGCGGGCCTGACCGAGATGCGGCGCCTGCTCGGCGTGCTGCGGCAGGACGCCGAGGTGGAGACCCCGGAGCGGCGCCCCCAGCCGGGGCTCCAGCAGCTCAACGAACTGCTCGACGAGGCCAGATGCGCGTCCGGCGCCGGCGTCCGGCTGATCGTGTCCGGGCCCGCCGCCGCGCTCGACCCCGGGGTCGAGCTGGCCGCCTTCCGCATCGTGCAGGAGGCTCTCACCAACGTACGGCGGCATGCCCGCGGCGCAGCCGTCGACGTGGAGCTGCACTATGCCGCCGACGCCCTGCGGCTGCGGGTCAGGGACAACGGTCCCGGACCGGCCACAGGGGTGCGGGCCGGGGGGCACGGCCTGCCCGGCATGCGGGAGCGCGCGGCCGCGGCCGGCGGCACGCTGCGGACCGGCCGGGCGGTCGGCGGCGGCTTCCAGATCGAGGCGTCGCTGCCGGTCGGCGCGCAGGTGGCGGCCCGATGACGGCCGCTCCCCCGCCGGTGCGGATCATCGTCGCCGACGACCACCATGTGGTGCGGACCGGCTTCGCGGCCCTGCTGGACACCCAGCAGGACTTCACCGTCGTCGG
Organism: Streptomyces sp. NBC_00433; assembly: GCA_036015235.1. Lineage (NCBI taxonomy): Bacteria > Bacillati > Actinomycetota > Actinomycetes > Kitasatosporales > Streptomycetaceae > Streptomyces > Streptomyces sp. NBC_00433. The sequence goes on along the minus strand of CP107926.1, from coordinate 8,536,436 downwards.
CACCGCGTGCGACGGTGCCGAGGCGGTCGCCGCCTGCGGTGAACTGTCCCCCGACATCGTGCTGATGGACGTCCGCATGCCCGTCATGGACGGTATCGAGGCGACCCGGCGGCTCGCCGGGGAGGGGCAGGGCTCGCCCCGCGTCCTCATCCTCACCACCTTCGACCTGGACGCCTACGTATACGACGCGCTGTGCGCGGGGGCGAGCGGCTTCCTCCTCAAGGACGTCACCGCGGAGCGCCTCTTCGACGCGGTCCGCGTCGTCGCCGCGGGTGAGGCGCTGCTCGCGCCGGGCGTCACGCGCCGCCTGATCGCCGAGTTCGCGCGGCTGCGCCCGCCGCCCGGGGATCATCCCGCCGCCGCCCCGGCCCCGGAGCTCGCGGCGCTCACCCCGCGCGAGACGGAGGTCCTCCGGCTGGTCGCCGAAGGCCTCTCCAACGGGGAGTTGGCCGTACGGCTCACCGTCACGGAGGAGACGGTGAAGACGCACGTCAGCAGGATCCTGGCCAAACTCGGCCTGCGTGACCGGACGCAGGCGGTGGTGACCGCCTACGAGACGGGCCTCGTGACCCCTTCCCGCGGCGCCCCACGCCCCTGAGCGCCATTCCCCGCGCGGGGCCGTTGCCCGGCTGTCGCGCCGTCGTGGTCTCTCGCGCGGTCCCCGCGCCCCTGGGCGGGTGCCCTCTGCGCAGAGGGCACCCGCCCAGGGGCGCGGGGACCGCGCGACCAGCCGTCGACAAGCTGCACGTCGCCACCGTCCGCAAGGGGCTGTTGCTGTCGCCTCCGGACCACCGGCCGGTGGCCGGCTGAGCGCGCGGTTCCCCGTGCCCCTTTGGCGCGCGTCCTCCTCCGACCAGGGCAGGGGTCCGCCGGGAGGGTGAGCGTCCTTCAGGGGACCCGTGGGGGCGCCCCACGCGAAACGGCACCCGCCGCAGGGGGTCAGGCGGCCCTGAGGAGGGCCCACGTGTAGGAGTCGATCGGCTCTTCCGGCGCGAGGCGGGAGATTTCGGTGCCGTCGGGGGTCAGTGCGACGACGACGGGGCGCCGGGCGGCCGGGGTGGTGGGCGCGGAGGTCCAGGCGAGCAGCATGGTGCCGTGCTCCGGCACGGGGACGCGGCGGTCCCCGACCAGAAGGCACTCCGCTTCGGCGGCGATCTGCAGTTGCGTGGTGCCGATCCAGGGCGCCTCGTGGTGGGGAAGCCCGGGGTGCGCGGCCATCTGCGCCTGGCTGCGCAGGCCGTGGCTGGCGCTGACCTCGATGACGCCGACCTGCCCGGCCTGGCCCACCGCACGCCGCGGCCCCCGCGTGCCACTGTCCGAGCCGCCGATCCCTGACTCCCGCCATGTCCCGGCGACGCGCTCGACCCCCGCGGTGAAGGTCTCGGCCCGCGCCGAGCCGGGGCGCCACACGACCTGGACCGCGCCGACGCCGGCGTCCGGGTCGAGGTCGTGGGCCACGACGGTGGCCACCCGGCGCGGCAGCCAGGGCGGTTGCGGGTCGAGTCCGGCGACCAGGCGCCGCACGACAGGCGGCAGCAGTCGGTCCGAGCGCCGCTGACTGCGTATCAGTTCTCGACGGTGCGCACGGGAGGGCATGCGCTCCACGCTACCGCGACCGTGCGCAGCGCGGCGTCCGATTTCCGCCAGCACCACTGCCCGCGACGAGGCATTGTCGAGGGTGAGACAGTACGTCGCACGAAGGAGAGCACCGTGACCGTCCACACCACGATCGACAGCCCGATCGGTCCGCTCCTGCTGGTCGGCGAGAAGTCCGCGGCGCCCGGCGGGCCCACCGCGCTGGCCTGGCTGACGATGGCCGGGCAGAAGAACGCGCCCGCCATCGGCGAGGACTGGGTGCACGACCCCGCGGCGTTCGCCGGGATCGCCCGGCAGCTCGACGCCTATTTCACCGGCGGCCTGACCGCCTTCGACATCCCGTTCGCCGACAGCGGCACCGGCTCGGAATTCCGGCAGCGGATCTGGGAGGCGCTGGAGGACGTGCCGTACGGGACGACCACCACTTACGGCGAGATCGCCCGCAGGGTGGGTGTGCCGCCGGCCGAGGTCCGCGCGCTGGGTGCGGCGATCGGCGCGAACCCGGTGTCGATCGTCAGGCCCTGCCACCGGGTGATCGGCTCCGACGGATCACTCAAGGGATACGCCGGCGGCCTGGAGCGCAAGCGCGAGCTGCTGACCCTGGAGGGCGCGCTGCAGCCGATGCTCGGCTGACCGGGGCGCCCGGGTCAGCCGCCGCGCGTCCGGTAGGGCGGGATCCGCGGGCCCTCGGGCAGCAGTTCCGTGGTCACGAAGGCGGTGACCGCCGCGAGGATCACGACCGGGAGCGAGCCGGTGTGGCCGAGCAGCAGGGCGACCAGGACCACCGTGCTGACCGGCAGGCGCATGGCCGCGGCGGTGGCCGCGGCCATGCCGGCGGCCATCGCGGGCACGACGCCGAAGCCGGGCAGCGGGGCGAGCAGCACCCCGGCCGCCCCGCCGAGGAAGAGCGCGGGGAAGACCGGCCCGCCGCGCAGGCTGCCGAGGCTGATCGCGTACGCCGCGGCCTTGAGGACCAGGACGGCGATCAGCGCGCCGACCGGCCAGGAGTGCGGGTCTGCGGCCAGTTGCGGGAGGGTGGCCTGGCCGGACAGGGCGACGTCGGTCGGTGAGCGGCCGGTGATTCCCGCGTAGGCGGAGGCGCAGCCGCCGACGGCCAGCGCGCACAGCACGGTGGTAACCAGCGGGTGTGCCGCGACGAGGACCGCGGCATGGCGGCCGGCCACCGTCACGTAGTGGACGGCGGTGCCGATCAGCACCGCCATCAGCAGCGACCAGACCACGTCGCCGGCGTCGAGCAGCGGCGGCGCGGGCAGGCCGATGTCGAGGTTGCCGGTCTTGAGTCCGGTCCAGTGGCCGAAGCCGGTGAAGACGACGGCGCCGACGCCGCTGGACAGCAGCGCGGGCAGCATGACGGCGAAGAGCTGCGGGCCGCCGACGCCGGCGACCTCCATCAGCATGACCGCGGCGACCAGCGGATTGCCGAAGATCGCGGCGATGGCCGCGGCGGCGCCCGCCGCGCCGAGCAGTGTGCTGCTCGCCCGGGTCGCCGGGGCGCGGGCCAGGTCGCGGAAGAGCAGCGCGAGGCCGCCGCCGAGGGCGATCAGCGGGGCCTCGGGGCCGAGGACGGCGCCGAAGGGCAGGCAGAAGAGCGCGGCGAGGACGACACCGGGCAGCGCGGCCTTGGTGGCGCCGCCGGAGTGCAGCCCGGCGGCCGGGATGTGGCCGCCGCGGCCGGGGAGGCGCACGACGACCAGGCCGGTGCCGACGCCGGCGACGGCGGCCGCGGGCAGCGGCCACCACCAGGGTGCGTGCCGGTGGCCGAGGTGGTGGGGCCAGTCGGTCCAGATGAGGCGTTCCAGCTCGTGCAGCCCGGCCAGGAACCAGAAAGCGGCCAGCGACACCGGGATGCCGATCAGCGCGCTGAAGACCAGTGCCTTCCGGTATTCGGGGCGGCGCAGCATGTCCCGCAGCGCGTCGGCCTCCTTCGGCCGGCTGCCCGGCGGGGCGTCGGCGGGGGCCGGCGGCTGCTGCGTGATGGTCTGCTCCTGGCTCGGCTGGTGCCGCGGCGTTTCCCGCCGGCGAGGGGCGGGCCGAGGGCGCGCGGGGCGGCACCGCGGGGTCCGGCGGCAGCGCGACACTAACCGGCGCGGGCCGCGGGGGCGGCCTGTGCCACGCGGCGGGGCCGGGGAAACCGCTGGTTGGGTGATCGCGCCCGCGGAACACCGCTCCGCCGCCGCGTTCCGCGCCGCCACCCGGACGGAACACCGCCGCCACCCGGCCGATCACCGCCCCCGCCGTCGTGACCCGCGCCCCCGCCGGTGCCGTGGACAGGTGAGGTGCGGCCCGCGGCGGTAGTTTTGACGTATGGCACCGAGCGGCACTGCGGACCGGCCGCGCCTGTCTGGGCTCGTGCGCTCACCACCGGCCCGGCTCGCGGCTCTGCTGCTCCTTCTTGTGCTGCTGGTGGTCATCGACGACGCCGCGGGGCCCGCCATCCGCATCAGCGGACTGATCTTGGTGGTGCCCGCGCTGTCCGCGGTCTTCCTCGGGCCGGGCGCCGTCCTTGCCGTCGCCGTGGCAACCGTCCCCAGCCTGGTGCTCGCCGCCATGGGCAACAACCAGCTGGGCACCGCCAACTTCCCGGTCACGATGTCCACCGGTGTCCTGATCGGCGCCGCCTCCGTGATGGCGGCCCGGGTCCGCAGGAGACGCGAGAGCGAACTCGCCCAGGCCCGCTGGGTCGCGGGCGTGACCCAGCGGGCACTCCTGCGCCCGCTGCCCAAGCGGCTCGGGCGGTTCGCCATCGCCTCGACCTACATGGCCGCCGACCAGGAGGCGGCCATCGGCGGCGACCTCTACGCCACCGCCGACCTCGGCGGCGGCCGGGTCCGGGTGCTGGTCGGCGACGTCCAGGGCAAGGGCCTGGCCGCGGTCGAGGTCGCCAGCATGCTGCTCGCCGCCTTCCGCCGCGCCAACCGCCGCCGCACCTCGCTGCCCGCGCTGCCCGGCTACCTCGACCGGAATCTGCGCGAGGACCTGACCGACCTCGCCGACGCCCCGCCGCCGCAGCCCGCCCACGCCGAAGCGGACGCGGACGCCGATCCCGTCGCGCCCGGCGACCCCGACTTCCTCGAGCGCTTCGTGACCGCCGTCATGGTGGACATCGAGGCGGACGGCGACGCCCTCGCGGTCGTGAACTGCGGGCACCCCTCGCCGATCCTGCTGCGCCACGGGGAGGTGCTCCAGCTGGACGCCCGGCGGCCGGCCATGCCGCTCGGCCTCGGCGACCTCACCGCCGATGCCCAGTACGTCGACCGCTACGACCTCACCGTCGGCGATGTCCTGCTGCTCTACACCGACGGGGTCATCGAGGCCCGCGACGGCCTCGGCGCCTTCTACCCGCTCGCCGACCGGCTCGCCGGGTGGCCGGGCCTGCCGCCCGACGAGCTGATCGAGGTGCTCACCGCGGACCTCCTCCAGCACGTGGGACGGCGGCTCGGCGACGACGTGGCCATCGTCGCGGTCCAGCGGGTGTCCTGACACCCGCCGGAGTCCCGGGCCCGGCCGGCGGCGCGGGTCACGACGGCGGAGCGGTGCTCCGCCTGATCACCAGGCTGGTGGCGAGTTCCATCCGGGTGGTCGACGTGCTGGCCGGCGCGGCCCGCAGCCGCAGGATCATCCGCGAGGCCTCCTCCGCCATCCTGCGCAGCGGCTGCCGCACGGTGGTCAGCGCGGGGCGGGACCACTGGGCGACGGCGACGTCGTCGTAGCCGACCACCGACAGGTCGGCGGGGGTGCGCAGGCCGTGCGCGCCGGCCGCTTCGAGGACGCCGATGGCCTGCAGGTCGCTGCCCGCGAAGATGGCCGTGGGCCGGTCGGGCCTGCCCAGCATCCGCATGGCCTGCTCGTAGCCGCCCTCGACGTGGAAGTCGCCGAAGGCGATCAGCTCGGGGTCGATGTCGATGCCGGCGGTCGTCATCGCGGAGCGGAAGCCGTCGAGGCGGGCCAGCGAGCACATCATGTCCTCGGGACCCGTGATGATTCCGACCCGCCGGTGGCCGAGCTCGATCAGGTGGCGGGTCGCGGCCAGGCCGCCGGACCAGTTCGCGGACCCGACCGAGGGCACGTCGGTCTCCGGGTCGCCGGCCGGATCGATGATCACGAACGGGATGGACCGGGACCGCAGCTGCTGCTTGAACTCGTGCGGCAGCGCCGAGAAGACCAGGACGACGCCGAGCGGCCGGCGCCTGAGCACCCCCTCGATCCACTCGGTGCCCGGCGAGTGGCGGGTGCCGCTCTCGGTGAGCACCACGCTGGCGCCGATCTCCTTGGCGACCTTCTCGACGCCGAGGATCAGCTCCATCGCCCAGATGGCGTCCAGCTCGTGGAAGACGATCTCGATCAGCGGCGCCTCGGGCGCGCCGCGGGAGTTCCGCCGGTAGCCGTGCAGCTCCAGTAGTCGTTCTACCTTCAACCTTGTCAGCGCGGAGACGTCCTGACGACCGTTCAGCACCTTCGAAACTGTCGAGATCGAGACCCCGGCAGTTTCGGCGACCTGGGCGAGCGTGACCCGACTCTCGTCCACCTCTTCATCCATAAGAGCGCAGCGTACGGCACATCTGTGCGTAACGCTTTGATAACCCGGACCATGAGGGTTGACCCTTTCGTAGCGGCACCTTAGCGTCACACCGCGCAGCAATTTTCGGCGACGGTGCCGAAATATTTCGAAAGGCTGGACGATGAAGAAGAGATGGCTTCCCCGTGCCGTGGCCGGCAGCGTCGTGCTCACCCTCGGGCTGACACTGGCCGCGTGCGGCGGCGGCGACTCCGGCAGCAGCAGCTCTGGCAGCTTCAAGGTTCTCGTGTACGGGGACGCGAGCAACAAGGTCGAGAAGCAGATCGTCGACACGTTCAACAAGACCTCGAAGGTCAAGGCGGTCCTCCAGACCATCCCTGGTGCGGACTACCAGCAGAAGCTGCAGACGATCATCAACACCAAGCAGGCGCCGGACGTCTTCTTCAACTGGGGCGGCGGCAGCATCGCGCCCTTCGTCAAGGCGGGCCTTCTGCTGCCGCTCGACGACATGATCGCCAAGGACCCAGGCCTGAAGTCCAACTTCCTGCCGTCGGTGTTCAACAGCGCGAACGTGGACGGCAAGTCCTACGGCGTGCCGATGCGCGGCACCCAGCCGGTCCTGCTGTTCAACAACAAGAAGGTCCTGTCCGACGCGGGCGTGACCGAGCCCAAGACCTGGGACGACCTGATCAGCGCGGTCAAGGTCCTCAAGGCCAAGCACATCACCCCCATCGCGCTCGGCGGCGGTGACCAGTGGCCGACGCTGATGTGGTACGAGTACATGTACGACCGCATAGCCGGACCGGGCCTGTTCGAGAAGGCCATGGGCGGCGACAAGTCCGCCTGGGACAGCGCCGACAGCCGCGCCGCGCTGGCGAAGCTGAAGGAACTGATCGACGCGGGCGCGTTCGGCAGCAACTACGACTCGGTCAAGTACACCGACGGCGGTTCGGTCGCGCTGGTCGCGCAGGGCAAGGCCGGTTTCGAGCTCATGGGCTCCTGGTACTACTCGCAGCAGCAGACGGACAACCCGGACTTCGCCAAGACCGGCCTGGGCTACAGCTCCTTCCCGACCGTCAGCGGGGGCAAGGGCGACCCGACCGACATCGTCGGCAACACGAACAACTTCTACTCGGTGCTGAAGAAGACCAAGTACCCGGACGCGGTCGCGCAGTTCCTGAAGCTGCAGTACAGCGACGAGTTCGTGAAGGCGCAGATGGCGATCGGCAACCTGCCGACCACCACCAACACGGTGAACTTCCTGAGCACCGCGGCCATCCCGGACTACTCGAAGTTCCAGTACGACCTGGTCAAGGCCGCGCCCTCGTTCCAGCTCTCGTGGGACCAGGCCTACCCGCAGACGGCCAGTGAGGCCATGCACACCGCGGTGCAGCAGTTCTTCGACGGCAAGCTCGACGCCGACGGCTTCATCAAGGCCATGCAGGCCCTGCCCACATCCTGAACCGGGATCCTCACATGACCACCTCTGCTGAACCCAGGGTGGCAAGGCGCCGGTCCGTACGCCGGTCCGGCGCCGCCGTGGCCCGCCCAGGCTTTGCCTGGGCGGCGCCCGCCACCCTGTTCTTCCTGCTTTTCGCCGTAGTCCCGCTGGTCCTGGTCGCGGTGCTCTCCTTCACCGACTGGGACGGCCTGGGCTCGCCCCAGTACGCCGGCCTGGACAACTGGAAAGCGCTGATCCACGACCACGTCATGATCCAGAGCCTGTGGCTCAGCGTCCTGATCACGGTGCTCGGCGTCGTCGTCCAGACCCCGCTGAGCATCCTGCTGGGCGTGTGGGCGGCGGGCAAACAGCGCAACCGGGCGATCCTGTCCGCGATCTACTTCATTCCGCTGCTGCTGTCGGCGACCGCGATATCCATCCTGTGGCGGGCGCTGCTCGACCCGAACTTCGGCGTCCCCTCGCAGGCCAAATGGCTGTTCGGCGACGGCAACCTGTTCGGTCACCAGACCAGTGCCATCGGGGTGCTGGTCTTCGTCGGCGCGTGGCAGTACACCCCGTTCCACACGCTGATCTACCAGGGCGCCACCCGCGCGATCCCGCCGGTGCTCTACCAGGCCGCGGAGATCGACGGCGCCGGCACCGTCCGGCAGTTCTTCTCGATCACGCTGCCGCAGCTGCGCACGACGATGATCACCTCGATGATCCTGATGGTCGTCGGCGGTCTCACGACCTTCGACACGGTGCTGATCCTCACCCAGGGCGGCCCCGGTACGGACACCACGATCAGCGCTTACTACATGTACGAGCAGGCGTTCAAGAGCTTCGACTTCGGCGGCGGCTCGGCCATCGCCCTGGTCCTGGTGGTCATCGCCACGATCATCTCGCTCATCGTCGTCAAGGTCTCCGGTTACGACAAGATGCGCAGTTCCACGGAAGGCCTGTGATGAAGCGCCGTCCCAACTATCTCGCCGGGCTCGGCTCGCTCGTCTGGCTGTTCCTGATCGGCCTGCCGCTGTACGTGATGCTCGCGGCCACCCTGCAGGACCACTCCGACTACTCGTCGAACGGGCCGCTGGCCTTCCCCAAGCACTTCACGCTGCACAACTACACGCAGGACTTCTCGAACGGCTTCGGCCACTTCTTCCTGAACACCCTGGTGGTGACCATCGCGGTGGTCGCGATCGTGGTGCTGGTGGTGCCTCCGCTGGCGTACTCGATCGTCCGCAGCCAGGGCCGGATCACCACCGGGATCTTCCGGCTGTTCCTGCTGGGCCTGGCGATCCCCGCCCAGGCGGTGATCGTGCCGATGTTCTACGTCATCAGCAAGGCCGGCCTGTACGACAACCTGATCGGCGTCATCCTGCCGACCGCGGCCTTCTCGCTGCCCGTGTGCGCGCTGATCCTCACCGGCGTGATGCGGGAGATCAGCCCGGAGCTGTACGAGGCCATGGCCGTGGACGGCGCGTCGCCGTGGCGGGTGTTCTTCCAGCTGGTGGTCCCGCTGTCCAAGAGCGGACTGTCCACGATCGTGGTCTTCTCCGCCCTCCAGGCGTGGAACGGCTTCCTCTTCCCGCTGGTCCTGACCCAGTCCGACTCGTCGAAGGTCATCACCCTCGGCCTCTTCAACTTCCAGACCGAGCACGGCATCGACATCCCCGGCCTGCTGGCCGCGGTCGTGCTGTCGATGCTGCCCATCTTCATCGTCTACCTGTTCGCCCGCCGTGCCCTGGTCCAGGGACTCATGGGCGTCGGAGGAAAGTGACCGGCACCGTGGCCGAAGAGAACAAGTCCGCTATTCCCCCATGGAGGAACACCTCCCTCGCCCCGGAAGACCGGGCCGACGCGCTGATCGCCGCGATGACCCTGCCGGAAAAGGTCTCGCAGCTGTTCGGCATATGGGTGGGTGCGTCCGACGAAGGCGGCGAGGTCGCCCCGTACCAGCACGAGATGGAGGAACCGGTCACCCTTGAGAGCCTGCTGCCGCAGGGGCTCGGTCAGCTGACCAGGTCGTACGGCACCGCGCCTGTCGACCCGGCGCTCGGCGCGCTGTCGCTGCTGCGCACCCAGCGCCGCATCGCCGCGGCGAACCGTTTCGGCATTCCGGCCGTCGCGCACGAGGAGTGCCTGGCCGGCTTCGCGACGTGGGGCGCCACCGCCTATCCCGTGCCGCTGTCGTGGGGTGCCAGCTTCGACCCGGAGCTGGTCCGCACCATGGCGGCCCGGATCGGGCGCGACATGCGCGCGGTCGGCGTGCACCAGGGCCTGGCCCCGGTGCTCGACGTGGTGCGCGACGCGCGCTGGGGACGGGTCGAGGAGACCATCGGCGAGGACCCGTATCTCATCGGCACGGTCGGCACCGCCTACGTCCAGGGCCTGGAGTCCACCGGGATCGTGGCGACGCTCAAGCACTTCGTGGGCTACTCCGCCTCCCGCGCCGGCCGCAACCTCGCGCCGGTCGGCATGGGCAGCAGGGAGCGCGCCGACGTGATGCTGGCGCCGTTCGAGATGGCGCTGCGCGAGAGCGGCGTCCGCTCGGTCATGCACGCCTACACCGACACCGACGGCATTCCCTCCGCCGCCGACGAGGAGCTGCTGACCGGGCTGCTGCGTGAGACCTGGGGCTTCACCGGGACGGTCGTCGCCGACTACTTCGGCATCGCCTTCCTCAAGACGCTGCACGGTGTGGCCGGCACCCTCGGCGAGGCGGCCGGCGCCGCGCTCGCCGCGGGCGTCGACATCGAGCTGCCCACCGTCAAGGCGTTCGGCGAGCCGCTGCTCAAGGCGCTGGCAGACGGGCAGGTCCCCGAGGCGCACATCGACCGGGCGCTGCGCCGCGTCCTGGTCCAGAAGGTGCAGCTCGGTCTGCTCGACCCGGACTGGGACCCGGTGCCCGAGGCACTGGCCGACGCCGACCTCGACGACACCGCCGCACTGCGCGGCCTGGTGGACCTCGACCCGGCGGAGAACCGGGCCATCGCCCGGCAGATCGCCGAGCGCAGTGTCGTCCTGCTGCGCAACGACGGCACCCTGCCGCTCGCGGGGCCTGCCAGGATCGCGGTCATCGGCCCCAACGCCGAGGTCCCCACCGCGGTGCTCGGCTGCTACTCCTTCCCCTTGCACGTCGGCGGGCAGCACCCGGAGATGCCGCTCGGCATCGAGCTGCCCACGCTGCGCGAGGCGCTCGCCGCCGAATTCCCCGGCAGCGAGATCGTCACCGCCGCGGGCTGCGGTATCGACACCGAAGGCACCGAGGGCTTCGCGGAGGCCGTGCGGCTGGCCGCGGAAGCGGACATCGTTGTCCTGGCGCTCGGCGACCGTGCCGGCCTCTTCGGCCGCGGTACCAGCGGTGAGGGCTGCGACGCCGAGTCGCTGGCGCTGCCCGGGGTCCAGCAGCAGCTGCTGGACACGCTGCTCGACACCGGCACCCCGGTCGTCGTCACCATGCTCGCGGGGCGTCCTTACGTGCTCGGCCGGGCGGTGACCGAGGCCGCGGCGATCGTGCAGACGTTCTTCCCCGGCGAGGAGGGCACCGGCGCCGTCGCCGGTGTGCTGTCGGGCCGGGTGGCGCCTTCCGGACGCCTGCCGGTCAGCATCCCGCGGCAGTCCGGCAGCCAGCCGACGACGTATCTGGCGTCCAGGCTCGGCCAGTCCAGCGCGACGTCGAACATCGACCCGACGCCGGCCTTCGGCTTCGGCCACGGTCTGACGTACACCACCTTCCAGTGGACCGACCTGGACGTGCCGGACCTGCAGGCCGGCACGGACGGCGAGATACGTCTCGCGTTCACCGTGCGCAACACCGGTGAGCGGGCGGGCACCGAACTGGTGCAGCTGTACCTGCACGACCCGGTCGCCTCCGTGGTGCAGCCGGTGCAGCGCCTCATCGGCTACCAGCGGGTGGACCTGGCACCCGGGCAGTCCGCCCGGGTCGAGGTCACCGTGCCGGCCGACCTGGCGTCCTTCACCGGGCGGGCCGGGCGGCGCATCGTGGAGCCCGGCGAGCTGGAGCTGCGGCTCGGCGCGTCGTCCACGGACCTGCGGCTGACCGTCATCGCCACGCTGACCGGGCAGGTGCGGGAGCTGGACCACACCCGCCGGCTGCACGCGGCGTTCAGCACGTCGGCGGAGCCGCTGCCGGTGGCATGACCGGAGGTGCGGCGGGCGGCCTGGATGGCGGTCCGCCTGCCGCACCTCCCCCCGAAAGCGGCGACGGCCGCCGGTGATCCACCGGCGGCCGTCGCCGCTTTCGTATACCGCCGTAGGGGTCAGTCCAGGCTGAGCACCTGGCGCAGCACGGCGCTCAGCTCGGCCGCCGGGTCGGCGCAGCCGGTGGTGGCACGCCAGGCGACGAAGCCGTCGGGGCGTACGAGCAGGGCGCCGTCCTGGCCCGTGCCGTGCACCGAGGACCAGTCCGCGCCGGGCTCGGTCACCAGGTCGGCGTCCTTGCCCGCGCCGACCCGGTAGCGCTCAAGCGGCACCCCGAGTTCACTCGCGACGGAGCCCGCGGCGCCGTGCCACGCCTCGCCGGCCGCGCTCCCGGCACCGGTCAGCAGCACCGGCACCCGCTCGTAGAGGTCGAGCGTGGAGACCCGCTCGCCGGCGCGGTCGACCCACAGGTGCGGCGCCCGCGTGCCGGGCTCCCCCAGCCACAGCCGCGGCCCGCCGGCCGCGCCCGCGGGCCTGCCGCCCTTGCCGCCGGACGCGGTCGGGACGGCCGGGCCGCCCGGGGGCCGCTCGGCCGGGGTGCTGCCGGGGCCCTGGACGGTCGGGTCCGTCGGGACGACCGGGCCGCCCGTGCCGCCGGGGCCGGGCGGCGGGGCGGGCGGGCCCTCGGGGACGACCGGGCGCCGCGGGTCGACGCCGATGACGGCGCCGGCCGGGTAGCGGTAGCCGAGCGCCACGGTCAGCACACCGCTCTGCCGGCTGCCGCCGGCCGGGGCGGCGTCGTAGCCGGGGTGGCTGTGCTCGGCCGAGCGCTGGGAGGCGCGGGCGCTGGTGGCCACCGCGACCGGGCGCCGCTCGGCGCCGTAGGTCTCCAGCAGGCCGGGCCCCGCCCAGCCGCCGAGGACCGCGGCGAGCTTCCAGGCCAGGTTGTGGGCGTCCTGGATACCGGTGTTGGAGCCGAAGGCGCCGGTCGGCGACATCTCGTGGGCGGAGTCGCCCGCCAGCAGCACCCGGCCCCGCGAGTAGCGCTCGGCCACCCTTTCCGCGGCATGCCACGGTGCCTTTCCGGTGATCTCGACCTCCAGGCCCGGCACCCCCACCGCGGTGCGGATGTGCGCGGCGCACCGCTCGTCGGTGAAGGCTTCGAGCGGCTCGCCGCGTTCGGGGTGCCAGGGCAGGTGGAAGACCCATTCGGCCTCGTTGTCGACCGGCAGCAGCGCCCCGTCGGCGTCCGGGTTGGTCAGGTAGCAGGCGATGAAGTGGCGGTCGCCGACGACCTCGGCGAGCCGCTTGGCGCGGAAGGTGACGCTCACGTTGTGGAACAGCTCGCCGGCGCCGGTCTGGCCGATGCCCAGGCTCTCGCGCACCGGGCTGCGCGGCCCGTCGGCGGCGACCAGGTAGTCGGCGCGCACGGTGCGGGTCTCGCCGGTGTCGCGGTGCAGGACCTGCGCGGTCACGCCGTCGGCGTCCTGCTCGAAGGACCGCAGCTCGACGCCGAAGCGGATGTCGGCGCCCAGCGCGCGGGCCTCCTTCAGCAGCACCGGCTCCAGGTCGTTCTGGCTGCACAGGCACCAGCCCGACGGGCTGAAGGCGGCGAGGCCGCCGCCCGGGTCGATCTCCCGGAAGAGCCATCGCTGGTTGTCGCCGGTCAGCGACTCGGCCTGCAGGATGCCGTGGTTGCGGGACAGGACGGACGCGGCCGCGCGGATCGCCGGCTCCACGCCGGCCGTCCGGTACAGCTCCATCGTGCGCACGTTGTTGCCGCGGCCGCGCGGGTGGTGGGAGGTCGCGGCGTGCTTCTCGACCAGCAGGTGGTCCACGCCGAGCCGGCCGAGGAAGAGTGAGGTCGACAGTCCCACCAGGGACCCGCCGGTGATGAGGACCGGTACACGGTCGTCGGACGTCGGTTGCATCTGTTGCTCCAGCCTGTACGGGCACGCGAGGCGCGGCGGCGGTCGGCCGCCGGTGCGGCTGGGGCCTGCCGTCGGGTGCGGCACGGCCCAGGGGCCCGGCACGCCGTCGTCCGGTCCCGCCTTCTCCTTGCCCGGTCGGCGGCGCGCGGCGGTGTCCTGGCGGCGCATTCGCCCGCATGGACCGCAATTCTCGCGGCGTTGGTGGGATCGAAGCACGATCAGGCTCAGGGCCGCGGAAACGCACACCGGTGCGGATCCGGCGTCCCTCGCGTCCGGCGGCCGCGGCAGCGCGGGCGGCCGGTGCTCACACCTCGCGGAACGCAGAACGCAGAACGCACACCGCACATCGGCAGTCGAAGGAGAAGTGGAAGATGACGATCCTGTCCGAAGAGCCGGGGACGGCGGGCACCGCGGCAGGCGCGCAGGACACCGAGTGCGCTCGGCTTCGCGTGGTCCTGCTGCTGGACATCCAGAAGGGCGCGCAGGAGCGCTTCCTCGACGCGTACGAGCTGCTGCGCAGCCAGGTCGCCTCGGTGCCCGGGCACGTCAGCGACCAGCTGTGCCAGTCCATCGAGGACCCCTCGCAGTGGCTGATCACCAGCGAGTGGGAAAGCTCCGAGCCCTTCCTGGCCTGGGTGGACAGCCCGGAGCACCGCGAGATGGTCAAGCCGATGCACTCCTGCGTCAACGACACCCGCTCGCTGCGGTTCGACATCCTGCGCGAGACGTCGGTGGCCGGGCACACCGGGCACCGGGCGCCGCGTCCGGAGCGGGCCGGCGACGGCCGCGTCCGGCACGCGATCACCTTCACCGTCCGGCCGGGCAGCGAGGAGAAGGTCGCCAAGCTGCTGGCCGACTACGCCTCCCCGTCCGCGCGGGTCGACTCGGCCACCCGGCTGTGCAGGACGACGCTGTTCATGCACGGCAACCGGGTGGTCCGCGCGGTCGAGGTCAGCGGCAACCTGGTCGCGGCACTGCGGCACGTGGCGCAGCAGCCCGAGGTGCGGGCGGTCGAGGAGGCCATCAACCCGTACCTGGAGGAGGAGCGCGACCTGACCGACCCGGAGGCCGCCAGGGCGTTCTTCACCAGGGCCGGGCTGCCCGCGGTGCACGAGGCGGTGGCGGAGGCCGACCGCGCCGGCAAGGTCCGCAGGTACGCGCTGCACTACCCGGTCCTCGGCGGCAGCGGCGCCGCGGCGGCCCGGGTGCTCGCCAGGTCCGACGAGCTCGCGGCGGCCGACCCGACCGGCTCGCTGGTGCGCAGCACGATCTTCCAGCGCGACGACGTCGTCGTCCGGGTGATCGACCTGGCCGCGGCAGCCGACGAGGACCTGGCGCTGACCACCGGCACCGCCGACCGCGACCTGGCCGCGGAGCTGGGCCGGCTGCTCGAACTGCCGGACGCCGTCCGCGACCTGGGCGACGACCGGGGCCGCGGGCAGCTGCTCGCGCACCTGGAGATGACCCTGGTCACCGATCGCCACGCACAGGACTCGTGACCGCAGTTCCGCTTTCCCGCACGCGCGGGCCGGCCGCGACTCCCCGGCGGCCGGAGTGACTTCACCTGGAGGCACCCTCATGACCGCTCAGCCCCCTCGGATCGTGCACGTCGATGATGTCGAGCCCAACCGGCGCCGCGGTGGTGATCTGCGCGCCATGCTCACCCCGACCGTCAGCGGATCGACCAGCGGATTCATGGGTGTGGCGATCGTGCGGCGCGGTGAGCGCATCGCCGAGCACTACCACCCCTACTCGGAGGAGTTCGTCTTCGTGGTCAGCGGCGACCTCGAAGTCGACCTCGACGGCACGCCGTACGCGCTGAGCGCCGACCACGGGCTGCTGATCCCGAAGGACGTACGCCACCGCTTCCGCAATGTCGGTGACAGCGAGGCGCGGATGGTCTTCCACCTCGGCCCGCTCGCGCCGCGCCCCGAGCTGGGCCACGTCGACACCGAGGACGCCGCGGGCAACCCGCTGGTCGCCGACGGTGCCCGGCCGAGCGCGGCGCGGCCCCCGGAAGCGGCGGGGGCGGTCTCGTGACCCGGCGGGTGGCGGTGACCGGGGTCGGCGTCGTCGCCCCCGGCGGGGTGGGCGTGCCCGCTTTCTGGGACCTGCTCACCGCCGGACGGACGGCGACCCGGGCCATCACCCGCTTCGACGCCGCCGGCTTCCGGTCCCGAATAGCCGCGGAGTGCGACTTCGACCCGGCCGCCTGCGGCCTGGACGCGCGGCAGCTGTCCCGCGCCGACCGCTACGTGCAGTTCGCGATGGCGGCGACCGACGAGGCGCTGCACGACGCGGGCCTCGACCCGCGGGCCGAGGACCCCTGGCGCATCGGGGTGTCACTGGGCACCGCGGTGGGCGGCACCACCCGGCTCGAACAGGACTACGCCCTGGTCAGCGCGGGCGGAGACCGGTGGGACGTGGACCACAGGCCGGCGCTGCCGCATCTGCACCGGGCGTTCTCGCCCAGCGCGCTGTCCGCGGAGGTCGCCGAGCAGGTCGGCGCGCACGGCCCGGTCCAGACGGTCTCCACCGGCTGCACCTCGGGTCTTGACGCGGTCGGCTACGCCTTCCAGACCATCGAGGAGGGCCGCGCCGACATCTGCATAGCCGGCGCGTCGGACTCGCCGATCTCGCCGATCACAGTGGCCTGCTTCGACGCCATCAAGGCGACCTCGCCGAACAACGACGACCCCGAGCACGCCTCCCGCCCGTTCGACGCCAACCGGGACGGCTTCGTCCTCGGTGAGGGCGGCGCAGTGCTGGTCCTTGAGGAGCTGGAGCACGCCAGGGCCCGCGGCGCCCGGGTGTACTGCGAGGTCAGGGGCTATGCCTCGTTCGGCAACGCCCACCACATGACCGGGCTGACCCGTGAGGGCCTTGAGATGTCGCGGGCCATCGACCGCGCGCTGGCGCACGGCAGGATCGACCGCACCGCCGTGGACTACGTCAATGCCCACGGCTCGGGCACCAAGCAGAACGACCGGCACGAGACGGCGGCCGTCAAGCGGTCGCTGGGCGAGCACGCCCGCAGGACCCCGATGAGTTCGATCAAGTCCATGGTCGGGCACTCCCTGGGTGCGATCGGCGCCATCGAACTGGCCGCCTGCGCACTGGCGATGGAGCACGGTGTGGTGCCTCCGACCGCCAACTACGAGACCCCCGACCCCGAGTGCGACCTCGACTACGTGCCGAGGACCGCGCGCGAGATGCCGTTGCGGACCGTGCTGTCCGTCGGCAGCGGCTTCGGCGGCTTCCAGTCCGCCGTGGTCCTCAACCGGGAGGAGTCGAACCGATGACCGCCAAGCCGAGCAGGCAGGACGAGCAGCGCCGTGCGGTGATCACCGGGATGGGGGTGATCGCGCCCACCGGGATCGGCGCGGACGCGTATTGGAAGGCCACCAAGGAGGGCGTCAGCGCGCTCGGCCCGGTCACCAGGGAGGGCTGCGGCGAGCTGCCGCTGGCCGTCGCCGGCGAGGTGCACGGCTTCGACCCGGCGACGCTGGTCGAGGAGCGCTTCCTGGTGCAGACCGACCGCTTCAGCCACTTCGCGATGGCCGCCGCCGACATGGCGCTGAGAGACGCGGCCCTGGACGCCGCGGGCGCCGGCGAGTTCGCCATCGGCGTGGTCACCGCGGCGGGTTCCGGCGGCGGCGAGTTCGGCCAGCGCGAGCTGCAGCAACTGTGGGGCCGCGGGCCGCGGTTCGTCGGGCCCTACCAGTCCATCGCCTGGTTCTACGCGGCGAGCACCGGCCAGATATCCATCCGCGGCGGTTTCAAGGGCCCGTGCGGGGTGGTCGCCGGCGACGAGGCCGGTGGTCTCGACGCCTTCGCGCACGCGGCCCGCAGCATCCGCGGCGGCACCGACGCGATGGTGCTCGGCGCCACCGAGGCGCCGCTCGCGCCGTACTCGATCGTCTGCCAGCTGGGCTATCCGGAGCTGAGCACGGTCCGCGACCCGCAGCAGGCGTATCTGCCGTTCACCGACCGCGCCTGCGGCTTCGTGCCGGCCGAGGGCGGTGCGATGTTCGTGGCCGAGGAGGAGACAGCGGCCCGCGAACGCGGTGTCACCGCCCGCGCGGTGATCGCCGGGCACGCCGCGACCTTCACCGGGTCCGCCGACTGGGCGGCCTCGCGGGAAGGCCTGGCGCACGCGATCCGCGGCGCGCTGGACGAGGCCGGGATCGCGCCGGAGGAGGTCGACGTGGTCTTCGCCGACGCGCTCGGCGTGCCCGCGGCCGACCGCGCCGAGGCGCTGGCGCTGGCCGACGTGCTCGGCCGGCACGCGGCCCGGGTCCCGGTGACCGCCCCCAAGACCGGTACCGGGCGTGCCTACTGCGGCGCCTCGGCGCTGGACACCGCCTGCGCGGTGCTGGCCATGGAGCACGGCGTCGTGCCTCCCACCCCGAACGTCACGGACGTGACCGGCGGCCTCGACCTGGTCACCGGCCATGCCAGGCAGGCCGATCTGCGCACCGCCCTGGTGCTCAGCCGCGGGCTGCTCGGCTCGAACTCGGCACTGGTGCTGCGGCACGGCGCCGACGCCCGTCCCTGACCCTCCGACCGTACGTCCCCAACTCCGCACCACTCCCCTCCACGCAAGGAGCCGCTCATGCACACCGAACTCACCTACGCGGAACTGGCCTCGCTCATGGAGCGCCGGGCCGGCGTCATCGTCGACCCGGCCGACCTGGAGCTCCAGTCCGACACGCCGTTCGCCGACTTCGGCCTGGACTCGCTGGGCCTGCTCGGCATCGTCGGCGCGCTGGAGAACGAGCACGGCGCCACCATCCCCGCCGACGCCGACGCCTGCCGGACCCCCCGGGAGCTGCTCGACGTCGTCAACGACGTGCTGAAGGCGAGGGCTTGAGCCATGGCCGCGCACACCGAGAACGAGATCACCGTCGGCGCCCCGCTCGACCTCGTCTGGGACATGACGAACGACCTGGAGCACTGGCCGCAGCTGTTCAGCGAATACGCGTCGGTGGAGATCCTGGAGCGCCAGGGCCGCAAGACCACCTTCCGGCTGACGATGCACCCGGACGAGAACGGCACCGTGTGGAGCTGGGTCTCCGAGCGCGAGCCGGTGCCCGAGACCCGTACGGTCACCGCCCGCCGGGTCGAGACCGGCCCGTTCGACTTCATGGAGATCTTCTGGAGCTACCACGAGGTCCCGGGCGGCACCCGGATGCGCTGGGTGCAGGACTTCGCGATGAAGCCGGAGGCCCCCGTCGACGACGCCGGGATGACCGCCAGGATCAACGCGAACTCCGCCGTCCAGCTGGAGCTGATCAGGGACAAGATCGAGCAGCGCGCCCGCGAGCAGGTCGCCGTCCCCAACTGACGCCGTGCCCGGGCGGGCCGCACCCGCCCGGGCTCCCCCGCACCCACCGCAGCAAGCAGGAGAGAGGACGTGACCGTGCACCGCGCCCTGATCGTCGCCCGTATGGCACCCGGCTCGGCCGACGACATCGCCGAGGTCTTCACCGACTCCGACCGCGGCGAGCTGCCGCGGCTGATCGGGGTCAAGGGCCGCAGCCTGTTCCAGTTCGGCGACCTGTACTTCCATCTGATCGAGGCCGACGGCCCGCCCGGACCCGCGGTCGCCGAGCACGCCTCGCACCCGGAGTTCAAGAACATCAGCGAGCGGCTGTCGTCGCACGTCAGCGCCTACGACCCGGCGACCTGGCGGTCCCCGAAGGACGCCATGGCGCGCGAGTTCTACCGCTGGGAGCGCCTCGGCGGCTGAGGTCCCGCGGCGCGGCGCACCACCCGGAGGGCGCAAGGACCACCCCCTTGCGGCCCTCTCCGGTGGCGCGCTGCCCGTGCATGACCGACGGTGAGGATGTCGCTACTGCGCACCCTTCGGTTGACGGCCTGTCATCCGACGCATGCGCGACGGAAGGAACCCTCACCATGCGCACTGCCCGCACCCTTTTCGCCGGAGCTGCTCTCTCCGCAGTCCTCGCCATCGCCGCCCCGGCCGCCCACGCGACGGGTGCCGTCAACGCGTACGACCCGAGCAGCCACGGTTCGTCGCACTCCTCCAGCCACTCGTCCAACAACAACAGCGGCGCCGCGGGCACCGACAGCAGCGCCGCCGGCACCGACAGCAGCGCCGCCGGCTCCGACAGCTCCGCCACCTCCAACGACTCGGCCGCGGCCGGCGACAGCAGCTCGTCGGACGAGGCCACCGCCCAGCAGGGTGAAGCGGGTTCGTGGCACGGCAAGCAGCCGCACGGCGGCGTGCACACCGGCGGTGGCGGCATGGCGCTGTCCGGCGGCGGCATGGCGGCCGGTTCGATCCTGCTGCTCGGCGGCCTGGGCGCCGGTGCGGTGGCGCTGCGTCGTCGCCGTACGCCGGCCGGCGGCCTCGCGGTCTGACACCGACCCGCTCGGTGAACGGCTGAAAGCCCGCTGAATCCGCTCCACGCTGTCTCCTGCCGTGGCCACCGCCGCTTCCCGCGGCGGTGGCCACGGCGACATCCGGCCCCGTGCCGCCCGCACTGTCCGCGAGCCGATGAAAGGCATCGCCCCATGTACCAGCAGTACCCGCCGCCTCCGCCGGGCGCGGCGGACGCCGCGCCCGGCCCACGCCCCTCCCGTGTGCTGCGCTGGGCGGTCGCCTCCGTGGCCCTCGGCGCCCTGATGATCTACAACTCGGTCGACTCCTCGGGCACCGGCCTGCCGGGGCCGCCCGCCTCCGCGGCCGCGCCGCCCACCGCCACCGCCAGGACCCCCGCGACGGCCATCGGCCCCGCCGGCACCGCGGCACCCGCGCCGACCGTCGGCCTGCCGGGCCTGCCGCACTCCAACCCCACCCGGCTGACCATCCACAGCATCGCGGTGAACGCGCCCTTCACCCCTCTGCACCTGGACGCGGCGGGCAACCTCGACGCGCCGCCCGCGGCCGACACCAACCTCGTCGGGTGGTACGCCGAAGGTCCGACGCCCGGCGAGCGCGGCCCGGCGATCGTGGCGGGGCACGTCGACACCAAGACCGGGCCCGCCGTCTTCCTGCTGCTGCGCCTGCTCAAGCCGGGCGCGACCGCCGACATCACCCGGGCGGACGGCACCGTCGCGACCTTCACCGTCGACACGGTGGAGATGTTCTCCAAGGGCAAATTCCCCGACCAGCGGGTCTACGGCCCCACGCCCGACCCGCAGTTGCGGATCATCACCTGCGGCGGCAGCTACGACCGCTCCAAGCGCGACTACACCGACAACGTCGTGGTCTTCGCCCACCTGACGTCCTCACGGCACGCCTGACGGCGTGAAGGACATGCCGACGGCGTAGCGGGAGATGCGGACGGCCGGCCCGGATGACCGGGCCGGCCGTCTTCGCGCACCGCGGGCGCGAGGTGTCAGGAGCCGCGGACGGTGCTTTCGAAGGCGTGCAGATACGGGTTGACCGGGCGTACGTCGCCGACCGCGAGGCCGGCCTCGGTCATCCGGGTGACCAGGCTCTCCCTGGTGTGCTTCTGCCCGCCGACGTTGAGGAGCAGCAGCAGGTCCATGGCGGTGGTGAACCGCATGGACACGCTGTCGTCCACCAGGTTCTCGATGACCAGCACCCTGGCGCCGGGGCGGGCCGCGGCGACGACGTTGCGCAGCGTCCTGCGGGTGCTGTCGTCGTCCCATTCGAGGATGTTCTTGATGATGTAGAGGTCCGCGTCGACCGGGACCTCCCGGCGGCAGTCGCCCGGCAGCAGGGTCGCCCGGTCCGCCAGCGGACCGCCGTCCCGCAGCCGCGGGTCGGCGTTCGCGACGACCTTGGGGAGGTCGAGCAGGGTGCCGTGCAGCGCCGGGTGCTTCTCCAGCAGGCCGGCCAGCACATGGCCCTGGCCGCCGCCGATGTCCGCGACGGTGGCGACACCTGTCATGTCGAGGCTGTCCACCACATCGCGGGCGGACTGCATGCTGGAGCGGGTCATCGCCTTGTCGAAGACGGCGGCCGACTCGGGCGCGTCGTCGTGCAGGTAGTCGAAGAACCGCTTGCCGTGCAGGTCGGCGAAGACGTCCTGGCCGGTGCGCACCGCGTCGTCCAGCCGCGGCCACACCTCCCAGGTCCACGGCTCGGTGCACCACAGCGCGATGTTGCGCAGCGAGTCGGGGGCGTCCTCGCGCAGCATCCGGGACATCCCGGTGTGCACGAAGCGGCCGTCGGGCTGCTCGGCGAAGACGCCGTAGCTGGTGAGCGCCCGCAGCAGCCGGTTCAGCGGCCGGGATTCGGTCCGCACGGCGGCGGCCAGCTCCTCGGCGGTGGCCGGCTCCTCGTCGAGCGCGTCGGCGACGCCGAGCCGGGCAGCCGCACGGATCGCGGCGGCGCAGGCCGCGCCGAAGACCAGCTCGCGCAGCCGCATGGCCGACTGGTCGGGCGCGTGCTGCGGCGGCGCCGGGGTGACCGGCGGCGCCGCGGCCTGGTAGGTCATGGTCATGGTCGGCCCTTCTGGTCATGCCGGGTCGGCGACGGGATCGGGCGGGGTCGCGGGGCGCGCGGCGGACCGGCGTACCTGCCGGTCAGCACCGGCCGGCCGGCTCGGAGACGGCGCAGGAGTTGGCGCTGAAGGTGTTGCCCGACCCGTTGGTGTCGCGGTCGGCCAGGTCGGCGGGGCTGTTGCCCGACAGGGTGTTGCCGCTGACCTGGTCGCGCAGGTTGGCGACGCCGACCTGGCTCGGGTAGAGCACGACTCCGCCGGACATCGGGGAGGTGCCGGTATTGCCGGTGATGGTGTTGCCGGTGATCCGGGTGTCCTCGGCGCCGGTGAGCAGCACGCCGGTGCCCTGGATGGCCGGCAGCCGGTCGCTCGCGGCGCAGAACTTGTTGTTGTCGGTGATCTTGTTCTGCCGGATGTCGAGGTCGCCGGCCTTCGGGTTGTTCTCGTCGCCGACGACGAAGACGCCGCCGCAGTTGCCGGTGACGGTGTTGTTCTCGACCACGAGCACGCGGGCCCGGCGGACCGTCACACCGATGCGGTTGCCCGACAGGGTGTTGCCGGAGATCACGGTGCCGCGGGTGTCGAGGGCGCCGCCCTCGGCATTGATGAAGTTCGCGACGAAGATGCCGGACTGGCCGTTGCCGACAGCCTCGTTGTCGCGCAACACCGCCCGGGTGGACTTCTCCTGGCTGATGCCCTGCTGGCCGTTGTTCTTGACCGTCACCCGGCTGACGACCATGCCGTCGGTGCCCGACACGTCGATGCCGTTGGCGCGGAAGCCGGTGACGGCGAGCGACCTGATGCGGACCGCGTCGAGGGCGTGCCCGTCGGGGCCGGTGACGCAGATGCCGTGCCCGGCGGCCGCGCAGGCCGCCTGGGTGGTGGTGCCGGTGACGGTCGTGCTGGTCTCGGTCTTCCCGGCGGTCGGCGCGGTGCCGTTCGGCGTCGCGGCGGGGGCGGCGGACTGCGCGCCTGCCGGGTCCGCGACGGGGGCTCCGTGCTGAGCGCCGGTGGTGGCGGTGTGCTGGGCACCGGTGGGGGCTCCGTGCTGAGCGCCGGTGGTGGCGGTGTGCTGGGCACCGGTGGGGGCTCCGTGCTGAGCACCGGTGGGGGCGGTGTGCTGGGCACCCATGGGGGCGGTCGCGGGAGCGGCCTGCTGGTCGCCGCCCGGCATCGTCGCCGGAGCGCCATGCTGCGCGTCAGCCGGGGCCATCGCGGGAGCGGCCTGCTGGTCGCCGCCCGGCATCGTCGCCGGAGCGCCATGCTGCGCGTCAGCCGGGGCCATCGCGGGAGCGGCCTGCTGGTCGCCGCCCGGCATCGTCGCCGGAGCGCCATGCTGCGCGTCAGCCGGGGCCATCGCGGGAGCGGCAGGGGCGGCATGTGCGCCCTGGCCGGCCGGGGCGGTGATCGTGACGCGACCGGAGCCGACGCCTTCCAGCGTCACATTGCGCGTGATCTGCACGCTCTCGCGGTAGGTGCCCGGCTTCACCATCACGGTGCCGCCGTCGGGGGCCGCGTCGACCGCCGCCTGGATCGACTGTCCTTCGTGCACCATCTGGACGCCCTTTGCGGCGTAAGCGCCGGGCGCCATGGCGGCGCCCGTTCCGAGCGCCGCGATGGTCATGACTCCTGCGATGTACCTGCTGTGACGTACGGGCATCGCCCTGACCTGCCTTTCTCGACCCGGCAGAGCCATGGCGCCGCAACGGGTCCCAGTACCTGATTCGGATTGCACTCGCCAACACCCCTTCGGCGAGGGGGCTGAGCCCGCGCGATTCGAAGCTATGGTCGGCCTGGGCCACCCGCCATTTCTGCTCCGGCATCCGTGTTCCGCTCCGGCGACCGCGGCTGACGCCCACGGGACCGTCCTCTTCCCGGGCCCGGATCCCGGCCCGGCGGCCCGGGTCGGGGCGCGCGGCAGCACATCGGACGGCCGTCCCGTACGCAGCACCGGGACGGCCGTCCGGCGACACCCATCGTGGCGGTCACCGACGGTGATCGCGCTGGGCACGCCGAAGAGGCGCGAGTGTTCACACGGATCCGCCGGGTGTCACCCCGATGCCGTACAGGTCGGAGTGCCGAGACTCTGGTTGGAGCCGTTCAGTGTCATGCCCCAGGACGTGCTGGCCGATGGGGCGAGCGTGCCGTTGTAGGCGGCATTGCGCAGCGTGGTGGCAGGCGCCGACGAGTCGACGGCGGCATTCCAGGCGCTGCCGATCGTCACACCCGACGGCAGGGTGAGCCTGACGGCCCAGCCGCTGGTCTGCCGGGTGCCGGTGTTGGTCACCGTCACATCGGCCTGGAAGCCGCCTGACCAGGAGTTGGTGACGTGTACGGCCGCGGTGCAGCCGCCCGCGCTTGAGGTCGGGGACGTGGTGGGAGACGTGGTCGGCGATGTCGTCGGGGACGTCGTCGGGGACGTGGTCGGCGATGTGGTCGGGGAGGACGTATTGCCGCCCTCGGTCGTGTAGGTCACGCCGGTGTACGGCTGCGAGCAGGTACCGGAACAGGCGGAGGGCAGCGAGAAGTCGTAGACGCGGCCGCCGAAGAGGTAGCTGTCGTTCACGTCGCGCACCCGGATGCTGAAGTCCGTGCCGCCCTGGGTGGTCGGGTTCAGGATGAACGACTGGCCCATGTCGCTGTTCATCTGGGCGTCGTGCCACGTGCCGCCGGAGCTGTATTCGACGCCGTGCACACCGTTGGGCAGGTGGGACACCGCGATCGCGCCCCAGTAGCGCTGGGCGCCCTGGAGGAAGCCGATCTTGATGTCGCCGGTGTAGTTGGGCGCGGGGACGTAACTCCAGGCCACATGGCGGTTGTTCCAGTGGTCCGCGAGCCCGCTCACCGTGGTGCCGTTCTGGGTGAAGTGGCCCAGCGACGCGGTGTCGAGGTCCAGGTGGTTCGGGTCGTCACGGCACCACGCGTTCGTGTCCGCGCAGCTGTCGGCGACCTGCATGGTGAGGGTGGCGCCGTTGTAGGAGTCCTGGGTCCAGGCTCCGTTGCGGCAGAAGGGCTGGCCGGCGGCGCCGTCGTTGGTGCCGTTGCAGTAGTCGCCGATGGTCACCCGCACCCAGCGCCCGCAGTTGTGGCCGTTGTTCCAGGCGCCCATGATCGAGCTCTGGGAGGGGGGCACCGGGCGCGGGTAACTCGCGTAGTCGCCGGGGGTGTTGAAGACGTTGAGCGCGACGAAGTCCGGCGAGTCCAGCTGGGACTGCGGCAGGCCGCAGCCGCCGTAGGGCTGGCCGAGGCCGTCGAAGTGGGTGGCATTGCCGACGACGTCGGCCTGGGCCGCGCTCGGGGTGGCCGCGGGCGCGGGCAGCATCGTCAGCACGTAGACGAGCACCGCGGCGACGGCGGTGGCGAGCGCCGCGAGCAGTCTGCGCGGCGGTCGGTGCGAGCGGTGGGGGTACGCGGGTCTGCGCATGGACGGCTCCTTGACGTGGGGGGTATGGGAGCGCTCCCATAGTCCGGCGCCGAGTCGGCGGCGTCAACGGGCGGTCGTCTGTGGATATCCGGCGACTGAACCGGGTAAGTGCGGTGGCGGAGCCGGCCGTTGCCGATGCGCCGGCGGGTGCGGGGCGGGGTGCGGCACGCGTACGGCCCCCGCTGCCGTCGGGCGGCGGGGGCCGTGGCCCCCGCGCTGCGGCGTCCCGGGTCAGGACACCTTGCAGGCCTTGCCGTTGAGGGTGAAGGCGGCGGGCACGCCGTTCGTCCCCGCCGCCGAGGTGGCGCTGAAGCCGAGGTTGACGGTGCCGCCGGCCGGGATGCCCGCGTTGTAGGGGGCGTTGCCGGCGGTGACCTGCTTGCCGCTCGGGGGCTGCACCGCGTTCCAGATGTTGGTGATCTGCTGGCTGCCGGGGAAGCCGAAGGCCAGCCGTCGTCACCGCGGCGAGGGCCGCCAGCCAAGTGCGTCGCGCTGGGAGTCTCATGCGTTCTCCTCGGAATGTCCGGACGTTCCCTGACAGGAAGGCCGCAAAGGCGACAGCGGAGCCGGATGGCGGCCCGAGCGCTGTACCGGTTAAGCACCAAGAAGCCACCGGCGGTTGACGCATTGCCAAGAGCGGTGCCCGGAACACCCGGGCGTCCCGCCGGGCCCGGACTCGCCTGCCGCGGAGGGCAGTCGGCCCGGGAGACGGCCCGTACACCTCGGCGCCGCGTTCATGCGTGTCCGTCTCGCCGCTGGGTAGCGTCTCGGGGTGGACGTACTCAGCGATGTGCTCGCGGTGCTCCGCGCAGGGCGGCCGCGGTCGGCGCCGGCGCGGCACCACGCCCCCTGGGCGCAGGAGTTCGCGCCCGCGCCGGGGACGGCCGGCTTCCAGGTGGTGCTGCGCGGCGTGTGCGTCCTGCGGCCCACCGCCGGCCGCCCGGCCGTCCACGCCGGCCCGGGCGACGTGGTGCTCCTGCCGCGCGGCACCGGCCATGTGCTGTCCGACAGCCCCGGCGCGGCGGTCACCCCGCCGGCCGCCGCGGGGCACCGCCCGGCGGCCGGTGACGGCCCCGCGACCCTGGTGCTGTCCGGCGGCTACCCGCTCGACCCGCAGCGCGGCCACCCGCTGCTCACCGAACTGCCCGACCTCGTCCACCTGCCCGCCGCGCCCGCCCGACACCCGGAGGCGGACGCGGCCGTACGCCTGCTGGCCGGCGAGCTGGAGCGGCCGCGGCTCGGCACCGACGCGATCGTGCCGTCACTGCTCGACGCGCTGCTGCTGTACGTGCTGCGCGCTTGGTACGAGGACGCGCCGCTGCGGGACGGCGGCGGCCCGACCGGCTGGGCGGCGGCCCTGAACGACCCGCCGGTGACGGCCGCCCTGCGCGCGATGCACCGCGCCCCGGCCGACCCTTGGACGGTCGAGCGGCTGGCCCGCGAGGCCGGCCTGTCGCGGGCCGCCTTCGCCCGGCGTTTCGCGGCGCTCACCGGGCGGCCGCCGCTGAGCTATCTGACGTGGTGGCGTATGACGCTGGCGGCCAGGCTGCTCGCGACCTCGGCGCTGCCGCTGTCCTCGGTCGCCGCACGGGTGGGCTACACCTCGGAATTCGCCTTCGCCCACGCCTTCAAGCGGTGGTGCGGCCTGGCCCCCGGCCGCTACCGCCGGGTGCACACCGAGGGCGGCCGCGGGCCCGGGTAATAGGGTGGGCGCACCCCGGTCGTAAGGAGAGCGCGGTGCCCACTTACTCGTACGCGGTGAGCGTCTCCGCCCCCGCCCCGCGTGTCTGGCAGATCCTCACCGACGTCGAGCACTGGCCGGACCTGACCGCTTCCATGACCTCCGTCCGCGGCCTCGACGGCCCGCGCCCCACGCTCGGCGCCCGCTTCGACGTCCGCCAGCCCAAGCTCCGCAAGGCCCTGTGGACCGTCATCCGGATCGACGAGGGCGCCTCCTTCGTCTGGGAGTCCCGCGCCCCCGGCGTCCTCTCCCGGGCCACCCACCTCGTCGAACCCGACGGCGCCACCGCCCGCCTCACCCTGACCCTCGACCAGTCGGGCGTCCTGGCCTGGCCGATCGGCTTCCTGGCGGGCGGCCTCGTCCGCCGCTACCTGGCGCTGGAGGCCGAGGGCATCAGGTCCCACAGCGAACGGCCGGCGGCTCAGAGGTAGCGTCCGCCCGCCGCGCGGGCCGCACCGGCGACATGGCCTGGCCGGCCGCGGGCCCGGGGGCCGCGGGCGGGACGGGGTGTGCGACGCTGGCCGGATGACGGGCGGCGGCGCCCGCGCGCGGCGGGCGGACGCCGCGCGGCCGAGAGGAGTGACCCTGTGTCCCGGGACGCCCGGTGGACCTCGCTGCTCGACCTGCTGGCCGAGCACGGCCGTCTCGACGTCGAGGAGGCGGCGGCGGCGCTGCGGGTCTCGACCGCGACCATCCGCCGCGACCTCGACCAGCTCGCCGAGCAGCAGATGCTGATCAGGACCCGCGGCGGCGCCGTCGCGCACGGGGTGTCGTACGAGCTGCCGCTGCGGTACAAGACCGCGCGCAACGCCCCGCAGAAGCAGCGGATCGCCGCGGCGGTCGCCGCGATGGTCGCGGCCGGCCAGGTCGTCGGGCTGACGGGCGGCACCACGAGCACGGAGGTCGCGCGGGCCCTGGCGCTGCGCGGCGATCTCGCCGAGGCCGCCGGCGCCGGCGCGGCCGGACGGCCGCCGGTGCTCACCGTGGTCACCAACGCGCTGAACATCGCGGGCGAGTTGGTCATCCGGCCGCAGATCAAGCTGGTGGTGACCGGCGGCGTCGCCCGCCCGCAGTCCTACGAGCTGACCGGCCCGCTGGCCGGCGGCGTCCTGCGGCAGATCACCCTGGACATCGCGGTCCTCGGCGTCGACGCGATCGACCCGGCCGATGGCGTCTACGCCCACCACGAGGACGAGGCGAGCACCAACCGCCTGCTCGCCGAACGCGCCCGGCGCGTCGTGGTCGCCACCGACTCCTCCAAGATCGGCCGCCGCGCCTTCGCCCGCATCTGCGCCACCGGCGCCGTCGACACGCTGGTGACCGACACCGCCGCCCCCGCGGCGGCCGTCACCGCCTTCGAGGAGGCAGGCGTCGAGGTGCTCACCGTCTGAACGGACACCCGCGGGGCCGGGGCCCGTACGGTATCCCGGCCGGCCGCGGCGGCGGCGTTCGCCGCGTGGCCGGCCGGCCGGGTGCCCGGCGACCTGCCGTGCCTGCTGGTCCGCGGCGCGAACGCCGACTGGCGGGTCGGGTGAGGGGGCCGGGTCCCGCGGCCGCCGCTTGAACGGCCGACCCGGGCCATCGTGTCACCGCCCCGGCGCCCCCTGAGGTGCCGGAGGCGGGCCGTGGGACGTCGGAGGCGGACCCTCCGACGGTGGAGGCGGACCGCCGGGCGCCGGACCGGCCGCCCGTGAGACCGACAGCCGGCCGCGGCAGGCCGCAGGCGGCACGCCGCCGCGAGCGCCCGCCGCGAGCCGGGAGCGCGCCGGGAGCGCGCCGGGACTACCGGAAGTAGTGGCCCTTCTCCAGGTCCTCGACGAGGCCCGGCTCCATCGGCTGCCAGCCCACCAGTTCGCGGGTGAGCGCGCTCGACGCCGGGCTGTCGAGGGCCAGGAAGGAGGCCATCCAGGTGAAGTGGGCGGCCGCGTCCTCCGGGGCGACGGAGGTGACCGGCAGGTCGAGGTGGCGGCCGATCACCTCGGCGACCTCGCGGAGCGGTACGCCCTCCTCCGCGACGCCGTGCAGGACCGAGCCCGCGGGGGCCTTCTCCAGTGCCAGCCGGAAGAGGCGCGCGGCGTCGAGCCGGTGTGCCGCGGGCCAGCGCTGGGAGCCGTCGCCGATGTAGCCGGCGGCGCCCCTTTCGCGGGCGATGGCGACCAGCGTCGCCATGAAGCCGTGGTCGCCGTCGCCGTGGATCGTCGGGGCGAGGCCCACCACGGAGGTGCGGACGCCGCGGGGGGCGAGGGCGACCATCGAGCGGGCGGTGGCCAGGCGGAGGGCCGGGCCGCCGGACAAGGCCTGCTCGTCCGGGGCGAGCCCGGCGCCCTCGACGGCGACGCGGCCCGGGGCGAGGCCGAGGACTCCGCTGGCGATGGTGAAGGGCCGGTCGGATCCGGCCAGGGCCTCGCCGATGGCGTCGACGGCCCGCTGGTTGGCCTCGGCCGCGGCCTCGAAGCCGCCGGAGAAGGCGAGGTCGTGCTTGAAGGCGAGGTGGATCACCCCGTCGGAGGCGTCGGCCGCGCTCCGCAGGATGTCGAGGTCGTCGATGGTGCCGCGGAGCACTTCGGCCCCGGCCGAGCTGACGGTGCGGGCCGCGGCGTCGGAGCGGGCGAGGCCGACGACCTCGTGGCCCGCGCCGATGAGTTCGGGGATGACGGCGGAGCCGATCCAGCCGGACGCGCCGGTGACGAGAACACGCATGGGAAAGAACCTCCGGTTGACGGGGTGAGCCGGCAGTCCCGCACCGCGGTTTCCGGCACGGAAGGGTTGATGTCAGCTCCTGACATCAACCGTAGCACCTCATGTCAGTCGCTGCCATCGCGTAGACTCGCGGCCATGGGTAGATGGCAGCCGAACGCACGGGGCCGCCTTGAGCAGGCCGCACTCGACCTCTACGTCGAGCGCGGCTTCGCGCAGACCACGGTCACCGAGATCGCCGGGCGGGCCGGGCTCACCGAGCGGACGTTCTTCCGGCACTTCGCCGACAAGCGCGAAGTGCTGTTCTCCGGCTCGGCCGAACTCCAGGAGCTGCTGGTCGCCGCAGTGACGGGTGCACCCGAGGGTGCGGCGCCGATCGACGCGGTCGCCGCCGGCCTCGACACCGTCGGCGGCCTCATGCAGGAGCGCCGCCCGTTCGCCCTGCGGCGCCAGTCCGTCATCACCGCGAACACCGAGCTGCAGGAACGGGAGTTGATCAAGCTCGCCGCGCTCGCCGCGGCGACCGCGGCCGCCCTGCACCGGCGCGGGGTGGCGGAACCGGCCGCGAGCCTGGCGGCCGAGGCGGGTATCGCGGTCTTCCGGATCGCGTTCGAACGCTGGGTCGGCGGCCCGGACGACAGCGAACTGGCGCAGCTGATGCGGGAGTCGCTGGCCGAACTCAAGGCCGTGACCGCGGGCAGGTGACCGCCGCCGGGTGCCCGACGCCGACTCCGCGACCTGACGCACACGCAACAGTTACGACACCGTGACCGCACGCCGGCGCCCCACCCGCGCCCCGGCGCGGCCGCCGCCACGCCCTGTCCGCCGGCCGGTTCCCACGACGAAACCGCACGTCACAGCGTCGCACGCGGGCTGCCGACGCCCATGCGGCCGAACCGGCGGAACGGGCGCGAACGGCGGGCGCCGTGGCGGATGGTGCGACTGTGAGGGGGGTGGCCAGGCACGGAAGAGAGCGCTCTCACACATCTTGACAGCGGGCCCCGCACACCGCAGGGTACGTCTGCGAGAGAGCGCTCTCACGCCGCCCACGATCCGTAGGGCTGCCGGCCTCAGGTGGTAGAAGGTGGTCATCGCACATGTCGTCGTTCAGGGCCGCAGGCAGTGAACTCCCTGCCCGGGAAGG
This sequence comes from Streptomyces sp. NBC_00433, assembly GCA_036015235.1. Taxonomy (NCBI): domain Bacteria; kingdom Bacillati; phylum Actinomycetota; class Actinomycetes; order Kitasatosporales; family Streptomycetaceae; genus Streptomyces; species Streptomyces sp. NBC_00433. The sequence goes on along the minus strand of CP107926.1, from coordinate 8,505,317 downwards.
GGACCTGGAAGGGCCGGACGCTCCCGCGGACAACGCGCTGAGCCGGCGTTCGTTCATCGCCACGGCCGCCCTGGCGTCGGCCGTGCCGCTCGGCGCGGCCGCGGCTCCCGCCGCCGCGCGCGGCGGCCAGGGGCGCCCGCACGCCCCCGCGGAGCCGGACTTCGGTCCGCACGTCCGGGTCTTCGACCCCGCGACCCCCGCCGCCGACATCCAGGCCGCGCTGGACGCCGCCGCCCAGCAGCAGGTCACCAGCGAATTCGGCACCGGACGCTTCGCGTTCCTCTTCAAGCCCGGCACCTACGACGTGGACGCCCAGCTCGGCTACTACACCTCGGTCGCAGGGCTCGGCCTCTCCCCCGACGACGTGACGATCAACGGCGCGGTCCGCGTCGAGGGCCAGCCGCAGCCCGGCGGCGGCGACAGCGCGCTCACCAACTTCTGGCGCTCGGCGGAGAACCTGGCGGTCAACCCGACCGACGGCATCAACTGGTGGGCGGTGTCGCAGGCGGCGCCGCTGCGCCGGGTGCACATCCGCGGCCGGCTCTTCCTCTTCCCCCGCCAGGGCGGCTTCTCCAGCGGCGGCTTCATCGCCGACTCGGTGGTCGACGGCCAGGTCGTCAACGCCTCGCAGCAGCAGTGGCTGACCCGCAACAGCGCGGTGGCCGGCTGGTCCAACGGCGTGTGGAACCAGGTCTTCGCGGGCGTGACCGGCGCCCCTGAGCAGTCCTTCCCCGACCCGCCCTACACCACGCTGCCGACCACCCCGCTCAGCCGCGAGAAGCCCTTCCTCTACGTCGACGGGACCGGCCGCTACCGGGTGTTCCTGCCCGCGCTGCGGCGCGAGACGGCGGGGGCGACGTGGAGCGCGGGGCACACTCCGGGCAGCTCGATCCCGATCGAGCAGTTCTTCGTCGCCAAGCCCTCCGACCCGGTGCGCGCCATCAACAAGGCGCTGGCGCAGGGCAAGCACCTGCTGCTGACCCCGGGCATCTACAAGCTGACCGGCACCATCAAGGTCAAGTGGGCGGGCACCGTGGTGCTCGGCCTCGGCTTCGCGACGCTCACCCCGGCCGGCGGCGCGGTCGCGATGCGGGTGGACGACGTACGCGGGGTGCGGATCGCGGGCCTGCTCTTCGACGCGGGCGAGACCGAGTCGCGGTCGCTGCTGGAGATCGGCAGCGGGCACGGGCGGCGCGGCGACCCGCAGGACCCGACGTCGGTGCAGGACGTCTTCTTCCGGGTCGGCGGCGCGGGCCCCGGCCGTACCGGCACCGCGCTGGTGGTCAACAGCGACAACGTGCTGCTCGACCACATCTGGGCCTGGCGTGCCGACCACGGCAGCGGGGTGGGCTGGACGGTGAACACCGCCGAGTCCGGTGTGGTGGTCAACGGCGACAACGTGCTGGCGACCGGCCTGTTCGTGGAGCACTTCCAGAAGTACAACGTGGTGTGGAACGGCGACCACGGCCGGACGGTCATGTTCCAGAACGAGCTGCCGTACGACCCGCCGAACCAGGCCGCCTACCGCCACCACGGCGTCGACGGCTATGCGGCGTACAAGGTCGGCGACGCGGTGCGCCACCACGAGGGCTGGGGCCTCGGCAGCTACTGCTTCTTCAACGTCGACCCGACGATCCATGTCTCGCACGGCTTCGAGGCGCCCGTCAGGGACGGCGTGCGCTTCCACGACCTGCTCACGGTGTCGCTGAACGGCGCCGGTGTGATCGACCATGTGATCAACGACCACGGTGGTGCGGCGCAGGGCACCGACACCGTGCCGGTGGACGTGGTGAGCTACCCGGTCGGCTGACCGGCGGGGCGGCCCACCCGCGGCGGGGGTCGACGGCGGCGGCCGTCGACCCCTTTCGTCATGTCCGCGGGCCCCCTTCGCCATGTCCGCGTCGGGCCGCCCGCGCGGCGACGAGGGTTTTCCCGAACCGGCTTGAAGTGTCGGGCGCGGCAGAGCAGACCGCCTTGGCAACGTTGTCAACACGACATGGCAACGTTGTCATCCTTCGCTCGCCCTTCTCGCCCGGGGCGAGCGGACTCCCGCACGCCCGCCGGCCCGCCGGCACCCTCTGCACCCACATTCCCGAACGGAGCGGCGCCCATGCCGAAGAACCCGACCTCCCTCAGCAGACCCGGCGCCGCGGCGACCCGGGTCGGGCCGCACGGCGGCAAGGCTGTCGGGCACGGCGCACCGGGCGGGTCGCGCGGCGCGGGGTATCTGCGGGCGGTCGCCGAACGCCTCGGCACCTCGACGTCGGCGCAGGAGCTGAGCCGCAAGGCGCAGTTCGTCGACTACGAGAGCATGCGGGCGATGTTCGAGGCGTGGAACATCCGGATGTGGCGCGGCGCCGCCGGACTGCCGTTCACGCTGCCGCACCCGGCGCGGCACACCCCCGTGTGGCCGGTGTGCGGGCACGGCCTCGACACGAGCGGCGGCTACTACGGGGCCCGCAAGGGCAGCGAGCCGCTGCACGTCCAGGCCGACCCGGCGCAGGGCACGGTGCTCGCGGCGAACCACACCGCGGCGGCGCTGCGGGGCGCGACGGTCGCCGGGCAGCTGTACGACCTCGGCGGCCGGCCGATCGGGGCGCCGTCGCTGCACACGGCCGACCTGGCCGCAGGCAGCGTCAGCGCGCCCTTCGCGATGCCCTTCGCGCGGGCGCTGCCGGCCGCGCATCTGCTGCGGCTGCGGCTGACCGCGGCCGACGGACGGCTGCTGTCGGCCAACGACTACTGGCGCTACCGCTCGCCCACGGACATGCGCTCGCTCAACGGCCTGCCGAACGTACGGCTCTCGGTCGCGGCCCGCCCGGCGGGCGAGGCCGCGGTCACCGCGACGGTGGCGAACACCGGCGCGTCGCCCGCCGCGATGGTCCGGGTGTCGCTGGCCGACCCCGCGGTGCCCGCGCTGGCCGACGACAACTGCCTGTGGCTGCTGCCGGGCGAGTCCCGGGAGGTCACGCTGCGCTGGCCGGCCGGCACGGGCGGCGAGCCCGCGCCGAGCGTGGTGGCGCGGGCGTACAACGCGCTGCCTGCGACCGCCTGACGCTATTCCGTCCCGGGGCGCGTTTTCGCCTGCGGCATCCCGGCAGCCGTGCTTGGCTGCTGCTGTTCGATGACCGGTACGACGAAAGGAGCCGCGCGATGCGTGTGGCGGTGGCAGGCGGTACGGGGCTGACGGGGCGTCATGTGGTGGAGGCGCTGACCGCAGGCGGGCACGAGCCGGTGGTGCTGGCCCGCTCCCGCGGCGTCGACCTGGTCACGGGCAGCGGCCTGGACGAGGCGCTGGAGTCGGTGGACGCGGTCATCGACGTGAGCAATGTGAAGACCACCCGGCGCAAGCCCGCGGTCGCCTTCTTCGACGCGGCCGGCCGCAACCTGCTGGCGGCCGAGGAGAAGGCCGGGGTGGCCCACCACGTGGCGCTGTCGATCGTCGGCATCGACCGGGTCGAATACAGCTACTACGCCGGCAAGCGACGGCAGGAGGAGCTGATCGCGGCCGGCAGCGTGCCGTGGACGGTGCTGCGGGCCACGCAATTCCACGAGTTCGCCGGGCAGATGCTCGACATGCCGGGTCCGGTCGCGGTGGCGCCGCGGATGCTCAGCCAGCCGGTGGCGGTGGCCGAGGTCGCCGCCGAACTGGTCCGCCTGGTGGAGGGGCCGCCGCAGGGCATGGCGCCGGACCTGGCGGGGCCGCACCAGGAGCAGATGACGGACATGGTCAAGCGCCTCGCCCGGGCCGACGGCTCGCGCCGGCTGATCTTCCCGCTGCGGCTCCCCGGCGCAGGAGGCCGCGCCATGACGGAAGGCGGCCTCCTCCCCGTCACGGACGGCCCCCGCGGCACCACCACCTTCACCGAGTGGCTCGCCGCCCGCGCGTGAGCCCGCTCCCGGTCCCGCCCGCCGCGGGGTTTCCCGCTTCCCGGCCGGTGCGGCCGGGGCCGGGGGGGCGGGTCACGGTCTCGACCGTGCCCCGCCCGCTCCCTAGGATGGGAGTGTTCCAGATCACTTCCAACCCGCCTGTGCCGAGCCGATGATGCCGTGAGGAACCCGATGGACAACGGGGACGTACCACTGACGGACAAGATCGACGTGACGGTGCCGAGTGTGGCTCGCATGTACGACTTCCTGATGGACGGGAAGGACAACTACCCCGCCGACCGCGCGGCCACGGAAGAGCTGCTCAAGCAGGTGCCGAGCACCAAGGTGCTGGCGCTGAACAACCGTGCCTTCCTGCGCCGGGTCGTGCGCAGGCTGGCCGAGGACCACGGGATCCGGCAGTTCGTGGACCACGGCTCCGGCTTACCGACGCAGGACAACGTCCACGAGGTGGCCCAGCGGGTCGACCCCTCGTCCCGGGTGGTCTACATCGACAACGACCCGATAGTGCTGGCCCACGGCCGCGCGCTGCTGGAGCAGAACGAGAACACCGCGGTGATCCAGGCGGACATGCGCGACACCGAGACGATCTGGGCGCACCCGGAGGTCAAGCGGCTGATCAACACCGACGAGCCGGTCGCCGTGCTCTTCGTGTCGGTGCTGCACTGCATTCCGGACCGTGACGACCCGGCGGACGTGGTGCGGCGGGCGGCGGCCAAAGTGCCGCCGGGAAGCTACCTGGTGGTGTGCCAGCTGGTCAGCGAGGACGAGGAGACCCGGCGCGGCGTCACCGACTTCATGGCCCGCAGCACCGGCGGGAATTGGGGCGAGGTGCGGCGCGAGCAGGATGTGCTGCGGTTCCTCGAGGGCACGGAGATCCTGGAGCCCGGCCTGGTGGAGGTGTCCACCTGGCGCCCGGACTCCGATCTGGTGCTCAAGCAGCCCAGCATGGAGTGGATCGGGTTCGGCGGCGTCGGCCGCATCCCCGGCTGACCGGCCGGCGGCGGGAGGCTCCGCACGCACCGGCTCACTGGTAGCGGAGCAGGGCCTCCTCCAGGATCACCCTGCTGGCGGCGGGAGTTGCCGCGAGCGCGCTGAGTTCGTCCAGCGCGGCGCGATAGCGGTCGACGTCGTCGAGGCGGTCCAGGTAGACCGCGCTGGTCATGTGCTCCAGGTAGACGACGTCGGGCAGGAAGCCCTGGGCGAAGCGCAGATAGGTCACCGCGGTCCCGGGGGTGGCGGAGGCGCTCGCGGCGTACGAGGCGACCTGCAGCCGTACGCCGGGCCGGCGCAGGACGTCGAGCAGGTACTGCAGTTGCTCGCGCATCACGGCCGCGCCGCCGACCGGGCGGTGCAGCGCCCCCTCGTCGATGAGCGCCCACAGCACGGGTGCCCCGGGTTCCGCCATCCTGCGCTGCCGTTCCATCCGCAGCTCCACGCGCCGGGCGTTCTCCTCGGCGGGGGCGAGCCGGTGGCCGCTCCGCACCACCGCCCTGGCGTAGGAGACGGTCTGCAGCAGACCGGGCACGAACTGGGTCTCGTAGGTGCGCACCAGGTGGGCGTCGCGCTCCAGGCCGATGAGCGCCTGGAGCCACTCGGGGACGATCTCGCCGTAGGGCTGCCACCAGTCGGGGCCGGCGGCGCGCCGCACCAGGTCGGCGATCTGGGCGCGTTCGTCGTCGGCGACGCCGTAGAGCTGGAGCAGATCCTCGACGTCGCGCGCCTTGAGGGAGACATGGGCGGTCTCCATGCGGCTGATCTTCGACGCGTGGGCGCGGATGTGGCTCCCCGCGGTGGCCGGGCTGCAGCCGCGGCTCTCGCGCAGGGCGCGGAGGTAATTGCCCAGCACCCGGGACATGGCCCGCGCGCCCATGTCCGGACGGCGTTCGAACAGCGGTAACGGCGATACGGGCTGCGCTTGAGCGGACATGCGGGCTCCCGAGTCATACTGGACGGGTCAGTATTGCACCGCGAAGCCCGCAGTTCGCCCTCTTGGACGTCAAACGGCCGGCTTCACACCGTAAAAGCGTCGAAGTCGCCGTCCTTGGCACCCCCGACGAATGCGGCCATCTCTGCTTGCGTGTATACCAGAGCCGGTCCGTCCGGGAAGCGCGAATTGCGAACGGCCACGCCGCCGCCCGGCAGTTGGGCAACCTCGACACAGTTGCCACTCGGGTTGCTACGGGCACTCTTGGTCCATCGCGCCCCGGAAATGCTGCTGGCCTGCACGCCGTTGACGATCTGCTGTTCCACAGGACATCGCCTCTCTCCTGAGTCCACCGGGCTCATCCGTCGCAAGAGCACCGCGGTTCGCGGCACTCCCACACACCTCTACCCGGCAAGCGCATCTGCAATTCCCGATGCAATTGCATTCGTTGTGTGCGGCACCGGACGGCGCCGGACAGCACCGGGTGACATCAGGTGGAACCAGGTGACATCAGGCGGAAATCCCACCGAGCGAGACAAATCCACAAATGCCGCTCATCGCGGGCGGTCCGCCGCCCGGAAGGCAGCGGCGTATTCACGCAGGAAGGCCGCTTCCGCGATCACCGCGCCGCGCAGTTCGGAGAAGAGCACCCGCTCGTTGGGCGCGTGCAGATTGCACATGCTGTCCTGGGCGCCGAAGAGCAGCACCTCCGCGTGCGGCACGGCCCTGGCGAGCCCGTTGACCAGCGGGATGGAGCCGCCGCTGGCCGCGAACTGCGGCTCCGCGCCCCAGGCTTCGCGCAGCGCGGTGCGGGCGGCCCGGTAGGCCGGGCCGCCGGTCGCCGCCTCGAAGCCGGGGCCCGCGTCGCCCGGGGTGACCGTCAACTCGACGCCGTAAGGCCGGTGTTCACGCAGGTGCCGGACCAGCGCATCGGTTGCCTGCCGCGGGTCCTGGCGCGGGTGGACCCGCAGGTTGAGCTTGGCGCGCGCATAGGGGACCACCGCGGAGGCGGCGCCGTCCACAGCCGGGGCGTCCAGGCCGATCACCGTGATCGCCGGCCCGCTCCACAGCCGCTCCCCCAGGCTGCCGGTGCCGGTCAGCGGCATCCCGTCGGCCACGGCGGCCAGTTCGCGGAATTCCCGCTCGGTGTACGACGCCCCGTCCCACTGCTCGCGGCGCAGCCCCGCGACGGCCACGTCGCCGTGTTCGTCGTGCAGCCCGGCCAGCGCGCGGACCAGGACGAGCAGCGCGTCGGGGGCGGCGCCGCCGTATCCGCCGCTGTGCCGGGCCTCGGCCAGCGTGCGCACCTCCACCACGATCTCGGCGACGCCGCGCAGCCCGGTGGTGAAGGTCGGGGTGCCGGGCCGCAGGTTGCCCATGTCGGCGATCACCATGGCGTCGCAGGCGAAGCGCCCGGGGTCGGTGGGCGGGTAGTCGTCGAAGGCGCTGCCGTACTCCTCCTGGCCCTCGATGACGATCTTCAGCCCGGTGGGCGGCCGGCCGCCGTAGGCGCGCAGGACTCCCAGGTGGGCGATGACGTTGGATTTGTCGTCGGCGATGCCGCGGGCCCGCAGCCCGCCCTCGACCGGGGTCGGCTCGAAGGGCGGCGAGAGCCACAGCGACTCGTCGCCGGGGGGCTGGACGTCGTAGTGGCCGTAGAGAAGTACGGTCGGCGCGTCCGGGTCGGGGGGCGGGATCTCGGCGTAGACGACCGGCGCGGTGTCGGGCAGGTCGAGGCTTTCGATGTGCTCGACGCCCGCGCCCCGCAGCATTTCCACCAGCAGGTCGTGGGCCCTGACGACCTCGGAGCGCGGGTAGCCGGGGAAGGCGATGGACGGGATCGCGGCGAGCCGTGCGAGGTCCGCCGTCAGACCGCCCATCAGGCCGTCCACGGTGCTGGTGAGGTCCATCGGGTGCGCTCCCTGGTCCCGTCGTCCGGCCGGGGCCCCGGCGTGGATCCCCTCGTGCGGCACCCTGGCGAGGGGGCGGCGCCGCCGCAGCCGGGGTGGACCGAACGGACGATACAGCGGGCGCACCCCCTCCTGCCGGGCACCCCCCGCTCAGCCCGCGCGCACCTCGATCAGGGCCGCGTGGCCCGGATTGAGCGTCGGCATCGGCAGCCCCGCCCGCACGAGCACCGCCCCCGGCATCGGCACCCAGCCGTCCAGCGCCGCGGTGAACCAGGCCGGGCCCGCCGACTGGTGCAGCGACGGCAGCCCGAGGTCGGTGCGGACCCGCACCCGGTAGCGGGCGTCCGGAGCCAGGCCGGGCAGCCGTACCCGGCCCGACTGCCCCTCCGCCGAGGTGGCCAGCCGCGCCCAGCAGTAGAGCGCGGCCGAGGAGTCGCCTGCGACGACGCCGTGCAGCAGGGTCGCGTCACCGGGCAGGTCGGCGCGGACCTGCCGGCCGCTGTGCAGCAGCGGGCGCAGCTCGCGGTAGAGCGCGGTCCACGCGGTGATCGCGGCCAGTTCGGCGGGCTCGCACCGGGTGAGGTCCTGCTCGATGCCGGGGTGGCAGAAGAGGCTGGTGGCCAGCCGGAAGGTGTCGGCGGTGACCCGTCCCGTGGTGTGGCTCTCCGCCGCCCCGACGTGGGCGCCGATCAGCTCGGGCGGCAGCAGCTGAGCGGTCCAGCGCTGGATGGTCTGGCGCTCCACCGGGTCGTTGCAGTCCGAGGTCCACACCCGGTCGGTCCTGGCCAGGACCCCGAGGTCGATCCGGCCGCCGCCGGAGGCGCAGCTCTCGATCTCCAGCGCGGGGTGCCGGGAGCGCAGCGTGTCGAGCAGCCGGTAGAAGGCCTCGACCTGGGCGTGGCCCGCGGGCCGGTCGCCGGGGCCGTGCACCGCCTCGTGCAGCTCGCGGTTGTGGTCCCACTTGAGGTAGGCGATGCCGTATTCGCCGACCAGGGTGTCGAGGCGGTCCAGCAGATAGGCCCACGCGTCGGGGTGCGAGACGTCGAGCACGTACTGGTTGCGGGAGGTGGGGCCGCGTCCGCGGGCCGGGCCCAGGATCCAGTCCGGGTGCTCGCGGGCCAGGTCGGAGTCGGGGTTGACCATCTCGGGCTCGAACCAGAGCCCGAAGTCCATGCCGAGCGACCGTACGTGGTCGGCCAGCGGCGCGAGGCCGGCGGGCCACACCTCCGGGTCGACGTACCAGTCGCCGAGGCCCGCGTCGTCGGCGCGGCGGCCGGTGAACCAGCCGTCGTCCAGCACGAAGCGCTCCACCCCGACCTCGGCGGCGCGGTCGGCGAGCCGGCGCAGCCGGTCCAGGTCGTGGTCGAAATAGACGGCCTCCCAGCTGTTGAGCACCACCGGACGGGGGGTGCGCGGGTGCCCGGGGCGGGCGCGCAGCAGGGCGTGGAAGCGGTCGGCGAGACCGTCGAGGCCGTCGGACGACCAGGCGAAGTGGCAGACCGGGGTGCGGTAGGTGGCGCCGGGCGCGAGGCGTATCTCGCCGGCCCTCAGCAGTTCGCCGCCGCCGAGGACCGCGGCGTGGACGCCGGCGCCCTCGGGGAGCTGCTCGACCAGATAGCGCTGGTCGCCGCTCCAGGCGATGTGCACGCCCCACACCTCGCCGTCCCTGAAGCCGAAGCCGGGCACCCCGGCGGCCAGCAGGTAGGGCGAGTCCAGGCCGGGCTTGCCGCGCCGCACCTCGCGCACGTGGCCGCCGTGGCCCAGCGGGCGGCGCTGCGGCTGGCGCTCCCTGCTCCACTTGCCCGTGAAGTCCAGCACCTCGGCGGCCCTGGCGGGCAGCGGCAGCAGGGTGGAGACCCGCGCGAGGTCGTACGGTACGGGCTCGGCGTCCGCCCTGCGGGTCAGCTCCGCGCTGACGCCGAGCACGCCGGAGGGCTCCAGGCGGTAGGTGACGGCGATGTCGAGGCCGGTGGTGCGGTCCGTCATGGCGATGCCGATCTCACCGCCGCCGCCGGTGAAGTCCCGGTGGGTGCTGCCGGTGAGCACAGGCCCGGGCGCCGCGGCGCCGCCCGCGAGGTGGCCCTCCTGCGCGGGGGTGCCCGACCAGCCGTCGGCCTCGGTGGGCCAGACGGTGAAGCGGCGCGGCCGGTCGATGGCGTTGTTGAGGACGGCGCCGTCCGCGGTGAGGCTCAGCGCGGCAGTGTCGGCGTCCGACAGCTCGCCGAGGTCGGCGCCCCAGTGCAGGACCCGCGGCACCGGCTCGGTCAGCTCCACGACCAGGGCGGTGCCCGCCGCGCGCAGCGAGACGGTCCGTGCGGTGGCATCCTGCATGGCGGGTTCCTCTCCTCGGGTCCGGCCGAATCTAGGCCGACTTTCCTTCCTCGGTCAACATATTCCTGGGCCGCAGTCGGCGGGGGTCTGGGGTGGGTGCACACCCGTCTCGGGCTTGATGATTTCCGGAGGAAAGGTAGGGTCGGCGGCATGACGCTCGCCGGACGACCGCCGGCCGCCGCCCTGGTCTTCAGGACGCTGCTGGTGCAAGGACCGCTCACCCGGGCCGAGTTGGGGCGGCGCACCGGCCTGTCGCCGGGTGCCGTCACCAAGGTCGCCGCACCCCTGCTGGCCGACGGCTGGATCACCGAGCTGGGCCGCCCCGCCGGCGGGCGGGCCAGCGGCCGGCCCGCGACGCCGATGGCCGTACGGGCGGAGCGCGCGCGTTTCGTCGGGGTCAAGGTCACCGCGGACGAGCTGATCGGCGTCCTCACCGACCTGACCGCCACCCCGCTCGCCACCCGCCGCGCCCCGCTGGCCTCACGGGACGTCGGCAGCGCGGTGCGGGCGATCGCCCGGCTGGTGGCCCGGCTGCGGACGGCAGGCGGCCCGGCGGCGGAGGGCGGCGCCGAGTCACCGGGCGGGGTGCACGGCATCGGGGTCACCCTCGCGGGGGACATCGACGCGCGGGCCGGGACCGTGCAGTATTCGCCGTTCCTGGACTGGCGCCAGGTGCCGCTGGCCCGGCTGGTCGAGGCGGCCACCGGCACCCCCGCGGCGGTCGACAACGACGTACGGGCACTGACCGTGGCCGAGCAGTGGTTCGGGGCGGGCGCGGGCCTGTCGTCGTTCGCCCTGGTCACCGTCGGCGCAGGCATCGGCTGCGGTATCGCGGTCGACGGGCGGGTGGTGTCGGGCGCCTACGGCGTCGCCGGCGAGGCCGGGCACCTGCCGGTGGGCGGCGACCGGGTCTGCACCTGCGGCAACACCGGCTGCGTGGAGGCCGTCGCCGCCACCCACGCCATCACCGAGCAGGCCAGGCAGGCCACCGGCGACCCCGGCCTGACCATGGCCGGCGCGGTCCGGCGCGCACACGCCGGCGACCCGGCCGTACGCGAGGTCTTCGCCCGCGCCGGGCGCGCGCTCGGCCTCGCCATGGCCTCCATCGCCAACCTGGTCGGCCCGCAGCGCATCGTCATCTCCGGCGAGGGCGTGGCCTCCTACGACCTCTTCGCCGACGCGGTCCGCGCCGCCTTCCGCGCCCAGGCCTTCGGGGCCGCGGCCGACTGCGACCTCGTGGTGCGCCCGCTGCCCTTCGAGGCCTGGGCGCGGGGCGGCGCGGCGGTGGCCGCGCAGCAGGTCTTCGCCCCCTGATCACCGCCGGGCGGGGGGAGTTGTACGGTCCCGGCATGACCTCCGCAGCGCAGCGCACCCAGGGACCCGTGACCGCCGACGACGTCGACCTGGCCGTACGGCTGTCGGTCGCGGCCCTGCGGGACGCCCCCGACAGCGGCTGGGACGCGCCGGCCGGCACCTTGACCTGGACCTGCTGGCAGACCGCCGAGCACCTGGCCGACGACCTGTTCGCGTACGCCCTCCAACTCGGCCCGCGGGTCCCCTCGCTGGCCACCCATGTGCCGGCCGCCTGGCACCGGGAGGCGCCGGAGGGGCCGGCCAGCACGATCTTCGTGGACCGCGGGGAGGGCGTCGCGGGCCTGCTGCAGGTCCTCGAAGCCTGCGGCGCGCTGCTCACCTCGATGGTCCGCACCACGTCGCCCGACCTGCGGTCGCACCACGTCTTCGGGGCGTCCGACCCGGCGGGCTTCGGTGCGATGGGTGTGGTCGAGACGCTCGTCCACACCCACGACATCACCGCGGGGCTCGGCCTGCCCTTCGACCCGCCCGCCGACCTGTGCGCCAGGTCCCTGCACCGGCTCTTCCCCGACGCGCCCGCGGACGCCGAGCCGTGGCCCACGCTGCTCTGGTCGACCGGGCGCACCGCCCTGCCGGGCCGCGAGCGCGTTGCCGGCTGGCGCTGGTACGGGGAGCCGCGGGAGTAGCCCGCCGGGCTTTCGCGCTATTTCCGGCATAGGGTACATATGGGTGCGTACTTCTCCCAGGAGGCCCTGATGTCCGAGCTCATCGTGATCGGTTACGACGACCCCGCCGTCGCGGACGACGCCTACAACGCCGTCCAGAACCTGCAGAAGGACTACGTGGTGAACCTCAACGGGCTCGCCATCGTCAACGTCGACGCCGACGGCAAGACCCACGTCGACACCCCGAGCAAGATCGTCGGCGTGTCCGCGGCGTCCGGCGCCCTGTGGGGCGCCGTCTTCGGCCTGCTCTTCCTCGTCCCCGGACTCGGCCTGCTGGCCGGCGCCGCGATGGGCGGACTCGTCGGCAAGCTCGGCAAGTCGGGCATCGACGAGCAGTTCCGCGATCAGGTGCAGGCGATGCTGACGCCGGGGTCGGCGGCGGTGGTGATCATGGCGGCGAAGATCACCGAGGACAAGTTCGCTGCCGCGATGGGGCCCTACGGGGGGACCGTGCTGAAGACCTCGCTCAACGACGAGGACGAAAAGGAGCTGTCGGAGCACCTTTCCGGCTCCCCCTCGGGTTCCTGACCGCCGGCCCGCGGTCTCCGGGCCCCTCCCCGCCGGGAGGCGGTGGGGTCACGCCTCAGCACCGTCGTGATCGCGCGCGCAGTTCCCCGCGCCCCTGGGGGCTTGCCCTCCGCGGCGGGCGGTGCCCTTCAGGGGCGCGGGGAACTGCGCGACCAGCCGTCGACGGGCTGCACGTCGCCACCGGCCGAAAGGGGCTGTTCGGTCCGCTCCGGACCACCGGCCGGTGGTGGGCTGGGCGCGCAGTTCCCCGCACCCCTGGTGGGGTGCCCTCTGCGTACCGCGAGGGGCGGTCACCGGACTGGCGGAGGTCAGGGCAGGGGGGAAGGCGAGGCGGGGGCGAGAAGGGGGGACAGGAGGTCGCCGTGGGTGGCGAGGCGTGGGGGGAGGTCGGCGAGGGTGAAGGTCAGGTCCGCGGGAGTGGCCGCGGCGGCCACCTCGTCCCACGCGAGGGGCGTGGAAACCGTCGGATGCGGGCGGGCCCGCACCGTATAAGGCGTCGCCGTCGTCTTCTTCGCGGAATTCTGCGACCAGTCGATGAAGACCCGCCCGGTCCGGTCCGCCTTGGCCATCCGTGACACCACCCGGTCAGGGTGTTCGGCTTCCAGCTCCTGGGCGACCCGCCGCGCATAGGCGGAGGCCTGCCGCGAGTCGGCGCCCCGTAGCGCCGCGTAGAGGTGCAGGCCCTTGGAGCCGCTGGTCTTGGCCCAGGTCTCGATGCCGTCGGCGGCGAGCCGCTCCCGCAGCAGGAGTGCCACCTCGCAGCAGTCGACGACCGTGCGGTCCGGGCCCGGGTCGAGGTCGATGACCAGGCGGTCGGCGGTGCCGGGCACCGCGGAGCGCCACTGCGGGGTGTGGATCTCCACGCACGCGAGGTTCGCCGCCCACATCAGGGTGGCGAGGTCGTTCAGCTGGACCTGCGGCATGAGTTCGCCGCTGCTCCTGAGCGTCTCGGCGGTCGTCACCCAGTCGGGGGTACCGGCGGGCGGGCGTTTCTGGAAGAAGCGCTGGCCCTGCACACCGTCGGGGGTCCGCACGAAGCTGGCCGGGCGCCCGGCGCAGTGCGGGATGAGGGCGTCGGCGACGCTCGCGTAGTAGTGCAGCAGCTCGCCCTTGGTGGTGCCGGTCTCCGGCCAGAGCACCCGGTCGAGGTTGCTGAGCTTGATCTGGCGGCCCTCGACCTCGGTGATCGGCATACCATAAAGATTCCCATAGTCTGACAAAAAGGACATGCCATGCGCAGCGTCTGGAGCGGGAACCTGGCCTTCGGGCTGGTCTCCATCCCGGTGAAGCTCGGGTCCGCGGTGTCGAGCCACAAGATCAGCTTCCGGCAGATCCATCTGGCCGACCAGGGCCGGGTGCGCTACCAGAAGACCTGCGAGCTGGACGAGGAGGTACTGACCTCCGCCGACATCGGCCGGGCCTTCGAGACCCCGGACGACCAGCTGGTCGAGGTCACCGACGCGGACCTCCAGGGGCTGCCGCTGCCGACCGCCAAGACCATCGAGGTGAGCGGCTTCGTCGAGGCGGCCTCGGTGGACGCGATGCAGCTGGACACGCCGTATTTCCTGGCGCCGTCCTCGCCGACGGCGAACAAGCCGTACGTCCTGATGCGCGAGGCGCTGGCCCGCTCGGGCAAGGCGGCGGTGGGCAAGTTCGCGATGCGCAATTCCGAGCACCTGGCGCTGATCACCGCGCGCGACGACATCCTGCTGCTGCAGACGCTGCGCTGGCCCGACGAGCTGAACTCGGCGGCCGACGCCGTCCCGCGCGGCAAGGTCAACATCAGCGACAACGAGCTGCAGCTCGCCGACACCCTGATCGAGGCGCTCGGCGAGGCGGACCTGGCGGCGTACCAGGACGAATACGCGGCGGCTGTCGAGGCGATGGTGACGGCGAAGCTGGAGGGCGCCGAGCCGCCCGCGCCGGCCGGCGAGGGCGGCGGCGGCAAGGTGGTGGACCTGATGGCGGCACTGCAGGCCTCGGTGGACCAGGCCAAGGACAGCCGCGGCGGCGAGGACGGGCGGCATGCGACCGTCACCGAGCTGAGCTCGAAGGGCGAGGGCGGCACCGGGAAGCGCCCGGCCAAGAAGGCGGCGCCGAAGAAGGCGGCGGCCAAGAAGACCACCGCGCGGAAGGCCCCGGCCAAGAAGACCGCGAAGAAGACGACAAGTCACCGCAGAGCAAACTGACAGTTCACTTTCATTTGACAGATTACAGTTTCATGGGAGTTACTCTCTTTACAGAGTCGACCCCCAGGAGACCGTCATGTCCGTGCCCGCGCCCGCCCCTCCCCCGCTCGCGAACTCCCCGCGCCGCTGGTGGGCGCTGGCCGCCCTGACGCTGAGCGTGCTGATCATCGCCCTCGACGGCACCGTGATCACCGTGGCGCTGCCCACCCTGTCGGGAGAACTGGGCGCCGACAGCGCGCAGTTGCAGTGGATCAACGGCGGCTACCTGCTGGCGCTCTCGGTGGCGATGCTGCCCGTCGGGCTGCTCGGCGACCGCCACGGCCACAAGCGCGTCCTGATCGGCGGCATCGCGCTGTTCGGCCTGGCCTCGCTGGCCGGCACCCAGGCGGGCTCGCCGGGGCAGCTGATCGCCGTGCGGACCGTGCTGGGGTTGGCCGCGGCGATGATCATGCCGGTGTCGATGGCGGTGCTCCCCCGGGTCTTCGGCCCGGCCGAACTGCCCAAGGCGATCGGCGCCTGGACCGCGGCCACCGCGATCGGCATGCCGGTGGGCCCGCTGGTCGGCGGCTGGCTGCTCAACCACTTCTGGTGGGGCTCGGTCTTCCTCTTCAACATGCCGGTGGTGGTGCTCGCGCTGATCGCCTGCGTCTGGCTGCTGCCCGCCGACCGGACCCGGGAGCGCGGCGCCGCGGTGCCTTTCGACACCGTCGGCACCGTGCTCAGCGCCGTGGGCATCACCGCGCTCGTCTACGGCACGATCCTGGTCCCCGACGACGGCTGGGGCAGCCCCCGGGTGCTGGGCGGCGTCGTCGGCGGCGCGCTGGTGCTCGCGGTCTTCGCCTGGTGGCAGCGGCGCCATCCGCACCCGCTGGTGGACATGCGGCTGTTCGCCGACCCGCGCTTCCGCTGGGGCACGCTGACCGCCGTCTTCGTGAACTTCGCGCTGATGGGCATCATGTTCGTCGTCCCGCAGTATCTGCAGGAGGTGCTCGGGCACGACGCACTCGGCACGGGCCTGCGGATCCTGCCGCTGATCGGCGGGCTGATGGCCGCCGCCACGCTGGGCGAGACGCTGGTGCCGCGGCTGGGCGCACGGGTCGTGGTGTCCGCGGGGCTGCTGGTCTTCGCCGCGGGCACCCTGGTCGGCGCGGCCACCGGCACCGGCGACGGATACGCGTACGCCGCCCTCTGGCTGACCATGACGGGCTTCGGCTTCGGCCTCGCCGTGGTGCCCGCGACCAGCCTGGTGATGGCGTCGCTGCCCGCGGAGGCCTCCGGGCGGGGCACCAGCCTGCTGGAGACCGTGCAGCAGGTCGGCGGGGTGCTCGGCGTCGCGGGTCTCGGCAGTCTGCTGAGCGCCGGCTATCTGGCCCGGCTGGACACCGGAGGACTGTCCGATCAGGCCGCGGCCGCCGCACAGGACTCGGTGAGCGGTGCCGGCGCGGTGGCGGCGCGGCTGCGGGACCCCGGGCTGCTGGCCTCCGCGCACCACGCCTTCGTGCACGGCATGAGCCTGGCACTGCTGGTGTGCGCGGCGATCGCCCTGGTCGGTGCCGTGCTCGCCGCCCTCTTCCTGCCCGCCCGCACCGGAAGGGCCGCGGACGGCGAGGCGGCCCCCGCCGCGCGGGAGGTCGCGACATCCACCGCCGAGCACGGACAATCGCTGGCATGAACGCCAAGGAGACCCCGACCGCGCCGGAGATGGGCCTGCGGGAGCGCAAGAAGCTGCGCACCCTGCAGACCATCAGGCGCGAGGCCTACCGCCTCTTCGCCGCCCAGGGCTACGAGGCCACCACCGTCGACCAGATCGCCGACGCGGCCGAGGTCTCCCCCAGCACCTTCTTCCGCTACTTCCCGACCAAGGAGGACGTGGTCCTCGACGACGAGTACGACCCCGCGCTCGTCCAGGCGCTGCGGGCCCGGCCGCCCGGCGAGCCGATCATCGACTCGATCCGGCACGCGCTGACCGACTCGCTCGGGCGGCTGATCGAGGCCGACCACGACGACCTGCTGCTGCGGACCAGGCTCGGCTTCACCGACCCGGCGATCAGGGCGCGCTCCTGGGACGAGATGCAGCGCAGCCAGGACGTGGTGGCCGCGGTGATCAGCGAGCGCACCGGCCGCGACCCCGACGACCTGGACGTGCACTGCGCCGCGGCCGCGCTCATCGCGGTGTCGACCGCGGTCGTACGCCACTGGGTGCAGCGGGACGGCAAGGTGGACCTGGTCGCGCTCTACGACCGGCAGTTCGCGCTGCTCGCCGAGGGCATGCGGTTCTGACCTGCCCGCGGAGCGACGCGGTTACGGGCCCGGCGCGGGATTTTCCCGCGGCCCGAACGGGTTGGCCACCATGAGCGCCGACGCAGCGGCGCAGAAACGGAGCAGCACCGCGCCCATGTCGACCAGCCTTGAGTCCTCCCAGCCGCCGCCGCACCCCGGCACCGCGGAACCGCACGTGCTGGACAACGCCGTATGGTCCGCGCTGAACGGCCCGCACCGGCACCTCGCCGAGGCCACCGGATCCGCCGCCCGCTACCGGACCGACGTGTCGCCCTTCGTGGCCATCGCGGACCCCGCGGAGCCGCAGGCCTGGGCTGACCTGGCCGACCTCGCGGGACCCGGCAGTTCCGTCGCGCTCACCGGAGTGCCCTCGCTGCCCGCCGACTGGTCGACCGGCCAGTCCGCGCCGGGCGTGCAACTGGTGGCGGCCGCGGTCCACGCCCGCACCGACCCCGAGGCCGTGGCGCTGGGACCGTCCGACGTCCCGGAGATGCTGGAGCTGGTCGAGCGTGCCAAGCCCGGCCCCTTCCTGCCCGCCACGATCGCGATGGGCGCGTATTACGGCATCCGCCGCGGCGGCCGGCTGGTCGCGATGGCCGGGGAGCGGCTGCGGCCCCCCGGCTGGACCGAGATCAGCGCGGTGTGCACCGACGAGGAGCACCGCGGCCAGGGGCTCGCCACCCGGCTGGTGCTGCACACCGCGGCCGGGATCGGCGCCCGCGGCGACACGCCGTTCCTGCACGCGGCCGCGGTCAACACCGGTGCGATCCGGCTCTACGAGACGCTCGGCTTCACGCTGCGGCGCAGCGTCCACTTCCACTTCCTCCAGGTCCCCGGCGACCGCTGACCCCCGCACATCCGAGGAGCACGACAT
This sequence comes from Streptomyces sp. NBC_00433, assembly GCA_036015235.1. Lineage (NCBI taxonomy): Bacteria > Bacillati > Actinomycetota > Actinomycetes > Kitasatosporales > Streptomycetaceae > Streptomyces > Streptomyces sp. NBC_00433. Next base: position 8,487,351 of record CP107926.1, on the reverse strand, counting down.
GCCCACCGCCTACCTCCACACCGCCTTCGGCGGCCCCGAGACCGAGACCTTCGCCGACCTGCCGTGGCCGGTGCCGGGGCCCGGCCAGCTGCTGATCGCGGTACGGGCCGCGGGCGTCAACCCCGTCGACTGGAAGCGGCGCGGCGGCTACCAGCGGGCCGGCTCCACGCCGAACGCGCTGCCGTCGGTCTTCGGCAGCGAGGCCGCCGGCGTGGTCGAGGAGATCGGCCCCGGCGTCGAGGGCTTCGCCGTCGGCGACGAGGTCTTCGGCGGCACGGACACCGGCGGCTATGCCGAGCTGACCCTGCTGCCCGCGGCCGGCGCCGCGCACAAGCCGGCCGCCCTGTCCTGGACCGACGCGGCCACCCTGCCGGTCGCGGCCGCCACCGCCTACGACGCCCTCGTCCAACTCGCCCTGCCCGCCGGCGCGACACTGCTCGTCAACGGCGTCGGCGGGGGTGTCGGTGTCGCCGCGGCCCAGATCGCCCGGCGCTCCGGGCTGACCGTCATCGGCACGGCCGGCGCCGCGAAGCGGTCCTTCGCGGAATCCCTGGGGGCGGTCCACGTCGCCTCGGGCGAGGGCGTCGCGGACCGCGTCCGCGCGGCCGCCCCCGGCGGGGTCGACGGCATCCTCGACCTGGTCGGCGGTGCGTCGCTGCGCGAGCTGGCCGATCTGCTCGCGGACCGCTCGCGCCTCGTCAGCGGTGCGGACAAGGCGCTGGCCGCGGAGCTCGGGGGCGGCGCGATCGTTCGCGCCCGCACCGGTGCGGTGCTTTCCGCGGTGGCCGCGCTCGTCGTCGAGGGCGCCCTCGACCCGTACGTGACCCGTACCTACCCTCTCGCCGAGGCGCCCAGTGCGCTCCGCGCGGTGGAGGACGGCCACACCCGCGGCAAAATCGTCCTCACGATGACCCCGTAGGCCCCTCCACGGCGTCCCCGGGCGACCACCCCGCGCAGTTCTCCCCCAGGCGTAGCGCTGGGGGAGAACTGTGCGACAAGCCACGACGCAGTGGCACGGTGAACGCAGCGGGACGGGGCTGCCGCCCCGGGGGTCAGGTGCGGCGGCGGGTGGACGGGTCCGTCAGGGACGGCGGGGTGTAACCGGCGTCGCGGGGCGACAGGTTCGTACCTGGCGGCACGATGGCATCGATGCGATCGAGCACCTCCCGGTCGAGAGTGACCTTGTCCGCCCCCAGCTGGCTCTCCAGTTGCGCGAAGGTCCGCGGCCCGATGATGGCCGAGGTGATGGCGGGGTGCTGCAGCACGAAGGCCAGCGCCAGCTGCACGAGGGTGAGCCCGGCCTCCTCGGCCAGCTCCCCCAGCGCGTCCGCGGCAGCGAGCTTCGCGGCGTTCTCGCTCGCCGTGATGTCGAAGCGGCCGGGCTGGCGGTCGGCCCGGCTGGAGGCCGGCTGCGCGACGCCCTTGCGGTAGTGGCCGGAGAGCCAGCCGCCGGCGAGCGGGCTCCAGGAGAGCACCGCGAGGCCGTAGCGCTGGGCGACCGGCAGCATCTCGCGTTCGATGCCGCGGGCCAGCAGCGAGTAGGGGGGCTGCTCGGCCACCACCCGCTCGCGCCCGCGGCGTTCGGCGAGCCACTGGCCCTCCACGATGGCCGACGGCTCGAACGTCGAGGTGCCGATGTAGCGGATCTTGCCCTGGCGGACGAGGTCGGTCAGCGCGCCGAGCGTCTCGTCGAAGTCGGTGTCGGGCTCGGGCCTGTGCACCTGGTAGAGGTCGATCCAGTCGGTGCCGAGCCTGCGCAGGCTGTTCTCGACCTCGCGGACGATCCAGCGGCGCGAGTTGCCCTGCTCGTTGGGGTCGGAGCCGAGGCTGGCGTGGAATTTCGTGGCCAGCACGACGTTGTCCCTGCGGCCGCCGGCGAGGGCTTTGCCGACGATGGTCTCGGACTCGCCGGCGGAGTACGCGTCGGCGGTGTCCACGAAGTTGATGCCGGAGTCGAGGGCGTGGTGGATGATCCGGACCGCGTCGGCGTGGTCCGGGTTGCCCCGGGGGCCGAACATCATGGTGCCCAGGCACAGCGGGCTGACCTGGACACCGGTGCGTCCGAAGGGGCGGTACTGCGTCATCGTGCTCTCCCGTTGACGAGATGGTCGGGGGTGGGGTCGCAGTGGGGCGCCGCGGCGGGGGCCAGCTGGTCGACGGTGGCCGACGCGCCGGTCTGCCGGAAGGCGTCCCAGAGCATGCGGTAGGGGCCCTGCGCGGCCAGCAGCGCGGTGTGCGTGCCGGTTTCGACCACGGTGCCGCGGTCGATGACCACGACCCGGTCGGCGCGGGCGGCGGTGGTCAGCCGGTGGGCGACCACCAGGGTCGTACGCCGCCGGGTCAGCGCTTCGGTGGCGGCGGCGACCCGGCTCTCGGTGGCCAGGTCGAGTGAGGCGGTGGCCTCGTCGAGCAGCAGGATGTCGGGGTCGACCAGTTCGGCGCGGGCCAGTGCGAGCAGCTGGCGCTGGCCCGCGGACAGGTTCCTGCCGCGCTCGCCGACCGGCTGGAGGTAGCCGAGCGGCAGCGCGGCGACCATGTCGTGGGCGCCGACCGCGCGGGCGGCGGCCTCCACCTCGGCGTCGGAGGCGCCGGGGCGGCCGTAGGCGATGGCGTCCCTGACGGTGCCGCTGAAGAGGTGCGCCTCCTGCGGCACCACGCCGAGTCTGGCGCGGAATGCCGCGAGGTCCAGGTCGCGCAGGTCGTGGCCGTCGATCAGGACCGCGCCGGAGGTGGGGTCGTAGAAGCGGGCGATGAGCTTCATCACGGTGGACTTGCCGGCGCCGGTGGCGCCGACCAGGGCGACCGTCTCGCCGGGGGCGATCCGCAGCGAGACGCCGTGCAGCACTTCCTGGCCGCCGCCGCCCGCGTAGCCGAAGGACACCTGGTCGAAGGCGATCTCGCCGCGCAGCGCGGTGACCGGCAGCGGGGCGGCGGCGGCCGGGGTGCCGGTGGGGGTGCGCATCAGAGTACGCAGCCGGCCGAGGCCCACCACGGCCTGCTGGTAGCCGTCGAAGACCTGGGAGAGCTGCTGGATCGGGGAGAAGAACAGGTCGACGTAGAGCAGGAAGGCGATCAGGGTGCCGGCGGTGAGGCCCCCGGAGCGGACCTGGCCCGCGCCGACGGCGAGGACGGCGGCGGTGGACAGCACGCCGAGCAGTTCCACGAAGGGGAAGAAGGTGGCGATGTAGCGCTGGGCGCGCAGCCGGGAGTCGCGGAAGGCCCAGGCGAGCGCGGCGAAGTCGCGGGCGTTGCGGTCCTCGCGGCGGAAGGCCTGGGTGACGCGGATGGCGGTGACGTTCTCCTGGAGGCAGGCGTTGACGGCGCTGATGCGCTCCCTGGCCTCGTGGTAGGCGGGCACCGAGCGGCGGCGGAAGACCGCGGTGCCGCCGATCAGCAGCGGCAGCGCGCACAGCAGCACGACGGCCAGTCCGGCGTCGATGACCAGCAGGGCGACCAGTACGCCGACCACGGTCAGCAGGCTGACGACCGCGGTGATCAGGCCGGTCTGCAGGAAGTTGGACAGCGCGTCGACGTCGGTCGTCATCCGGGTCATGATCCGGCCGCCCAGCTCGCGCTCGTAGTAGTCCAGGCCGAGCCGCTGGAGCTGCGCGTAGGTCTTCACGCGCAGGGTGTAGAGCAGGCGTTCGCCGGTGCGTCCCGTGGTGCGCGTCTGGGCGACGCCGATGAGCCAGTCGGTGCCGACGACGGCCGCGGCCGCGCCCGCGGCGGCCAGCAGGGCGGCGCCGGAGTGCCGGGCGACGCCGTTGTCGACGCCGTGCCTGACCAGGATCGGCACCGCGATCTGCGCGACGGCGTCCGCGGCGACCAGCAGCAGCCCGAGCAGCAGCGGCAGCCGGAAGGGGCGGATCAGCGCCCGCAGTCCGAAGTGCGGGTCCGCGGCCCTGGTCTGGCCGGCGGGGACGTCGGGGTCGGCGTCGGGCAGCGGCATCCTGGCGAGGCCCTCGAGCAGTTCGGGGGTGGGCGGTGCGGCGCCGAGCACGGAGGCGCCGGGCCCGCCGCGGCCGCGGCCCGCGGTGGCGGAGCTGATGGCCATCGCCTGGGCGGCCTTGAGGTCGGCGTCGTCACTGCGCCGGCCCGCGGGCGCGGCGGTACGCCGCCACAGGCGGGCGGTGACGGCGGGCAGCGCCGGCTCGTCCCCGGCGTCGGGTACGTATTCCGCGGGCTGGTCGGCGGGCGCCTCGGTGCCGGTCCCCGCGGGCTCGGTGACGTCGGCGGCGGACAGCAGGCTGCGGAAGAGCGCGGACCTGGAGCGCAGTTCGTCCATGGTGCCGGTGTCGACCACCCGGCCGCCGTCCAGTACGGCGATGCGGTCGGCGAGTTCGAGGGTGGATCTGCGGTGCGCGACGATCAGGGTGGTGGGCCGGCGGGTCGCGGTGCGCAGGCCGGTGTGGATCTCGGACTCCACGCGGGCGTCGATCGCGGACGTGGCGTCGTCCAGGATCAGCACGGCCGGGTCGCCGAGCAGGGCGCGGGCCAGTGCGACCCGCTGCCGCTGCCCGCCGGACAGGGTCAGGCCCTGCTCGCCGACGACGGTGTCGTAGCCCTGCGGCAGTCCTTCGACGAATCCGTCGGCGCGGGCGACCCGCGCGGCCCAGGCGATCCGCTCGTCGGACACGTCGGGGTCGCCGTAGGCGATGTTGGCCCGCACGGTGTCGGACAGCAGCAGGCTCTCCTCGAAGACGTAGCCGATGGCGCCGCGCAGCGAGTCGAGCCGCAGGTCGCGCACATCGGTGCCGCCGACCTTCACGGCGCCGGACGCGACGTCGTAGAAGCGCGGCAGCAGGGCGGCGGCGGTGGACTTGCCCGAGCCGGCCGGGCCGATGAGGGCGACGGTCTCGCCGGGTGCGATGTCGAGGGTGAGGCCGCGCAGCAGCGGCTCGTGCCCGTTGCCGTAGCCGAAGGTGACGTCCTGCCAGCTCAGCGCGGGCGGTCCGGCGGGCAGGTCGGCGGCGCCGGGCGCGTCGGTGACGGCCGGGGCCTCGTCGATGACCTCCAGGACGCGCTCGGTGCCCGCCCTGGCCTGCTGCCAGACGGTGAGCAGGGTGGCGACCTGGCGGACCGGGGTGACGAACGAGCCGAGGTAGCTGGTGAAGGCGAGGAAGGTGCCCAGCGAGATCCGGCCGTGCAGGGCGAGCCAGCCGCCGAGCGCGAGCACCGCGACCTGTCCGAGTGCGGGGACGGCCTGCAGGGCGGGCGTGTAGCGGCTGGTGTAGCGCACGACCCGCAGCCGGGAGGAGAAAAGCCGCCTGGCGTTGCCTTCCAGGGCCGCCAGTTCGCGCTGCTCCTGCCCGAAGCCCTTGACGACCCGGACACCGGTGACGGCGGCCTCGACGGTGGAGGCGACCTCGGCGGCCTCCTGCTGCGCGTGCCAGTTCGCCGGGAAGAGGTCCTTGCGGCTGCGCAGCGCGATCAGCCACAGCAGCGGGCCGACGACCAGGGCCACCACGGTCAGCAGCGGGGACAGCAGCGCCATGAAGACCAGCGAGACCAGGAACATCAGGGCGTTGCCGGTCATGTTCGGCAGGAACTGCAGCAGTGTCTGGATCAGGGTGATGTCGGAGATGGAGCGGCTGACGATCTGCCCGGTGCGCAGGTCGTCCTGCTGGGCGCCGCCGAGCCGCAGCAGCGCCGCGAAGGCGTCGTTGCGGAGGTCGTACTGCACCCCGAGCGACAGCCGGCCGGCCCGGTAGCGGCGGGTGTAGCCGGCCGCGAACCGGGCCAGGCCGAGTCCGGCGAGCAGCGCGATCCACCAGCCGAGCGGGCCGCCGGCGCCTCCCGCGACGGCGTCGACCACATGCCGCAGGACCAGCGGCAGGACCGCGGTGGCGACCGCGGCGACCACCGCGCCGGTGAAGGCGGCGAGCAGGTCGCCCCGGTGCCGCAGACAGTAGCCGCCGAGCCGGCGGACCCAGCCGGCGGGCGGCCCGGCCGGGCCGGCCGCCGTGGCGGCCGGCCCGGGAGTGGTCGTTCTACAGTCCGTCACGAAACCTCCGTGAGCGCGATGCCGAGGTGCCCGGCACTGGTGTCGACGGTGTCGAAGAGGCGGTTCGCGGGGCGCGGCAGCCCGTAGTGCTCGCGCAGGGTGCGGCCGGTGTATTCGGTGCGGAAGAGGCCCCGCTCCTGGAGGATCGGCACCACCCGGTCCACGAACAGCTCCAGTCCCGACGGCAGCACCGCGGGCATGATGTTGAAGCCGTCGGCGGCGCCCGCGTCGTACCAGTGCTCGATGGTGTCGGCGACCTGCTCGGCGGTGCCGGCGAAGGTGCGGTGGCCGCGCCCGCCGCCCAGCCGGCCGATGAGCTGCCGTACGGTCAGCCGCTCGCGCCTGGCCAGCTCCACGATGAGGGTGAAGCGGCTCTTGGCGCCCTCGATCTCGTCCTCGGAGGGGATGTCGTCGGGCAGTTCGCGGTCCAGGTCCAGCGTCGCCGGGTCGACGCGCAGCGTCTTGGACAGCTGCGTGACCGCGAACTCGGGCCGGATCAGCCGGTCCAGCTCGTCGTCCAGGGCCCGCGCCTGCTCCTCGGTGTCGCCGATGACGGGCACGATGCCGGGCAGGATCTTGATGCCCTCGGGGTCGCGGCCGAAGCCGATGGCGCGCTGCTTGACGTCCTTGGAGAAGGCGATGGCCTCTTCGAGGGTCTGCTGGGCGGTGAAGACCGCTTCGGCGTAGCGGGCGGCGAAGTCCTTGCCGTCCTCGCTGGAGCCTGCCTGCACGAGCAGCGGGTAGCCCTGCGGGGAGCGCTGTACGTTCAGCGGTCCGTCCACCCTGAAGTACGCGCCCTTGTGCGCGAACTTCCGCACCCGGTCGGCGCGTGCGTGGACGCCCGACTCCTTGTCGGCGACGACCGCGTCGTCGGCCCAGCTGTCCCACAGCTTGGTGGCGACGTCCACGAACTCGGCGGCCCGCAGGTAGCGGTCGCGGTGCAGCGGGGTGTCGTCGAGGCCGAAGTTGCGTGCGGCGTCGGCGCCCGCGGTGGTGACGATGTTCCAGCCGGCCCGGCCGCCGGAGACATGGTCGACGGAGGCGAACCTGCGGGCCAGGTTGTAGGGCTCGTTGTAGCTGGTGGAGGCGGTGGCGATCAGCCCGATGTGCTCGGTGACGGCGGCGAGCGCGGTCAGCAGCACGGTGGGTTCCAGCTTGTTGGCGGGGCGGCGTCCCGGGTCGCCCATCAGGACGGGGCTGTCGGCCAGGAACAGCGAGTCGAGCTTGCCGCGCTCCGCGATCCGCGCGAGGTTCTGGTAATGCGCGATGTCGGTGCCGCCGGAGGCGGGGCTCTCCGGCAGCCGCCAGGCCGCCTCGTGGTGCCCGACCGACATCAGGAACGCGTTCAGGTGCATCGGCTTGCGGTCAGTCCTGGGAGTCATGGGGGTCCTTCTCCTCGTGCGGGAACCCGCTGGGAGCGGGGGCGTCGGCGGGCTGCGGGTCGGGGTGTACGGGGTCGGCGGAGCCGTCGGGCTGGTGCACGCCGAGCGCGGCGAGCAGCGTGTCGCGGTATTCCTGGAAGCGCGGGTCGCGGCGGCTGCGCGGGGTCGGCAGGTCCACTGCCAGGTCGACCACGATCCGGCCGTCCTCCAGGACCAGGACGCGGTCGGCCAGTTCGACGGCCTCGTCCACGTCGTGGGTGACCAGCAGCACCGCGGGGCGGTGCCGCTCGTACAGCTCCCGCAGCAGGTCGTGCATCCTGATCCGGGTGAGGGCGTCCAGCGCCCCGAAGGGTTCGTCGGCCAGCAGCAGTTCGGGGTCGCGGACCAGGGCGCGGGCCAGGGCGGCGCGCTGCTGCTCGCCGCCGGACAGCTCGTGCGGCCAGGACCGCTCGCGGCCTTCGAGGCCCACCTCGGCCAGCGCCTTGGCGCCGCGCTCCTTGGCGTCCCTGCCGCGCACGCCGAGCACCACGTTGTCCAGCACGCGCAGCCAGGGCAGCAGCCGGGAGTCCTGGAAGGACAGCGACACCCGCTCCGGCACGTCCAGGTCGCCGGAGCCCGCGACGCCGTGGTCGAGCCGGGCGACCGCGCGCAGCAGGGTGGACTTGCCTGAGCCGCTGCGGCCGAGCAGTGCGGTGAATTCGCCCTGCCCCAGGGTCAGGTCGAGTTCCCTGAGCACGTCCCGGTCGCCGAAGGAGCGCACCAGGCGGGTGGTGCGTACCGCGGCGGCACGGGCCGCCGGGCGCTGTGCGGTCAGTCCGCCAGTGTGCGTCGCCATGACAGCACCCTCCTTTCAGCGGCGCGCACCAGCGCGTCCGACACGAAGCCGAAGATTCCGTAGACGACCAGGCCGACGATGATCACGTCGGACTGGGCGTAGAGCTGGGCCTGGAACATCATGTAGCCGAGGCCCTTGGTGGCGTTGACCTGCTCGACGACCACCAGGCCGAGCCAGGACGCGGTGACCGCGAGGCGCAGGCCGACGAAGAAGCCGGGCAGCGCGCCGGGGACCACCACCTTGCGGATGAACTGCACCCGGGTCAGGTCCAGGCTCTCGCCCAGCTCGACGTATCTGCGGTCGATGCCGGTGAGCGAGGCGTAGGTGTTGATGTAGACGACGACCGTGACGCCCAGCGCGATCACGGTGACCTTCATCTGCTCGCCGATGCCGAGCCAGAGGATCATCAGCGGCAACAGGGCGAGCGACGGGATGGCCCGCTTGACCTGGAGGGTGCCGTCGAGCAGGTACTCGCCGGTCCGGCTCAGGCCCGCGGCCACCGCGAGCAGCACGCCGGCCAGCACCCCGAACAGCAGGCCGAATCCGGCGCGTTGCAGCGAGACGGCCACATTGCTCTGCAGCCGGCCGCTCCTGATCAGGTCGACGGCGGTGGAGGCGACGGTGCCGGGGCCCGACAGGATGCGCGGGTCGAGATAGCCGCTGGCGGAGGCGGCCCACCAGATCAGCACGACCAGCACGGGACCGGTCAGCCGGGCGAAGGGGATGGCCCTCCCGGGGCCGAGCCGCCGCCGGGTGCCGGTCGACGCGGTCGCGGTGCGCCGCTCCCGTACGGTCGGGGCGGGCTCGGCGCGGTCCTTGGCGGCGGGCTCGGCCGTACGCACCTGGGGCAGGATGTCGGTCACGACGCCACCTGGTATTTCGCCGGTACGGACTGCGCGGCGAGCCCCTCGAAGCGGCGGTCGAAGAGCGCCTCGGCCTTGATCTTCGGCACGAATCCACCCTCGGCCATCAGGTCGGCCGTCTCCTGCTCCCAGGCGATGGCCTTGTCCCAGCTGCGCGGGAACTGCGGCTGGGAGAGCGAGGAGACGATGCGCCGGCCGTCGGCGGTGGTCACGCCCTGGTCCTTGACGTAGTAGCTGTGGATCCACTCGTCGGTGTTCTCCCAGGCCCACACCACGCCCTTGGCCCACAGCGGGATGAAGCTGCGGATGGCGGCGACCTTGGCGTCGTCGTTGAGGACCTCGGTGGGTGCCCAGAGGATCGCCAGCAGGTCCACCACGTCGGTGGTGACCGCTCGGGCGCCGTCCTTGCCGTACTGGCCCAGGTATTTGGTGAGCGACGGTTCGCCCAGCGGCGCCACGTCGACCTGCTTGGACTGCAGCGCGGTCAGGAACTGCGTGCTGGGCAGCGCGATCAGCTTGACGTCGTCATTGCGCAGCCCCGCCTCCTTCAGCGCGCGCAGCACCACCACGCCCTGGGCCTGGCCCTGCGAGAAGGCGATCTTCTTGCCCCGGAAGTCCTTCGCCGAGGCGATGGCGTCGCCGGAGCCCGGCGCCGTCGCGAAGCTGTAGATGGGGTGGTTGCGGCTCTGGACGGCGACGATACGGGCGCCGACCTTGATGGCCTCGGCCTGGATCGGCGGAATTCCGGCGTTGCTCGCCAGGTCGATGGAATGGGCGCGGAATCCCTGGATCACATCGGGTCCCGCGGTGAGGTTGGGCCAGCTCGACACCGTGAAAGGCAATTGCTTGTCCAGGCCAGAGCCGGCCAGTTGCAGCTGCGAGGTGTGAATGGATATCGCGAGCTTGGTGCCCGGCGGCGGCGCCCCCGAGGGGAGTGCGCGGGTCGGGACGCTGTCGATCGACGCGGTCGAATTGCGGGAGCAGGCCGCGAGGAATGCGGCGCCACCCGCGAGTGCGAGAAAAGACCGGCGTGGGACGATACGGGCGGTGGGACTTGCGCTCATGTGAATTCCTGGGGAGAGGCCGGATTCGTCGTCCGGTCGCTGGTCGGGTGGGTGGTGCCGGATACGCGGCCGGTCAGAGGGAGCGGTAGCCGCCGTTGTGGAAGAGCAGCGGGCCGCTTTCGCCGCCGGTCCAGGACTCCTGGACCCGGCCGATCACGACCCGGTGGTCGCCGGCCGGCACGATCTGCTCCAGGTCGAGCCGCAGCCAGCCGGTGACCCCGTCGAGCACGGGGTCGCCCGCCGGCAGCCTGCGCCACCGGGTGGGCTCGGCGAAACGGTCGATGCCGCTGGTGGCGAAGGTCCTGGCGAGCTGTTCCTGGTCGGCGCCGAGGAAGTTGACCACCGCGCTGCCGGCCTGCTGGACATGCGGCCAGGACGACGCGGTGACGCCGATGCCGAAGGACACCAGCGGAGGTTCCAGTGACAGCGAGGTGAGCGAGGTCGCGGTGAAGCCGGCCGGGCCGCTGCCGGAGTCGACGGTGACGACGACCACGCCTGCGGGGTGGTTGCGGAATATCTGTTTGAACCGCTCAGGGGCGATGCCCGTGGCGGGAAGCGACGGCACGGTGATGGTCAACGTCTCCCCCGATTCACGTGGATGGGGCGGAATGTGCGCAGCGGAAAGCACCCCGGCGACGGGCCGCACGGCATTGTGCGGCGCGCTGCGGGCGCGGCTGTTCACACGGTGGAATTCGATGCGAAAGCAGAGGTTTTTTGTTACGCGGGCGGCGCGAAGATTACGCGGCCCGGCGGGCGCCAAGGCGGGAGCGGCGCGGACAACACGCACCGGCGGCGCTGCGGCGACAACAGGAAAGGAGCGTCGGGCTCTGTGCCCGCTCCGGATTCCGCTGCTGACCGTTCATGTTTCCATTCTCGCGTCCGTGCTGTGCCGGGTCAACAATGCAACTGCCTGAATTAAGTCGGATATCGCGGCGGCCGCGGCCCAGGTGACGCCTGCTCAGGGGCACGGCGGCTCAGCACACGGCGGGCAGCACCGGCCACGGCCCGAGCGGGTCGGCGTAGAGCGCCCCGAGCGCCACCGCGGCGCCCGCGACGGGCAGGACCGACCCGGTGAAGCTGCTCGGCACCACCGCGCGCTCCGGGTCGTCGCAGACCCAGGAGCGGGCGGCGACCTCGGCGCGCAGGACGTCCAGACACTCCGTCAGCCGCCCGGCGCCCGGCTCCACGACGACCACGACCTCCGGGTCGAACATGTCGAGCAGCAGCGCGACCGCCCGGCCCACCAGCAGCGCCCGCCGCCGGAAGAGGTCCACCGCGCGCGGCTCGCCGGCCAGCGCGAGGTCGAGCAGCGCGCGGAAGTCGGCGACGTCGAGTCCGCGGGTGGCGGCCTGCCGTACCAGCGCCGGCTCCGCCACCTCGGACTGGAGACAGCCGGCGGTGCCGCACGTACAGGGCTCGGCGGGGTCGGTGCCGGCGCCGACCGGCAGGTGCGCGACGCTGCCGGCTGCCGAACGCGGGCCGCGGTGGACGCCGTCCGCGGTGGCGAAGGCGGCGTCCACGACCGCGCCGACGAAGAGCAGCACCGCGCTGTCCCGGGTGGCGACCGCGCCCAGCAGCTGCTCGGCGCGGGCCAGCGCCCGGGAGTGGCTGTCGACGTAGACGGGCAGTCCGGTGGCCGCGGTCAGGAACTCACGGGCCGCCACATCGCGCCAGCCCAGCCGCGGGTGGTCCACGATCACTCCGGCGTCGGGGTCGACCCACTGGCCGGTGGCGACGCCGAGCGCGAGGACCGTGCGGCCGTCGGCGTGCGCCGCGACCATCCGGGGCAGCCGGGCGGCCAGTCCGCCGAGCACCCGCTGCGGGTCGGTGTCGTGGTGCGGCCTGCGGTCGCCGGCGACGATACGGCCGCGCAGGTCCATGAGCGCCAGGGTGGAGTGGGCGACGGCGATGTGCGCGCCGGCCACCAGGTAGCGGCCGGTGTCGATCTCCAGCGGGATGTGCGGGCGGCCGAGTCCGCGCGGCCCCGCGGTCTCCGGGCTCTCCCGGATCAGCCCGCGGGCCAGGAACTGCGCGCAGTGCCCGCTGACCGCGGCGGGCGACAGGCCGGTCAGCCGGGCGACGGTGCTGCGGGCCACCGGGCCGTGGTCGAGGATCGCGCCGAGCACGGCGCCGGCCGCGGGCGGACGGCGGGGCGGCCCCGCCGGGTGCGGAACATCGGCGCGGCGAAGGGGAGTCGGGGGCGGCGGGACGGTGGCACGGCGGTCGGGCGGCGGCAGGACTGCCACGGTGGCCTTCCAGGTGGTCGACGGCGGCGGGCGGACCCGTGCGGCCGCGCCGGTGGTGAACCGGCGGGGCGGGCACGCCCGTTGGCGCTCCTCGCGGAGCTGTGCTGTCAGACCTGGTGACACGCGGCGGAGCACACACGCTTGAGGTCGACATGACCCCGCGTCGTCAGGTGTGTGGTGCGCTGCATGCCGCGCAACGTAACCGGCGCGGACGAGCCCGGTCAAACACCTGCCCGAATGCTGGACGACGTGACCACCCTGTGGACGACTCTCATCGGTCCCAAATGGGTGCTTTCCCACCGATCCCCTGCCCCGGGGCCGTTCACCCCTCGACGCCCGCCGCGTCGATCAGGGCGGCGGCCGTCGTGACCGCGAGGCCACCCAGGCTGTCCGCGCCGATACCGGCCCTGGCGCTCGCCCCGTCGAAGACCAGTGTCAGCTGGCGGGCCAGCAGGCCCGGGTCGGCGGCACCGCCACGGGCGGCCTGCTCCCGGAAGAAGTCGGTGAGCACCTGCTTGCCGCGGGCGGCGACCACGCTGGCGGGGTGGGCGGGGTCCTTCAGCTCGACCTGGGTGGCCAGGAAGGGGCAGCCGCGGTAGTCGGGCGAGAGCGCGGCCTTCTCCAGCTGCCCGAAGACGTGCAGCAGCCGGGCACGGGGGGCGCCGGGACCGTCCGGCGGCGGCAGCACCAGCGCCTGGTAGCCGGCCGCGGACCTTTCGAGCGCGGCGGCCAGCATGTCGTCCTTGCCCTCGAAGAGCTGGTACATCGAGCGCTTCGAGACACCCGCGGCCTTGCACAGCGTGTCGATGCCGGTGTTGACGCCCTGCCGGTAGAAGAGCGCGGACGCGGTGTCCAGCAGGCGGTCCCGCGTGGACGCCTTCGCGGCGGGGGCGTGCCCCGCGGCGGTCGGCGGCTGCTGCTCGGTGTCCATGCGTCGAGACTACCGCGTCGGCTCGACATTGGAAACAGATCGGTTTACGGTACTGGAGACCGATCGGTTTCCGCCGGTCGGCCTCCTCTTGCCTAAGGACACCCCCATGCAGATCAACGGAGCAGTCGCACTCGTCACCGGCGCCAACCGCGGCCTCGGCGAGCAGTTCGTGAAGGCCCTGCTCGACGCCGGTGCGGCCAAGGTCTACGCCGCCGCGCGCAACCCCGACGCGGTGCGGGTCCCCGGAGCCGTGCCGATCGCCCTCGACATCACCGACCCCGCCTCGGTGCGCGCCGCGGCCGAGCAGGCGCAGGACGTCACCCTGCTGGTCAACAACGCGGGCACCTCCACCGGGGCTTCCATCCTGGACGGCGAGCTGAGCGCCTACCGCACGGAGTTCGAGACCCATGTGCTGGGCACCCTGGACGTCAGCCGGGTCTTCGCGCCCGCCCTGGCGCGCAACGGCGGCGGCGCGGTCCTCAACGTGCTGTCGGTGCTGTCCTGGGTCACGCTGCCCGACAGCGCCGCCTACTCCGCCGCGAAGTCGGCCGAGTGGTCGATGACCAACGCGCTGCGGGTGGCGCTCGCCGAGCAGGGCACCCAGGTCACCGCGCTGCACGTCGGCTACATGGACACCGACATGGCCGCCGGCGTCACCGCCCCGAAGCTGGACCCCGCGGACGTGGCGCGCACGGCGCTCGACGGCGTACGCGACGGGCTGCACGAGGTGCTCGCCGACGACCTCAGCAAGCAGGTCAAGGCGGGTCTTGCGGCCGACCCGACCGCCCTCTACCCGCAGCTCGCCACGAGCACCGCGGCCTGACCCGGGGCGCCCGGGTCAGCCGCGATAGGTCTCCAGCAGGCGCAGCCAGATCTCGCTGACGGTCGGGTAGGACGGGACGGCGTGCCACAGCCGGTCCACCGGCACCTCGCCCACGACGGCCACCGTCGCCGAGTGCAGCAGCTCGCCGACGCCGGGGCCGACGAAGGTGACGCCCAGCAGGATGTCGCGGTCCAGGTCCACGACCATCCTGGCCCGGCCCCGGTAGTCGTCGCCGTAGAGGCTCGCGCCGGCCACCTGGCCGAGGTCGTAGTCCACGACCTTGGTGCGCCGGCCCGCCTGCTCCGCCTCGGCGGCCGACAGGCCGACCGAGGCGACCTCGGGGTCGGTGAAGACCACCTGCGGCACCGCGGCGTGGTCGGCCGTCGCGACATGGGCGCCCCAGGGCGCGTCGTCCACCGGCTCGCCCTTGGCGCGGGCGCCGATCACCGCGCCGGCGATCCTGCCCTGGTATTTGCCCTGGTGCGTGAGCAGCGCCCGGTGGTTGACGTCGCCCGCCGCGTACAGCCAGCCGCCCTCGACGCCGGTGACCCGGCAGGTGTCGTCGACCGGCAGCCAGCCGCCGGGCTTGAGTCCGACGGTCTCCAGGCCGATGTCGCCGGTGTGCGGGGCGCGTCCGATGGCGAAGAGGACCTCGTCGCAACCGACCTGGGCGCCGCCCTCCAGGCCGATCCTGACCTCGCCGTGGGCGCCGTCCCGCTCCACCGACGCCACGTTGGCCCCGAACCGCAGGTCGACCCCGGCCTCCCGCAGCGCGTCGGCGACCATCTCGCCGGCGAAGGCCTCCATCTTCTCCAGCAGCGAGCCGCCCCGCACCAGCAGCGTGACCTCGGAGCCGAGCGCCTGCCAGGCGGTGGCCATCTCGACCGCGACGACGCCGCCGCCGACCACCGCGAGCCGCCGCGGGGCCTTCTCGGCGCTGGTGGCGTCCCTGCTGATCCACGGGTTGACGTCGGCGATGCCCGGCATGGGCGGCAGCGCCGCGGTCGTCCCCGTGCACACCGCCACCGCGTGCCGGGCGGCGAGCCGTACGGTGTCGCCCTCGGGGGTGGTGACGGCCACCTGGCGCTCACCGGTCAGCCTGCCGTGGCCGCGGACGAGATCCACGTCGACGGACCGCAGCCAGCCCACCTGCCCGTCGTCCTTCCAGTGCGAGGTGAAGTCGTCGCGCCTGGCCAGCACCGCGGGGGTGTCGAGCGGCCCCTGCGCGGCGCGGCTCAGGCCGGGCAGCCGGCGGGCGTCCGCGTGGGCCAGGGCCGGGCGCAGCAGGGCCTTGCTCGGCATGCACGCCCAGTACGAGCACTCGCCGCCGACGAGTTCGCTCTCCACGACCACCGTGCTCAGCCCGGCGGCCCTGGCGCGGTCCGCCAGGTTCTCACCGACGGGGCCTGCACCGATGACGATCACGTCGTAGGTGCGGGGGGCGTCGTTCATGGCAGCTCCTGTTGCTGTCGGCGGACGGCGGGGCGGACCTGGCGGGGCACGGGCGGACCACGCCCCTTCGATCACACCGATGTCACGCTGATGCCGCAACCGGGGGACGCGCGGTCATCGTAACGACGCCGGATGACCAGGAGTCTTTCCCGCCGCGCGCGTGTCATGCCGGGCGCGGCAGGGGTGAATCGCCGGTGGCGTGCACCGGTCGGGCACCCGGCGGGACGGTGCGGCCCCGGCCGTCGGGTACGCCTGCGACGTATGATCACTCCGGGGCGCCGAGCGGCGTCGCAGGAGGTGCGCGATGGGTGAACTGGTGCTGATCAGGCACGGTGAAACCGAGTGGAGCATGACGGGGCGGCACACCAGCTACACCGACCTCCTGCTCACCGAGCACGGCGAGGCGCAGGCCCGCTCGCTGGCCCCGCTGCTCGCCTCCCGGCACATCTCCTGCGTCCTGACAAGCCCGATGCGGCGCGCCCGCGACACCGCCAAGCTCGCCGGACTCGACCACACCAAGGTCGACCCGGGGCTGCACGAATGGGACTACGGCGGCTACGAGGGTGTGACCACCCGGGACATCCGGCGCGAGCGGCCCGGCTGGGACCTGTGGACCGACGGTGTGGTCCCGGGGCCCGAGGGCCATCCCGGTGAGACTCCGCAGCAGATCGGCGAGCGCGCCGACCGGGTCCTCGCACGGGCCGAGGCGGCCTTCACCAACGGCGACGGCGGCGACGTGGTGCTGGTCGCGCACGCCCACCTGCTGCGGGTGCTGACGGCCCGCCGGCTGGGCCTGCCGCCCGCCGACGGCGCCCTCTTCCAACTGGCCACCGGTACGGTCAGCAGGCTCGGCTCCGAGCACGGCCGCCATGTGCTGACTTCCTGGAACCGGCAGCCCTGAGCCGCACGCCCGGCGGTGGGCCCGGGGCGCAGCGCGCCGTCTGACGGGCCGTGGGCCGCCGCCGGATCGGCGCCCGACACGCCGGGCGCTCCGCATGTCGCCGACTGCCCGGGGCGCGCGGGACCGCGCACACTGGTCGCTCCACATCCCCGTAGGCGGTACGGGCGGGTGTGCGCCGACGGGTGAGGGAGCGCGTATGACGGTGACGTCAGGGGAAAGGCGGTCGCGGCTCGCGTCGCCCTGGGCCCGCGGCGCCGCCGCGGCGCTCGCCGGGGCACTGCCCGCACTGGCCTTCCCCGCGCCGTCACTGTGGTGGCTGGCCTATGTGGCCCTGGTGCCGTGGATGCTGCTGGCGCGCACGGCCGGCAGCCCGCGCCGGGCCCTGCTCGACGGGTGGCTCGGCGGCGCCGGCTTCATGCTGGCGGTGCACCACTGGCTCATCCCGAGCCTCAACGTCTTCATCGTGGTGCTCGCGCTGCTGCTCGGCGCCCTGTGGGCGCCCTGGGGCTGGCTGGTGCGCCGGCTGCTCGGCGCGGGCGCGGAGGGACCGCCGCGGGTCGGACCCGCGCTGGTGCTGCTCCCGTGCGGGTGGCTGATGGTGGAGCTGGCGCGGTCCTGGCAGTATCTCGGCGGTCCGTGGGGGCTGCTGGGGGCCAGCCAGTGGCAGGTGGCGCCGGCGCTGCGGCTGGTGTCGATCGGCGGGGTCTGGCTGGCCAGCATGCTGGTCGTACTGGTGAACACCGTCGTGGTCGCGCTGGCCGCCGTCCCCGAAGTGCGCAGGCAGGCCGCGGGGGCGCTGCTGGCCGCCGTGGTGCTGACCGGCGCGGTCTGGCTGTGGACACCGCGCCCGCAGGAGGCGGGCAGCGCCAGGATCGCGGTGGTCCAGCCGGGGGTGGTCGCCACCGGGAACGCGCGCCTGGACCGGGAGGCGCGGCTGACCGCGCGGCTGGCCGGCAGCCACCCGGACCTGGTGGTGTGGGGCGAGAGCAGCATCGGCGTCGACCTGACCGCACGGCCCGACGTGGCCCGCCGGCTGGCCGCGCTGTCCCGGCAGGTCGGGGCGGACCTGCTGGTCAATGTGGACGCCGCGCGGGCCGACGGCAGCGGCATCTCCAAGACGACGGTGCTGATCGGCCCGGCCGGGGTGACCGGTCCCTCCTACGACAAGATGCGGCTGGTGCCCTTCGGCGAGTACATCCCGCTGCGGTCGGTGCTCGGCTGGGCCACGTCGGTGGGCAAGGCCGCGGGCGAGGACCGGCAGCCTGGCACCCGGCAGGTGGTGATGGACGCCGGGCGGCTGCGGTTCGGGCCGCTGGTGTGCTTCGAGACGGCCTTCCCCGACATGAGCCGCCATCTGGCCGGCGACGGCGCCCAACTGCTGGTCGCCCAGTCCTCCACGTCGTCCTTCCAGCACAGCTGGGCGCCCGCGCAGCACGCCTCGCTCGCCGCGCTGCGGGCCGCCGAGAGCTGGCGGCCGATGGTGCACGCCACACTGACCGGGATCAGCGCGGTCTACGACGCCGACGGCGACCGGGTCGGCCGCACGATCGGCACCGGCAGCAGCACGTCGGCGGTCTACGAGGTGCCGCTGGCGTCCGGCCGCAGCCTCTACGTGCGGTTCGGCGACTGGGTGCCGCACCTGGCGCTGCTGCTGGTCCTGACGGCTGCGGCCTACGAGCTGACGCGCGTGGTCAGGCGGCCTGTTCCCGTACCTCGGTGACGATCCGTTCGCACAGCTCGTGGGTGGCCAGCGCGTCGCTCCCGTCGAGCGGGGTTCCGGCGCGGACCGCGTCGAGGAAGGCCAGGGTGATCTGCTCGATGCCGCGCTGCCGGGCGACCGGCACCCAGTCGCCGCGGCGGCGCACCGTCGGCTGGCCCTTGTGGTCGACGACCTCGGCGAGGTTGAGCACCTGGCGCCGGGTGTCGCGGCCGCTGATGTCGAGGCTCTCCTCGACCGAGCCGCTCATCCGGTTCATCGAGCCGATCGCGGTGAAGCCGTCGCCCGACAGGTGCAGCACGACGTGGTGCAGCAGGCCGCCGGCGACCTTCGCCGAGACCCTGACCTGTTCGACGGGTCCGGGGGCCAGGAAGCGCAGGGTGTCCACGACGTGGATGAAGTCGTCGAAGACGACCTCGCGGGGGTCGTCGGCCAGGCCGATCCGGTTCTTCTGCAGGAAGATCAGGTCCCGCGGGTGGTCCAGGCACTGGAGATAGCCGGGTGCGTAGCGGCGGTTGAAGCCGGCCATCAGCGGCACCCCGTGCTCCTGCGCGAGCGTGACGAGGCGGCGGGCGCCCTCGGCGTCGCGGGCCAGCGGCTTGTCGACGTAGACCGGCACGCCCGCCGCCACGACACGTCCCGCGATGTCGACGTGGTGCTCGGTGGGCGCGTGCACGAAGGCGGCGTCCAGGCCCTGGGCGAGCAGGTCGTCGAGGGTGGTGTGCCGGTGCGGCAGCCGGTAGGCGTCGCCGACCAGGTCCAGCGTCGCGGGGGTGCGGGTCTGGAGGTGGATCTCCAGGCCCGGCTGGGCGGTCAGCACCGGCAGATACGCCTTCTGCGCGATGTCACCGAGTCCGATGACGCCGATCTTCAGGGGGGCGCTGCCCGATGCCATGCGTGCTCCTTGTGCCGATTCCGCACTTCCCCCTGGTGGGAGCGGTGTCACCGCAGCATACGGGCCGGATTCCGGCGTCCTTCCGGCCGGGGCGGCGGGGCCGCCGCTCACTCGTCCGGGTGAGCGGCGGGTATGCGGCGGCGGGTCTTTCACTCCTGCGGGGACTGTCGGGCGCCGCCCGGGGCGGGCAGTGTGGGCGAGGTGCGCCTGCTACCTGCTGCGGTGGTCCTGGCGGCGGTCTGTGCCGTGGCCGGATGCACCACGGTCTCCGCTCCCTCGCCCGCCCTTCCCGCCCCTCCTGTCCCGGCGTCGAGCCGCCGGGCGCCCGATCTCGTGGAGCTGACCCCGCCGCCCGCGCGGCCGCTGCTGGCGGCCGTGGAGCCGGAGGCCGAGGCCCCCGCCGTCGCGGCCGCCCCTTCACCGGGCGCGTCGGCCGGTGCCCCGCGGGCACCCCGGCGACGGCACGCGCCGGCCGTACGGCACCGGGCGAAGCCGCCGCGGACAAGGGCGCCGCGGCTGCCGGCCTCGGGCGGGCCGTGCATGCTGGGCCGAACGTACGGCGGCTGGGTGGCGGGCAGCCCGGCGGCCACCATCTGCGCGCGGGCCTACGGCAACTGACCCGAACCGGTCAGCCGCAGCTCCAGCCGGCCCACCGCGGCCCGCACCCCGTCGCCGTACGCGTCCTCGGCCAGAGCGCCGCAGGCCTTGCGGGCCAGGCCGAGGTGGCTGCGGGCCAGCCGGTCCTCGCCGACCCGGGCGTAGGCCGCGGCCAGGTTCAGGTGCAGCGAGGGGTAGAAGCCGCGCACCTGGCCGGTCCTGCGGTCGTCGCGGGAGCGCTCGGCGGCCACCGCGTCGGCGGCGCGCAGCGCCCGCAGGTCCCAGGCCAGCTCGTCCTCGGGGTCGTCCTGGCTGTCGGCCAGGTAGTGGGCGACGGTGCAGCGGTGCAGGGCGTCCCCCTGCTCGCCCAGCTCCGCCCACAGCGCCGTGAAGCGGTTGCGCGCCTCTTCCCGGTCCCCGGCGTGCAGCAGCATCACCACCTGCCCGATCCTGCCCGTCATGGCGTCGTCCGCGGCCGCCGGGTCCCCCATCGGCGCCTCCTGATGTCCTCGCATCCGATGACGCTAACCGGCGCGCACCCCGAGATCGGGGATGCGCCAGTCGATGGGCTCGTGCCCCTGCGCCCGGACCGCGGCGTCGATCTGGGTGAAGGGGCGGCTGCCGAGGAAGAGCTTCGCCGACAGCGGTGAGGGGTGCGCGCCCTGGATGACGGTGTGCCGGGCGGTGTCGATCAGCGGCAGCTTCTTCTTGGCGTAATTGCCCCACAGCACGAAGACCGCGGGGTCGGTGCGCCCGGAGACCGCCTTGATCACCGCGTCGGTGAATTTCTCCCAGCCCTTGCCCTTGTGCGAGTTGGCCTCCGCCTCGCGCACGGTCAGCACCGCGTTGAGCAGCAGCACGCCCTGCTCCGCCCAGGGCAGCAGATAGCCGTTGTCCGGCACCGGGTGGCCCAGCTCGTCGCGCATCTCCTTGAAGATGTTGCGCAGCGAGGGCGGGGTCTTCACGCCGGGGCGGACGGAGAAGCACAGCCCGTGGCCCTGACCGTCGCCGTGGTAGGGGTCCTGACCGAGGATCAGCACCTTGACCCGGTCGAAGGGCGTGGCCTCCAGCGCCGCGAAGACCTCGTCGCGGGGCGGGAAGATCCGGTGCTCCTTGCGTTCGGCCTCCACGAACTCGGTGAGCTGCTGGTAATACGGCTTGTCCAACTCCTCGCCGAGGACGCTCTGCCAGGAGTCGGGCAGCATGCTGGGCACGTCGGGAACCTCCGGTACACGATCCGTTACTGCGTCAGAACGTACCGGCAGGGTCTGACAACGCCCTCATCGCGGCTGCCGCCGTGGCCCCGGCCCCGGCCGCCCGGGGCCGGGGCCACGGCGCCGGGCGCTCAGGCGCCGCCGGCGCGCAGGAACAGCCCGCCGTCGATCACCAGGTTCTGGCCGGTGATCCAGCCGGCCTGGTCGCCGAGCAGGAAGGCGGCGGCGCCGCCGATGTCGTCCGGCACGCCGAGCCGCCCCAGCGGGTAGCCGGCGGCGGCCTCCTCCTCGCGGCCCTCGTAGAGTGCCGCGGCGAATTTCGTCTTGACCACCGCGGGGGCGATGGAGTTGACCCGCACGCCGGGGGCCATCTCCGCGGCGAGCTGGACGGTCAGGTTGACCATCGCGGCCTTGCTGATGCCGTAGGCGCCGATGAAGGGCGAGGGGGCCAGGCCCGCGATCGAGGTGATGTTGAGTATCGCGCCGCCGTTGTCCTTCTGCCAGGCCTTCCAGGTCTGCTGGGCGAAGCCGAGCGCGGAGATCACGTTGGTCTCGTAGACCTTGCGCGCCACTGCGAGGTCGAGGTCGGCGAGCAGGCCGTAGACCGGGTTGGTGCCGGCGTTGTTGGCCAGGTAGTCCACCCGGCCGAAGGCCTCCATGGTGCGCTCGACGGCGACGGCCTGGTGCGCCTCGTCGTGGGCCTTGCCCGCGACGCCGATCACCCGGTCGGGGCCGAGCCGCTCGACGGCCTCCTTGAGCGCGTCCTCGTTGCGTCCGGTGATGCACACCCGGTCGCCGCGGGCGACCAGGGCCTGCGCGATGCCGTAGCCGATGCCGCGGCTCGCGCCGGTGACCAGGGCGACCCTGCCGGTGTCCTGGACGGGGGTGGTGGTGGGGAGCTGGGTCATGATGTCGGGCCTCCGGCCGGTCAGTTGAGCGGGCCGCCGGCCACGTACAGCACCTGTCCCGAGATGAATCCGGCGTCGTCGCCGGTGAAGAAGGCGATGGCGCCCGCGACGTCCCCGGGCCTGCCGACCCGCTGGACCGGGATCTGGGTGGCGGCGGCGGTCTGGAATTCCTCGAAGTCCATGCCGACCCGGGCGGCGGTTGCGGCCGTCATGTCGGTGACGATGAAGCCGGGGGCCACGGCGTTGGCGGTGACGCCGAATTTGCCCAGTTCGATGGCGAGGGTCTTGGTGAAGCCCTGCAGGCCGGCCTTGGCGGCGGAGTAGTTGGCCTGGCCGCGGTTGCCCAGCGCGGAGGACGAGGAGAGGTTGACCACCCGGCCGAAGTGCGCGTCGACCATGTGGCTCTGGACGGCACGGGTCATCAGGAAGGCGCCGCGAAGATGGACGCCCATGACGGTGTCCCAGTCGCCGGCGCTCATCTTGAACAGCAGGTTGTCGCGGAGCACCCCCGCGTTGTTCACCAGGACGGTCGGCTGCCCCAGTTCCGCGGCGACCCTGGCGACGGCGGCCTCGACCTGCGCCTCGTCCGACACGTCGGCGCCCACCGCGACGGCCCGGCCGCCGGCGGCGGTGATGGTCTCGACGGTGTCCTTGCAGGCGCTCTCGTCGAGGTCGAGTACGGCGACGGCGCGGCCCTGCTCGGCCAGCCGCACCGCGGTGGCGGCGCCGATCCCGCGGGCGGCGCCGGTCACGATCGCGACGCGCTGCTCGGTGCTGGACATCTGTTCTCCTCAGCCCTGTGGTGCGGCCGGCCCGCGCCCGAAACGCATGAGCGACCGCTTAGTAGGTCCCGTTGCCGAAACCGTAGGAGGACAGTGACCCAGTGTCAACGCCACCACGGCGGATGTGCCCCGGCGCACCGGACGCCCACGCGCTCCCGGCAGCTCAGTGGACCAGCAGGGCCAGCAGCCGGTCGGCCTCGGCCTGGGGGTCGGCGGTCAGCCCGGTGTGGATCGGGCCCGGCTGCACGATGGTGCTGCGGGGCGCGGTCAGCCAGCGGAAGCGGCGCCCCGGGTCGTCGCCGCCCGCCTGGCCGGCGTCGTCGCCGCCCGCGCAGACGTCCTGGTAGCCGCGCAGCGCCGCCCGCACCCCCGCCACGTCCACCTCGGGGTCGAGGCAGCGCAGCCGGGTCTCGTCCAGGTGCACCCGGGCGCCGACGAAGCTCCTGGCCCGGCAGTAGACCAGCACCCCGGCGTTGATCATCTCGCCGCGCTCGATCCGCGGCACCACGCGCACCAGCGCGTACTCGAACACCTCACGCCGGCTCATCAGGCGTTCTTCCCCTCGACCCAGGTACGCAGCCACTCCGGCGGCGGCTGCCGCTCGCGCGGTACGGGCGCGAGCGTGATCCGTTCATGGATGTCCGCCGCGCGTGCGGCCAGCAGTTCGGCATACGCCCGGCGTACGTCGTCGGGCGTGTCGAAGCCGGGCTCGTCGGCCAGCCACTCGTCGGGGACCAGCGCGGTGACCTCGGCGAGCAGCTCCGCGGTGACCAGCGGCGCGAGTTCGGCCGCGGCGGCGGCCGGCTCCGGCGAGAAGCGGGACAGGGCGTGGTCGGAGGCGTCGTAGGGCTTCGCGGCGGCGGTCGGCGCGGTCTTCCAGCTGTGGTGCCAGATCAGCGAGGCGCCGTGGTCGATCAGCCATATCCTGCGGTGCCACACCAGGAGGTTGGGATTGCGCCAGGACCGGTCGACATTGCCGATCAGCGCGTCGAACCAGACGATGCGGCCGGCCTCCGCGGGCTCGACGCCGAAGACCAGCGGGTCGAAGCCGAGGGAGCCGGGCAGGAAGTCCATGCCGAGGTTGAGCCCGCCGCTGGCCTTGAGCAGGTCCTGGATCTCCTCGTCGGGCTCGCCGAGGCCGATCACCGGGTCGAAGTCGAAGCGCACCAGCTCCGGCACCAGCAGGCCCAGCCTGCGGCCCAGCTCGCCGGCGATCACCTCGGCGATCAGCGCCTTGCGGCCCTGGGCGGCGCCGCGGAATTTCACCACGTAGGTACCGAGGTCGTCGGCTTCGACCACACCGGGCACCGAGCCGCCCTCGCGCAGCGGCGTCACATAGCGGATGCCCGTCACGTCTCTCAGCATTGCCCCAGGCTATCGCCGGTGTCCGCAGGGCCGGGCGGCTGGTGGCCGAGTGGCCGCTGCGACGCCCGGGGGGAATTCCCGCGAGCGCCGTTGAACGGATCGCGGGGAGCGCCCGTATCAACGGACAGGCGTGGCCACACGCCGCCGGGCAGCCGAATGCGGCCGTCCGGCACGATCACCGGACAGGATGCATCTCATGGCCGAAACCCCCGGACCCTCCGTGCCCCCCACCCGCCGCACCGTCTTCGCCGCCGCGGGCGGTGTCGGTCTCGCCGCCGTCCTCACCGCGTGCGGGTCCGACTCGGGCTCGGGGTCGTCGGCCGACGCCCCCTCCTCGGACACGCCGTCCCGGGCGCCCTCGGACGCCGGCACGCCGTCCGCCTCGTCCTCCTCCGCCGCCGCCGGGGCTCCGCTGGGGAAGACCGCGGACATCCCGGTCGGCGGCGGGAAGGTCTTCGCCGACCAGAAGGTGGTCGTCACCCAGCCGACGGCCGGCGACTTCAAGGGCTTCTCCGCGATCTGCACCCACCAGGGCTGCACGGTGGCGGACGTCACCGGCGGCACGATCAACTGCCCCTGCCACGGCAGCAAATACCACGTCGCCGACGGCTCTGTGGCCCACGGCCCGGCCACCCAGGGCCTGCCGCCGCAGTCGGTCGCCGTCTCCGGCGACACCGTGTCCCTGGCCTGACCCGCCCTCGCGTACGGCAGGCGCCGGGTCAGCAGTAGCCGCGCGCCGCGGTCCCGAGTGCGTCCACCGCCGCCCGGATCGCCGGGCGGCGGTCGGCGTCCTCGCGCCACACCGCGTAGACGTGGCGCCGCAGGGTGTGGCGCACCGGCACCACCCGGACGCCGGACGGCATCGGGCCGCGGCCCAGCCGGGGGATGACCGCCACGCCGAGCCCGGCGGCGACCAGGGCGAGCACCGTGGCGTGCTCCTCCGCATGGTGCGCGACCCGCGGCTCTATGCCCTTGCCGCGCAGCGTGAACAGCAGCCACTCGTGGCAGAAGCCGCCGTCCGGCCAGGCGATCCAGGCGTCCTGCGCCAGTTCGTCCAGGTCGATCTGCGGGCGGTCCTCCAGCCGGTGGCCGGCCGGCAGGGCCACGTCGACGATGTCGTCGAAGAGCGGCGCCTTGGCCAGCCCGTCCGGCAGCGACAGCGGCTTGTTGTACCAGTCGAGGACGACCGCCAGGTCGATGTCGCCGCGGGTGAGGCGGGCCAGCGAGTCGTGCGGCTCCAGCTCGTGCACCATCGTCCGCAGCTGCGGGTGCTCGCGCCGCAGCTCGGTCAGCGCGGCGGGGAAGAGCCCGCGCACCGCGGTGGGGAAGGCCCCGGCGATCAGGTCGCCGAGCGCGGCCCCGCGGTGCGCCTCCAGGTCCGCGTGCGCCAGCTCGACCAGGGACAGAATCCGCTCGGCGTGCCCGGACAGCAGCCGCCCCGCGTCGGTGAGCCGCACCCCGCGGCCGCTCTTGGCCAGCAGCGACTGCCCGGTCTCCCGCTCCAGCTTCGCCATCTGCTGCGAGACCGCCGACGTGGTCACGCTGAGCACGTCCGCGGCAGCGCTGACCGAGCCGTAGGTGTCGATGGCGTGCAGGATGCGCAGGCGTTCCAGACTCAACATGTAAGAAATACTACGCAGACTGTGTACGAAATCTCGCTTGTTCTACGAGATCACAGCCGTCATGGTGGTGGCATGACCGCACCCGCCGAGAGCCGATCCGCCGTAATCGCCCCGCTGCCCACCCCTGCTGACACGCTTGCCAAGGCGCCCGCCGCCGCTCCCGGCGGCGCCGCCGCGTCGCCCGCGCGTCGGCCGGCGGTGGACTGGCGCATCCGCTTCGCCGCCCTCGGTCTGGTGTGGGGCTTCAGCTTCCTGTTCATGAAGGTGGGCAATGAGGCCTTCGCCCCGCTCCAGGTCACACTGGGCCGGATGGTCTTCGGCACGGCGGTGCTCGCCGCGGCGGTGGCGGTCAAGCGGGAGCGGCTGCCGCGCTCACCGCGGACCTGGCTGCATCTGACGGTCGCGGCCTTCCTGCTCAATTCGCTGCCCTTCACGCTCTTCGCGACCGCCGAGCAGACCATCCCCTCGATGCTGGCCGGTATATGCAATGCGGCCACCCCGCTGTTCTCGATGCTGGTCTCGCTCGTGGCGCTGTCCGAGGACAAGCCGTCCAGGGAGCGCTTCGCGGGCGTCGGCGTCGGCTTCATCGGGGTGCTGACGGTGCTCGGCGCCTGGCAGGGCTTCTCCGGCCAGGACCCCAAGGGCACTCTGATGGCACTGACCGCCGCCGTCAGCTATGCGGTGGGCTGGGCGTATGTCCGCCGCACCCTCACCGGCACCGGCAGCTCGCACCTGGCGGTGTCCGCCAGCCAGTTGCTGCTCGGCACGGTGCAGCTGCTGGTCGTCACACCGTTCTTCACCTCGATGCCGGACAGCTGGCCGGCCAAGTCGGTGCTGTCGGTGCTCGCGCTGGGCGCGCTGGGCACGGGCGTGGCCTTCCTGATCCAGTACGGCCTGGTGGCGGAGAAGGGCCCGACGATCGGCTCCATGGTGACGTATCTGATACCCATCGTGGCGACCACGGCGGGCGTGGCACTGCTCGGCGAGACCCTGCATTGGAACGAACCGGTCGGCGCGGTGGTGATCCTGGTCGGCGCCGCGCTCACCCAGCGGCGTCCCAAGCCCAAGCCGCGGCCGGCCACCGAGGCTCAGCCGTAGCGGCCGGCGGCCGGGCCGTGCAGCACCTCGGCGACGGCGTCGGCCAGCGGCTCGATGTCGCCCGGGGTGAGCGGTGAGACGGTCAGCCGCACCCCGGGCGCCGAGCGCACCCGGAAGCGCGCGCCCGGCGCGACCGCCCAGCCGTGCTGGAGCAGTCCGGCGACGGCGCCGGTCTCGTCGCTGACCGGCACCCAGACGTTCATGCCGCTGCGCCCGTGGGCGGCCACTCCCCGGGCGGCCAGTGCCCGCACCAGGGCGTCGCGCCGCTCGCCGTACGACCTGGCGACCGCCGCCGGGTCGACCGCGCCGGTCCGCCAGAGGTGGACCAGGGTGTGCTGGAGCAGATGGCTGACCCAGCCGGCGCCGAGCCGGTGCCTGCCGCGTACGCGGTCCACTGTCGTGGCGTCGCCCGTGTAGAGCGCGAGCCGCAGGTCGGGGCCGTAGGCCTTCGCGACGGACCGGACCAGCGCCCAGTGGTCGGTGACGCCCGACAGGCAGTGCAGGGGCAGGTCGACGCTGCCGCTCACGTGGTCGTCGTCGATCACCAGCACCTGGCGGTGCTCCGCGAGCAGGGCGCGCAGTTCGCCGGTCCGGGCCGCCGACAGGGCCGCGCCGGTGGGATTCTGCCCGCGGTCGGTCACCACCAGGGCGCGGACCCCGGACCGCAGAGCACGGGCGACCTCCCCGGCCACCGGCCCCTCGTCGTCCACCGCCACCGGCACCGCCCGCAGCCCCAGCGCCGGAATGAGGTCGAGCACGCTCCCCCAGCCGGGGTCCTCGACGGCCACCGCGTCGCCCGGCCGCAGATGCGCGGTGAGCACCCGGTCCATGGCGTCCAGCGAGCCCGAGGTGAGCCCGACCGGACCGGCGGGCACACCGTCCGCGTCCAGCGCGGCGCGGGCCAGCCGGCTCAGCTCCTCGTCCACCGGCGGCCCGCCGTAGAGCGCGGGCGTCCGCGCGTGCCGGGCGGCCGCGGCCGCGAGGGCCTCGGCCAGCGGCGGCAGCAGCGCGGGGTCGGGATTGCCCGCGGAGATGTCCCGCACACCGGGCGGGACGGCGATCCTGATCTGCTCGCGCGGCGCCGTCGCCGGCCTGGCCCTGACCCGGCTGCCGCGGCGGCCCGCCGTCTCGATGACCCCGCGGTCGCGCAGCAGCCGGTAGGCGGCCGCCACCGTGTTCGGGTTGACGTCCAGCTCCGCGGCCAGCTCCCGCAGCGGTGGCAGCGGCTGGCCGGGCCGCAGCGCGCCGCTGCCCACCGCGCCCTCGATGTCGGCGGCAATACCCGATGCGCCCCGCCCGGTGATTCGATACTCTCCTAGCACAAACAGGATTATGCACTAGTTCAAAGGATCGCGCCATGGCCACCGCACCCCCCGCCGGCTACACCACCACCGACCGCAGCACACCGACCCGCTCCAAGGAGCGCGCCGCCTACGACCGCGAGACCGTGCACGCGATCCTCGACCAGGGCTACGTGTGCCACCTCGGCTTCGTCCGCGACGGCGCACCCGTGGTGCTCCCCACGCTCTACGCCCGCAGCGGCGAGGTGCTGTACGTGCACGGGTCCACCGGGTCCCGCCCGCTGCGGGGCGCCGCCGACGAGGGGCTCGCGGTGTGCCTGACGGTGACCCATGTGGACGGCCTGGTGCTCGCCAAGTCCGCCTTCCACCACTCGGTCAACTACCGCTCCGTGGTGGTGCACGGCACCGCCTACCAGGTGGTGGACCCCGACGAGCGGGCCGCGGCGCTCGACGCGATCGTCGACCAGGCCATCCCCGGCCGCTCCGCCGACGCACGGCGGCCGAACGCCAGGGAACTGGCGTCGACCGCCGTGATACGCCTCGACCTGCACGAGGTGTCGGCGAAGCTGCGCTCCGGCGGCCCCAACGAGGAGCCGGAGGACCTCGCACTCCCCCACTGGTCCGGCGTGATCCCGGTCGTCACCTCCTACGGCTCTCCCGAAGCCGCGGAGATTCCGGGCCAGGACATACCGCTGCCGGACTACCTGCCGCCGCTGCCGCGCTGACCACCACGACCTGCCGCGGCGCCCGCCGCATGCCGCGGGCTTCGTCGGCGACCAGCAGGCCGACCGCTGCCAGCAGGCACAGGGTGCCGAGCACGGTGGGCGCGGTGAGGCGCTCGCCGAGCAGCGTGACGGCGAGCACCGTCGCCGACACCGGCTCGATCAGCGCGACCACCGACACCGTCGCGGAGCGCAGCACCGCCGCGCCCGCGAAATACAGGCCGTAGGCCAGCGCGGTGGGCACCGATGCCAGGTAGCCGAGCAGCAGCAGCGTGCGGCAGAGCCCCGCGGCGTGCGGCAGCAGGCCCTCGGCCCACGCGGCGGGAAGCAGCAGGGCCGCGCAGATCCCGAACGCCCACATCGACGTGTCGAACGGATCGCCCGCCACTCCCTGCCGCCCCCACCAGCGGGTCAGCAGGGTGATCGCGGCATAGCCCGCCGCCGACAGCACCGCAAGGCCGACGCCGGCCGGGCGGACGGCGCCGCCCGTGCCACCGCCCAGCACCAGGACGGCCAGCCCGCCGAGCGCCCCCGCCACGGCCAGGACACCGCCCCGGCCGAGCCGTTCGCCCATCGTGAACCGCGCCGCCAGCGCGATCAGCACGGGACCCGAGCCGAGCGTCACGACGGTGGCTACGGCCAGCCCGGTCGAACGCACCGCGCAGAAGTAGGCCGCCTGGAAGAGGGTCAGCCCGGCGCCGGTCGCCAGCACCCTGCGCACGGCCGTCCCCCGCGGCGCCGCCACGGCCCGCGCCGGGCGGCGCCGCAGCAGCCGGACCGCGAGCAGCAGCGCGAAGCCGCCTGCGGCGCGCCAGAAGGTGAGGGACAGCGGGCCGAGGCCGCTGCGGCCGTAGAGCGCCGCGGCCACGGCGCCGGCCGTGCCCCAGCCGGTTGCCGCGACGACGACGTAGATCAGGCCCCGGGTGGCGGGGGCATGCCTGATTGACACGGAGTTCTCCCGAAGGGAAGAGGGGGTGGTCGGTTCGCTCATCGCTGTGTGCGGGCAGCACCGACCGTCCCGGTCGCTCCGGCGGATTCCCTGCCGGGGCGGAACCGGTCCGCGTCTACGTCATCCGTCGGCCCCTGCGGGCCGCTGAGTCGCTGCCCGCGTCAGGCAGCGGGAGGCGGCAATACGGTGGAATGCATTCCCCCACCCTATGGGCTCCCCCCGGGTTCTTCGGCCCTGCCCCTTGCGGTGCGTTGCTTGCCTGCGGCCCGGTGGCCGGCTGGTCGCGCAGTTCCCCGGGCCCCTGGGGTGATTGCCCCTTGCGGTGCGTTGCTTGCCTGCGGCTGCCGTCGTGGTCGCGCGCGCAGTTCCCCGCGCCCCTTTGGGCCTGCGGCCTCCTGCGCCCGGCGTTGCCTTGGCCAGGGACCCTTTGCGCGGGAGGATGACCGTTTTTCAGGGGCGCGGGGAACTGCGCGCCCCGCCGACAAGGCGGGAAAGGCGAACGGCCACCGCAAGTGGCAATCACCCAGGGGCGCGGGGAACTGCGCGACCAGCCACAACGGCGGCCGCGGGCAAGCAACGCACCGCAAGGGGCAGGGCCTCAAGGGCGCGTGGGAGTACCCCGGGCGAAGCGCTGGGGGAGAACGGAGCGACGAGCCCCCACCGGGCCGCAGGGGGGGTCAGGGGGAGGTCAGGGCCGGGTCGGGGAGGGGGTCCGGGACCTCCGGGTGGGTGGGCGTGGTCTGGGCGACAATGGCCCCGGCCAGAACAAGCGCACCCCCGACAACCTGGGCGGAGCCCAGATGCTCCGCGAGCAGAACCCACGCCAGCACCGTGGCGACAACCGCTTCGAGGCCGGCGACGACGCCGGCGACCTGCGGGCTGAGCGTGCGCACCGCGAGCACCCCGGTGAGGTAGGCCACGACCGTGGAGACCAGCACGATCCAGCCGATCAGCAGCACCGCGGGCACATCGCGGTCACCGAGCGCGGCCTGGTGGCCGAGCCTGGCCCAGTCCATGGTCCACGGGTGCGCGAGCGCCGTGAGGACGACCGCGCCGATGGCGAGGCCGAGCGCGATGACGCTGATGGGCTCCGGGGCGTCAGCCCCGCCCGCACCGTGGTCGGCGAGGACGAAGTACGAGACCTGGCAGCACGCGGCACCGAAGGCGTAGAGCAGCCCGAGCGCGTCGAAGGCGAGCCCGGACCAGACTTCGACGACGCAGGTCATGCCCGCCATGGCGAGGACGACGCCGAGGGCGGCGGCCCGGGTGACCGGGCGGCGCTGGACGAAGCGGATCCAGCCCAGCAGCAGTGCGGGGCCGAGGAATTCGACCAGGATGGCGATGCCGACGGGGATGCGGGCGATGGCCACGAAGTAGAGGGCCTGGCAGCCGGTGATGGCGAGCAGCCCGAATCCGGCGACCAGGCCGGGCCGTTGCCGGAGCAGGGCGCGGGACCGCAGGGCGACGGGCAGCAGGATGAGGGCGGCGCCGGCCACCCGCATCCACACCACCTGGAGCGGATCGATGCCGAGGTCGATGAGCGGTTTGCCGGCCACGCCCGAGCCGCCGAAGGCGAACGCCGACAGCAGCGCGAGCCCAAGTCCGCTGCTTCTGGCCCCTGATCCGTGCATCAGGTCATCATGTCAGCGGGCGACAGGACCGTCACCTTCTTAATCCCTGACATCGCGCGGCCCCGACAGGGGTCCGGGGCCGTCGTGCAGACCGTCGGGGTCGAGGCCGGCCGACCGCAGGACGTCGGCGGCCCGGCAGCCGGAGTCGGCGGCCAGCGCGTGCAGCAGGTCGATGCCGTCGGCCTGCGCGCCGCCGCGCTTCCCTGCCAGGTCGACCGCGGTGCGGAAGGCCGCCGCCGCGGCCGGGCTCCAGCCCGGCATGGTCATCGTGAGGGTGGGCAGCGACCCGGAGTCCTCGACCGAGCCGTGCCAGCGCAGCCCGTACCCGATGCTGCGCTGCACGAGATAACCGAGCACCCGGGCGCTGCGGCCGGCCGGGGTGTCGCAGGCGGCGCGGGCTTCCGGGTCGTTCTCCAGCAGGGAGTGCAGCAGGTGGGCGGTGTCGGCCTGCGAGTCGCCGTCCCTGACCGCCCGCCGCCGGGCGCCGGCGGCCACGGCGCGCACCTCCGCGGTGAGGTGTGCGCCGTCCGCCGGGTGGGCCGGGTCGAGCGGGTGCCCGTGGTCGCTGTACACACCAGCCATCCCACCAGACCGCCCCGGCGTGCCGCATCGGCTCAACGGGGCATTCCGGCGTCAGCCCGCGGAGGGCGGCGGCGGGCGCCTCCTCCGCTGGGATGAGTCATGGCCACAGCAAAGTGCGGGTCCAGCCGTCGCCCTGCCTGGTGTAGCGCAGCCGCAGGTGGAAGCGTGCCGGGTCGGCCTGGAAGAATTCCGCCTCCGCGGCCCGCAGCCGGTAGACGGTGTGGCCGGCGGGCACCTGTTCGGGCCGCGCGGCCACCAGCGCCTCGGCGGCGCGGCGCTCGCGACCGTACTCCTCCCTTCCGCTCAGCGGTGTGCTGACCCGGCCGGTGAAGGCGGCGGCGCGGGAGGAGGGCGAGCGCCCTAGGAAGTCCTGCCGGGCGGCCTCGGGGCCGAGGACGCCCACCGGGCCGGCCATCCGGATCTGCCGGCCGTGCGCGGGCCAGTACCAGGTCAGGGCGGCGACGGGCCGCGCGGCGAGGTCCAGGCCCTTGCCGCTGCCGCGGTCGGCGGCGAAGACGAAGGCGCAGTCCGCGGAGTCGACGCCGCGCAGCATCAGCACCCGGGCGCTGGGTGTGCCGTCGGCCCCGGCCGTGCTCAGCGTCATGATCTGCGGTTCCGGCACGCTTTCGGTCAGCGCCCGGTCGAGCCAGTCGGCGAAGAGCGGCCCGGGGGTGTCGGGGGCGTCGTCCGGGTCGAACCGCGGCAGCGTCCCGGCGAGTACGGGCGCGGCCCTGATCCGGGCGAGCAGCGCCCGGTCGGCGGCGGCGGTGTCACCACCCGCGGACCGGCCGCGTACGGCGTCCCCGCCCCCGCCCGCGGTCCCACCGCGCACCGCGTCGGCTTCCTCGTCCCTGCCCTGCATGTGCGTCCTCCTACGAGCGTGCGGCTCCGGCTGCCTGTCCCAGCGTCCCAGCCTTGCCGGTGAGGTCGCGCGGCGCACGCGACACGGCAGGCCGTGCCCGGGAAAGGTGTCCCCGGGCACGGCCCGCCGTGGCATCGCGCGGCCGGTGAGGCGGTCAGCGCAGGGTGACCGTGGTGGTGTGGGTGCCGGCGGTGAAGACGTACGCGCCGGGGGCCACCTGCTGCTTGCCTGCGCCGTCGATGTCGCCCGGGGTGACCGCCAGCCGGTTCGGCGGCACCTTGAGGGTGACCGTCGTGCTCTGGCCCGCCGCCAGGTGCACCTTGGTGAAGGCGACCAGCTTGGCGGGCGGTGCGAGCACGTCGCTCGAGGGCTGCGAGACGTAGACCGGCACGACGAGGTCGCCGGCCCGGCCGCCGGTGTTGGACACCTTGACGCGGAGGCTGACGGTGTCGCGGGTGCGGGCGGTCGGGGAGCCGGCCGTGATCGCGTCGAAGGAGTAGCTGGTGTAGGACAGTCCGGCGCCGAAGCGGAAGGCCGCGTCGTAGGCGGACTCGGGTCCGGCGTTGGTGCCGGGGAGCTGCTGGTAGTACAGCGGCTCGTTGCCGATGTCCTTGGGCCAGGACGCGCTCAGCCGGCCGCTGGGGTTGACCTTGCCGAAGAGCACGTCGGCGACCGCGTGGCCGCCCTCGCTGCCGGGCAGCCAGGACATCAGCAGCCCCTGGGTGCCGTCGGCGTCGCCGAGGACCAGCGGGCGGCCGGCGACGACCACGGTGACCACCGGCTTGCCGGTGGCCTTGAGCGACTTGACCAGCGCCTGCTGGTCGGCGGACAGCTCGGGCCGCGGTGCGTCCGCGGAGCCCTCGGCCGCCGCCTTCTCGCCGACCACGACGACGGTCAGGTCCGCGTCCGCGGCCTGCGCGACCGCGTCGGCCGCGGAGGTCGCGCTCACCACGGACGTGCCGGAGGGCGCCGCCTCCTTGATGCCCTGGAGCACGGTGGTGCCGGGCAGCTGCACGCCGGCCGGGACGCCCTGCCAGCCGACGGTCCAGCCGCCCGCCTGGTCGTTGATGTCGTCGGCGTAGGAGCCGGCGACGACGACCTTCTTCGCGGACGACGGGATCGGCAGCACATTGCCGTCGTTGCGCAGCAGCACCTGCGACTCGTCGGCGGCCTGCCGGGCGAGCGCGGTGTCGGCGCCGAGCACCCGGGAGTCGGCCTTCGAGGCGTCCACGTAGGGGTGTTCGAACAGGCCCAGCTTGAACTTCATGGTCAGGATGCGGCTCACCGACTGGTCGATCCGCTTGACGGAGACCAGGCCGCGCTGGACGGCGGTCTTGAGTCCGTCGCTCCAGCCCTGCGCGTCGTAGGGCTCCATCGCCATGTCCAGGCCGGCGTTGACGGCCTTCGCGATGGCCTCGGGGTAGTCGGCGGCGATGTGGTAGGTCGTCTGCAGGGCGCGGACGTCCTGCCAGTCGCTGACCTCGACGCCCTGGAAGCCCCACTGGTCCCGCAGCACGTCGGTCAGCAGGTAGTGCGAGGAGGTCGCCGGGATGCCGTTGACGGCGCCGGAGTTGACCATGACCGACATGGCGCCGGCGTCCACGGCCTGCTTGTAGGACGGGAGCAGGGTGTCCTGGAGGTAGCGGATCGAGACGTCGCCGGGCACGCGGTCGTGGCCGTTGCCGGGCTCGCCGTAGCCGGCGAAGTGCTTGACCGTGGCGACGACCTTCTTGGCGCCGTCGGCGCCCTGGATGCCGTCGACCGCGGCGGAGGCCAGCGTGCCGGCCAGCAGCGGGTCCTCGCCGTAGGTCTCGTAGTAGCGGCCCCAGCGCTGGTCGCGGGCGATGTCGGCGACCGGCGCGAAATTCCAGTCGATGCCGGTGGCCGCGACCGCCATGGCGGTGGACGCGCCGGCGTCCTTGACCAGGTCCGGGTTCCAGGTGGAGCCCAGGCCGATCTCCTGCGGGAAGATCGTGGCGCCCAGCACGTTGTTGTGGCCGTGGACGGCGTCGACGCCGTAGATGATCGGGATGTGCAGGCGCGAGTTGTCGATCGCGTACTTCTGCACGGTGTTGACCATGGTCGCCCAGTTGGCGGGCGTGTTCACGGTCGGTCCGGCGCCGCCGCCGGAGAGCACCGAGCCGGCGGCATTGTCGACCAGTACGGACTTCATGCAGGATTCGGTGAAGGCACCGCCGCTCCACTGGCAGTCGCCCTGCATGTTGACCACCGAGATCTGGTCCATCTGCCCGATCTTCTCCGCCAGCGTCATCCGCTTGAGGAGGTCCTTCACCCGGACGTCGACCGGGGCCTTGGAATTGGTGTAGCTCGGGTTGTCGCCGGCCTGCGCCGGTACGGATGCCACGGCGGCGACACAAGCGGCCGCGGTGGCGAGCGTGAGGAGGCTTCTCATACGTAGTCGTCGAGCGTTCGTTGGCATCGCAGGCGTCCCGTTCCTGTTGGGGGGTCCCCGGCTGACCGGGGTCGATAGCCGTAAACGTTTCCGATCGGCGGGAAGTCTGTCCTTGCCCCGACTGATCGTCAAGACTGTGCGCAGGAAGCTTTTTGCGGCGTCCTCACACAATTCTCATATCGTCGTCGTCCGGTCCTCGTCCGGTCCTGAATTCCACTCGCGCAGAACGGGTATGCCGTGAACATCCGTGAACTCGCCCGCCGCAGCGGCGTGTCGACCGCCACCGTCTCCCGGGCGCTGAACGACCGGGCCGAGGTGAGCGAGGCCACCCGGGCCAAGATCCGGCGGCTGGCGAGCGAGTTGGGGTACGCGCCCAACGAGCCCGCCCGCACCCTGGTGCGCCGCCGCTCCGACACGGTCGGGCTGGTGTGGGACAGCGGGCAGGAGGCGCTTGGCCAGCACAACCCCTTCCTGCTCGGCCTGCTGAGCGCCGTTCGCACGGCGCTGTCCGACGCGGACTACCACCTGATGCTGCTGACCACGCCGGGCGCCGAGGACCAGGACGGGACCCATCTGCAGGCGGTGCAGCGGCACAACCTGGAGGGCGTGATCGTGCTGACCACCCCGCCGGACGACCGCTGCCTGCGGGTGCTCGCCGACTCGACGGTGCCCTGCGCGGGGATCGACACGGCCTTCACCGGGCCCCGAACGGTGCGGGTCAGCTCGGACAACGCGGCGGGCGCGGAGGCCGCCGTGCAGCACCTGTACGAGCTGGGCCACCGCAGGATCGCCACCGTCACCGGGCCGCTGCACCTGCCGCCGGCCGCGGAGCGCCTCGCGGGCTATCTGCGGGCCTGCTCCCGGCTCGGGCTGAGCGTGCCGCCGGAATACGTGACCGAGGGGGACTTCTTCCTGGCCAGCGGGGAGGCGGCGGGCAAGCGGCTGCTCGCGGCGCCCGACCGGCCGACGGCGATCTTCGCGGCCGGCGACCAGATGGCGATCGGCGCGATGCACGCGGCGGCGGACGCCGGCCTGACGGTGCCGGGCGACCTGGCGGTGGTCGGCTTCGACGACATCGACGCGGCGGCGCTGGTGCGGCCGGCACTGAGCACCGTCGCGCAGGACCAGCGGGGTCTCGGGGTGGCGGCGGTGGAGGCGCTGCGCGGGCTGATCGACGCGACCGCGGTCGACACCGAGCAGGCGCAGCCGCGGATCATCCCGACCCGGCTGCTGATACGCGGATCGAGCCGGTCCGGGGTGTGAACCCCGGACCGGCTCGGTCCACATCCGCGGGCCGCCGTTTCGACCGGCGCGGCCGCGGGGCGGCTCAGTCCCGCTCGGCGTCCTCGTCGGCCAGGATCAGGTAGAGCCTCTTACGGGCCTCGTTCACCACGGTCAGCGCCTTTTCGCGCTGCTCGGGGGTGCCGGTGGCCCAGACCTGGCGGAAGGCCTCGATGAGGCCGCCGCCGGCCTTCCTTATCTCGTTCATGGCATCCCAGTCGACACCGCGGCCCGCGTCCTCCCAGGGGGCGTCGGGCCCGGCCTCGGCTTCCTGGCTGCCGGTGTCGGTGAGCGTGAACAGCTTCTTGCCACCCTCGCTCGCGCTGCTGATCAGGCCCTCGTCCTCCAGCAGCTGCAGCGTCGGGTAGACCGAGCCGGGGCTCGGCTTCCACGCGCCGCCGCTGCGCTCGGCGATCTCCTGGATCATCTCGTAGCCGTGCATCGGCCGGTCCTTGAGCAGGGCCAGGATCGACGCCCGCACATCACCCCGCCTCGCCCGGCCGCGCGGTCCGCCGCGCCCCCGGCCGCCGCCGGGCCCGAAGGGGCCGCCGCCGAAGGGCGGTCCGAAGGGTCCGAAGGCGGCCCTGCGGCCCTCCCGCTCGCCCCAGCCGCGCCGGTCGGTGCCGCAGGGGCCGTGCTCGTGTCCGTGTCCGTGTCCGTGTCCATGCATGGTGATTCTCCTGTCGTGATGGTTCGCGAATCGTTCGCGATGGCTCAACGATATATCGGAAGCGTTCGGCAGGCAAGCATCCAGGTCAGGGCGGCGCGGGGGCTCTGTCGGAGGGCTCGGACATACTGGATGCATGGACAGATCGGATCTGGTGCGCCTGCGGCGGGCCCGCGACCGGATGGACCGCGACTACGCCCGGCCGCTCGACGTGCCCGCGCTCGCGCGCGGGGCGCTGATGTCCCCCGGGCACTTCTCGCGCAGCTTCCGGGCCGCCTTCGGCGAGACGCCGTACGCGTATCTCATGACCCGCCGGATAGAGCGGGCGAAGGCCCTGCTGCGCCGGGGCGACATGTCGGTGACCGACGTCTGCATGGCGGTGGGGTGTTCGTCGCTCGGGTCGTTCAGCTCGCGCTTCACCGAGCTGGTCGGCGAGACGCCGAGCGCCTACCGCGCGCGGAACCATTCTGAGCTGTCCGCGCTGCCGGCCTGCGTCGCGAGGATGATCACCCGACCGGTCAGGAACGGAGAAGTCCGGGGTGCGGGTCCTGTCGTAGCGTGAGCCGCATGGACATCAAACTCTCGCACACCTTCCTCGCCGTCGACGATCACGACAAGGCGGTCGAGTTCTACCGCGACGTGCTCGGCCTCGAAGTCCGCAACGAGGTCGGCTACGGCACCATGCGCTGGGTCACCGTCGGCGCCCCCTCCCAGCCCGAGGTCGACATCGTCCTCGAACCCCCGGCCGCCAACCCCAACATGTCGCCCGAGGACCGCGGCGCCGTGGCAGACCTGATGGCCAAGGGCGTCTACGGCCGGGTGGTGTTCTGGACCGACGACGTCGACCAGACCTTCGACCGCGTCCAGGGCGCCGGCGCCGACGTCGTCCAGGAGCCGACCGACCAGCCGTACGGCGTACGGGACTGCGCCTTCCGCGACCCGGCGGGCAACGAGGTGCGGTTCAACCAGGCCAAGCACTGAGCCGGGGCCGGCCGGCGCCGCCGGTCCGGGCGGCGCCGACCTACACTCGGGAGTGGCAGAAGGAGGAGAGCGCCATGCGCAAGGTCGCCGACTGCAGGGAATTCCCGAGCGAGACCAACTGCACGCTCACGATCTCCGGTGAGGAAGACGAAGTGGTGCGGGCCGCGAGCGAGCACGCGGCCTCGGTGCACGGGCACAGCGACGGCCCGGAGCTGCGCGACCAGGTCCGCTCCACGCTCAAGGACGAGGTCCCGCAGCACTCCTGACCCGGTCCGCCTCCCGGCCGCCGGGGCTTCTCGGCCGTGTGCCGGTGCGGGCGGTCCGCGGTCCCCTACGCTCACGCCATGCGTATCCGTATCGTCGACGCGTTCACCGACCGCCCTTTCGCCGGGAATCCCGCCGGGGTGCTGCTGCTGGACTCCGACGGCTTTCCGGGCGACGGCTGGCTCCAGCAGGTCGCCGCCGAGGTCAATCTGTCCGAGACCGCGTTCGCGCACCCGCTGACCGATGCGCCGGACGCCGGGTGGGCGCTGCGCTGGTTCACCCCGGCCACCGAGGTGGGGCTGTGCGGGCACGCCACGCTCGCCACCGCGCACGTGCTGCGGACGACAGGGGCGGCCAGTGGCGCCATCGCCTTCCGGACCAGGGCGGGCGTGCTGACCGCCGACGCGAACGGCGACGGCACGATCACCCTGGACTTCCCCACGGCCCCGCTGACCCCGGAGCAGGCGCCGGAGGGCCTGGCCGAGGCGCTGGGCGCCACGCCGCTGGCCGTCTTCGACACCGGGCCTGACTGCGGTGACCTGCTGGTCGAGGTCGCCGACGAGGGGGCGGTACGCGCCCTGGCCCCGGACCTCGCCGCGCTGGCCAGGCTGTCGCGGCGCGGGGTGGTCGCCACCGCGGCGGCGGCCGACCCCGCCGCCGGCTACGACTTCGTCTCCCGCGGCTTCTTCCCCGCGGTCGGCATCGACGAGGACCCCGTCACCGGCAGCGCGCACACCGCGCTGGCGCCGTTCTGGTCGGCCAGGCTGGGCCGCGACGAGCTGGCAGGGTGGCAGGCCTCGGCCCGCGGCGGCCTGGTCCGTACCCGGCTGGCGGGCGACCGCGTCCTGTTGACCGGATCCGCGGTGACGGTGGTCGACGGCGAACTGCACGCGGTGCCGTAGCGGCGGGCGGGGGTCAGCCGGTGGGCAGCCAGCCGACCTTCCCCGCCAGCAGGGCGTAGCCGACGAAGGCGACCGTGTCGATCAGGGCGTGCGCGGCGACCAGCGGTCCGACCCGGCCCCAGCGGCGGTAGAGCAGCACGAAGACGACGCCCATCGCCATGTTGCCGAGGAAGCCGCCGATGCCCTGGTAGAGGTGGTAGGAGCCGCGCAGCACGGCGCTGGCGGCGAGCGCGGCCGTCGGG
The DNA here is from genome assembly GCA_036015235.1 of Streptomyces sp. NBC_00433. Lineage (NCBI taxonomy): Bacteria > Bacillati > Actinomycetota > Actinomycetes > Kitasatosporales > Streptomycetaceae > Streptomyces > Streptomyces sp. NBC_00433. The sequence goes on along the minus strand of CP107926.1, from coordinate 8,447,855 downwards.
GTCCAGCCGAGCCGGTCGAGGCGGCGCAGCAGGTAGCCCACCACGATCACCTCTTCGAGTACGGCGTTCTGCGCGGCGGAGGCGATCAGCACCGGGATCTTCCACCACACGTTCGGCAGCGACTCGGGCACCACCGTCAAGTTGAAGCCGGCCGCCCGCACGCCGAGGTAGAAGGCCAGGCCCGTACCTCCGATCACCGCGGCGACCACGGCGCCCCTGGCCAGGTCCGGCCGCGGGCGGGTCAGGTCGAAGCCGATCGACCGCATCCCGGCCCGCTCGCGGCCGAGCAGGTGGGCGACCAGCGCGACGGGGGCCAGCGCGGTGGCGATGTAGAACAGCTGCCAGGCCAGGTCGAGCCAGGGCCGTCCGTGCGCGTAGGAGCCGACCAGGGTCGCCGACTGGTTCTTCAGCGCGCCCGGCCTGGTGACCGAGCCGACGAAGCTGATCAGCGCGGACAGGCCGCTGGCGCCCAAGGAGAGCGCCAGCACGATCAGCGTCTCATTGCGCAGCGTCCGGTCCGGCAGTCCCTCTTCTTCCGCATCCACGGGATGTGGCTCTGTGCGCATGCGGGGTCCTCCAACGACGCGGGTGTCTCCGGACAAGATACGAAGATCGCGCCCGCGGCCGCGGAGCCACCCCCCGTGAGTGCCGCCGGTTTCAGTGCACGGGCCACCGGTGCACGGGCTCGCCGTCGCGCATGTTCTCCCGGTAGCGCTGGGTCATGGCGGCCAGTGCGGCCCGCCGGTCCGGGGTGCGCTCCAGCAGCCGGTGGAAGGTCGCGGCCTGCCATTCCGCGCCGTTGCTGCGCAGCCGGCAGCGTTCCTCGATGATGCCGAGGTAGTGGTCGCGGTCGGCGGGTTCGATGCCCCAGGCGTCGAGCCCGGACGCGGCCAGCGGCAGCAGCTCGTCCCTGATCAGGTCGGCGGCGGGGATCTCGACCAGGCTGCCGCGGCCGCGCGGCCAGTGCATGACGGCGCCGATGCCGTCCCGGCAGCCCGCGTCGAAGTTGGCGGCCGCGGCGCCGAAGGGCAGCCGCTGCCAGACCGGGCGGGGCGCGTCGGCCAGCGACCTGACAAGCCCGTAGTAGAAGGCGGCGTTCGCCAGGGTGTCGGCGACGGTGGGTCCCGCCGGCAGGACCCGGTTCTCGACCCGCAGGTGCGGCACCCCGTCGACGACGGCGTAGACCGGGCGGTTCCAGCGGTAGATCGTGCCGTTGTGCAGGGTCAGCTCGCGCAGCGCGGGCACTCCCCCGTCGTCCAGCACCCGCAGCGGGTCCTCGTCGTCGCAGATCGGCAGCAGCGGGGGGAAGTAGCGGACGTTCTCGGCGAAGAGGTCTCGCGGCGAGTCGATCCAGCGCTCGCCGAACCAGGTCAGCGGTCGTACGCCCTGGCTGCGCAGCTCCAGCGGGCGGGTGTCCGTGGCCTGCTGGAAGAGCACCGAGCGGGTCTCCCGCCACAGCTCGCGGCCGAAGAGGAAGGGCGAGTTGGCCGCGGCGGCGACCTGCGGTCCCGACACCGCCTGGGCGGCGTTCCAGACCGCGGCGAAGCGGCCCGGGGTGACCTGCAGGTGCATCTGGGTGGAGGTGCAGGCCGCCTCGGGGGCGATCGAGGCCGAGCTGTACACGAGGCGCTCCACGCCCTGGATGTCCAGGGTGATGTCCTCGCCGCGCATCGCCAGGATGCGGTCGTTGAGCAGGGTGTAGCGGTCGGCGCGCGAGAGGTTGGCGGAGACCAGGTCCTGCGCTTCCAGGGTCGGCAGAATTCCGACCATCACGATGTGCGCGCCGACCTCGCCCGCCATCCGGTCGGCGTATGCAAGGCCGGTCCGCAGTTCCTCGGCCAGCCGGTCGAGTACGGAGCCTGAAAGCCGGTGCGGGGCTATGTTCACTTCAATGTTGAACTGAGCCAGCTCGGTCTGGAAATCGTGGCTCGCGATGCGCTCGAGCACTTCTTCGTTCACCATGCGCGGCAGTCCCGCGGAATCCGCGAGATTCAATTCGATCTCCAGGCCCATCAGATTGCGCGGCCGGTCGAAACGCTGCGCCTCCAGCAACCGCTCCAGTCCCAGCAGGCACTGCTGGAGCTTGTGCCGGTAGCGCCCGCGATCGGCGGGTTCGAACCCGCTGGCGACGACCTTCTCCCCCATCGACGCGTTCCTCCTCACCCGGCCGCCGCACGGCCGCCCATCGGAGGATGCCCACCCAAATGATCGATAACGCCACACTTCAGTGCCGGTGCACGCTAGGCTTGCTGTAGCAGCCAACCGCGCACGTTCCAGTGGCACATTCGGATGCCATGGGACCGGCGGAAGCACGGGTGAAATGACCGTCGGGATCCGGCCGTCCGTGGCGGGCAGAATTATGCATCGCCCTCCCCATACGCTGCGAGAATGCCATCGACACGTCCGCAGAAGAAGGCGAATTATCGCCTTGCGCGTAATACTGGCAGCGTCTAGATGAAACACGGAGCGAACACAGGTCGTATAAACTCCGCGCACAAGGCAAAGCATCCGCTGTCGCCGGACGTGCCTGAGCAGGTCTCCCGCAGAGCATCGAACCGACCGTGCCGTCCGCGCCCGCCCTCCCCCGCACCACGTGTCTCCCAGTGAGAGGCGACATCATGCCGCTGCTTGTTCCCCCAGCACCTGCCCCAGCCCTGCTGAGCGTCCTCGCAGCGCTCAGTTCGCCCACCGCGGTCCTGGAAGCCAGGACACCGGCGCTGCGCACCGCGGAAGGACCGCTGGCCGCCGAACACCCGCTGCCTGTCCATGTGTTCGAGCCGGCGGCCGTTCCCGGAGCGCTGCCGCAGGCGCGGCTGACCGGCTGGCGCTTCCATATCAGGGCAGGTGCCCGGGTGGCCGCGGCGGGAGAGACCGTGGTGACACCCGACGGCTGGGTCTTCTCGCGCTTCTCGGAGGGACCGTTCCTTGCCTCCATCGAGCGGGCGCTGATGCAGGCGGACACGCTGCCGGCGACCTACCAGCCGCATCTGCTGTCGGTGCCGGGCCTCTACATGCTGGCGCTGTGGCTGCACTGCGACGCGCGGGCCGAGGCCGCCACGGCGCAGCCCGACCCGGACGACCTGCTGGTGCCGCTCGCGCCCGCGCCGCCCGGTATCGCCCCGCACCGGGTGCACCGGCTGACGGAGTTGGCGCCGGCCCTGAGCGTACGGCTCGCGCCACCGCCGCTCATGGGCTCGCCCGCCTGACGACCTGCGGCCGAGGCGGTGCCCCGCGACCCCGTAACGGGCCGCGGGGCACCGCTTTTGTGCCTGCGGGCAGACCGCTGGTGAAGGTGGCCACGGGTGCGTCGTGCGTGAACACGCCGCCGGCAGTGAACGGACGGTGACGGCAACCGCCCGGGTGGGTGACGCGTCTTACCCCGTGGAGTACCGCCTCGCTGAAATCCCTGCGGATTGACGCCAGGAGGGCAACACTGGGACCGGCCGCACGCACAATCGGGGGACGGGGATGTACGAAGCAGATCGCGCGACCGACCGCACCACTCACCTCTCGCAGCGAAAGACTCCCTCCATGTGCCAGCACAAGCCGCAGTGCCCGCCCGCAGAAGGCCCCGACCGTGAGGCCGCTTTCACCGTGGCCCACCACCCGGAGCAGGGCTGGAGCCTGCTGTGCAACGGAGTGCTGCTCTTCGAGGACACCGGGGAGCTGCTGCCCGACGGCCAGATCATCGCGCCGCACCGCCCGCTGGGCACCGAGCACATCACGACGGCGGCCTGACGCCCGCACCGTCGCGCCGCAGCACACAAAGCCGGTTCCCCCGTTGCCAAGGGAACCGGCTTCGCCATGTGCGCGGTCTGCCGGCCGGCGTCAGTTGTCGTAGGCGTCCAGCGGCGGGCAGGAGCAGACCAGGTTGCGGTCGCCGTAGGCGCCGTCGATGCGGCGCACCGGCGGCCAGTACTTGTCGGCCGCGGACACCCCGGCGGGGAAGACGGCCTCCTGCCGGCTGTACGGGTGGTCCCAGTCGCCGCCCAGTGCCGCCGCGGTGTGCGGGGCGCCGCGCAGCGGGTTGTCGTCGGCGGGCCACTCGCCGGACCCGACCCGGTCGGCCTCGCCGCGGATGGCGATCATCGCGTCGCAGAAGCGGTCCAGCTCGGCCAGGTCCTCGCTCTCGGTCGGCTCGATCATCAGGGTGCCCGCGACCGGGAAGGACATGGTCGGTGCGTGGAAGCCGTAGTCGATCAGCCGCTTGGCGATGTCGTCGACGCTGACGCCGGTCTCCTTGGCCAGCGGGCGCAGGTCGATGATGCACTCGTGGGCGACCAGGCCGTCGGGGCCGGTGTAGAGCACCGGGTAGTGCGGCTCCAGGCGCCTGGCGACGTAGTTGGCGCTCAGCACCGCCTGCTGGGTGGCCTGCCTGAGCCCGTCGGCGCCCATCAGCCGCACATACGTCCAGGAGATCGGCAGTATGCCCGCGGAGCCCCAGGGCGCCGCGGAGATCGGGCCGACGCCGGTGGCGGGGCCCGCGGCCGGCTGGAGCGGGTGGTTGGGCAGGTACGGCGCCAGGTGCGCGCGCACCGCGACCGGTCCGACGCCGGGGCCGCCGCCGCCGTGCGGGATGCAGAAGGTCTTGTGCAGGTTCAGGTGCGAGACGTCGGCGCCGAAGCGGCCGGGCCGGGCGAGGCCGACCAGCGCGTTGAGGTTGGCGCCGTCCACGTAGACCTGGCCGCCCGCGTCGTGCACGGCGGCGCAGATGTCGGTGATGTTGTCCTCGAAGACGCCGTGCGTGGAGGGGTAGGTGACCATCAGCACGGCCAGCTGCTCGCGGTGCTGGTCGATCTTGGCGCGCAGGTCGTCGACGTCCACGTCGCCGTCCTGGCCGGTCCTGACCACGACGACCTTCATCCCGGCCATCACCGCGCTCGCGGCGTTCGTACCGTGCGCGGACGACGGGATCAGGCAGACCGTGCGGGCGGTGTCGCCGTTGGCCCGGTGGTAGGCGCGGACCGCGAGCAGGCCCGCAAGCTCGCCCTGCGATCCGGCGTTGGGCTGGAGGCTGACCTTGTCGTAGCCGGTGACCTCGGCGAGCTGGTCCTCGAGGCCGCGGATGAGGGTCAGGTAGCCCTCGGCCTGCTCGGCGGGCGCGAAGGGGTGCAGCGCGCCGAACTCGGGCCAGGTGACCGGCTCCATCTCGGTGGTCGCGTTGAGCTTCATGGTGCAGGAGCCGAGCGGGATCATGCCGCGGTCCAGCGCGTAGTCGCGGTCGGCGAGCCGGCGCAGGTAGCGCAGCATCGCGGTCTCGCTGCGGTACAGGTGGAAGACCGGGTGGGTCAGGTAGGGCTCGGTGCGCACCAGCCCGGCGGGCAGCGCGTCCGCAGCGGCCGCGTCGAGGTCGTCGATGTCGCCGGCGGCGCCGAAGGCGGCGAGCACCGCGGTCAGCGCGGCGCGGTCGGTGGTCTCGTCGCAGGCGATGCCGACCAGGTCGGCGTCGGTCTGCCGCAGGTTGACGCCGGCGGCGCGGGCCGCGGCGACGACCTCGGCGGCCCGGCCGGGCACCCGGGCGGTGAGGGTGTCGAAGTAGCCGTCGTGGACCAGCTCCACACCGGCCGCCCGCAGCCCCGCGGACAGGACGGCCGCGTAGCGGTGGGTGCGGCGGGCGATCTGCGCCAGGCCCTCAGGTCCGTGGTAGACGGCGTACATCCCGGCCATCACGGCGAGCAGCACCTGCGCGGTGCAGATGTTGCTGGTGGCCTTCTCGCGGCGGATGTGCTGCTCGCGGGTCTGCAGCGCCAGCCGGTAGGCGGTGTCGCCGTCGGCGTCGACCGAGACGCCGACCAGGCGGCCGGGCAGGTTGCGGGCGTAGGACTCGCGCACCGCCATGTATCCGGCGTGCGGGCCGCCGAAGCCCATCGGGACGCCGAAGCGCTGGGTGGTGCCGACCGCGATGTCCGCGCCGAGCGCGCCGGGCGAGGTGAGCAGGGTCAGCGCCAGCAGGTCGGCGGCCACGGTGACGACCGCGCCGAGCGCGTGCGCCTGCTCGATGACCGGCCGCAGGTCGCGTACGGCGCCGGAGGCCCCCGGATACTGCAGCAGCACGCCGAAGACGCCGCGCTCGGCGACCTCGGCCGGGATGCCGCCGCTCAGGTCGGCCACCACGACCTCGACGCCGGTCGGCTCGGCCCGGGTGCCGATCACGGCGGTGGTCTGCGGGAAGGTGTCGGCGTCGACCAGGAAGACGCCGTCCTTGACCTTGCCGACCCGCCGGGACAGCGCCATCGCCTCGGCCGCCGCGGTGCCCTCGTCCAGCAGTGAGGCGCCGGAGGTGGGCAGCCCGGTGAGGTCGGCGACGACGGTCTGGAAGTTGATCAGGGCTTCGAGCCGGCCCTGCGAGATTTCCGGCTGGTAGGGCGTGTAGGCCGTGTACCAGGCGGGATTCTCCATGACATTGCGCAGGATCACCGGCGGGGTGAAGGTGCCGTAGTAGCCCAGGCCGATCATCGGGGTCAGCACCTGGTTGCGGTCTGCCAGCTCGCGCAGTTCGGCCAGCACCTCGGCCTCGGTGCGGGCGGCGGGCAGCCCGAGGGCCTCGGCGCTCCTGATGGTGTCCGGTACGGCCGCTTCGGTCAGCTCGTCGAGCGAGCCGTAGCCCACCTGGGCGAGCATCTTGGCCCGGTCCGCTGCGTCGGGGCCGATGTGGCGGCGGGCGAAGGGCAGGCCGGCTTCGAGCTCGGCGAGCGGGGTGCGGCGGGCGGTCGGATCAGTCATCTGCGGAGGCCTCCTGGTCTGCGACGACCTTCGGGGGTGCCCAGGCGCGGGCACCCGTACGGCCTCCCCCTCTGTCATCAGAACCTGAGAGCTTCACCGCCCCTGCGACGGGACGGCTTTCACCTTCGGTGAAGACCCGTCCCGTGAACGGCGCTCCCGGGGGCGGGTCCTGCTTTCCAGAGTGACCTCACCCCTGCGGTACGGATGCCTGAGAGATTCCGGGGAGGATTTGCTCCTTCGGCGCCCCCGAGATGCCGCTTCCGGCACGCTCTCGGTGGACTCTCCCGCACGGGGTCTGCAGCCGCCACCCAGCCTACCAGCGCCTTCCGGGCGGCGGTCGAACCGACATTCCGGTCGACATCGCCACTGATGTGGCTTTTGGTGGTAACCAACAGCTGTCGTCGTTGGTTGGAGGGACCGTGCAGACCGATATCGATCCGCGAAGCCTCATCGGCCGCCGCGCTTTCGACCGTGACGGTACGAGGATCGGCACGGTGGACGAGGTGTACCTCGACGACGCGACCGGCACTCCGGAGTGGGCGGCGGTACGGACCGGCTTCTTCAGCCGCGACGCCTTCGTACCGCTGGAGCCGAGCGAGATGGTGGACGACGCCCTGCGGGTGCCGTACAAGAAGTCCCTGATCAGGGACGCGCCGGACTTCGGCGTGGGGCGGCACCTGTCGCCCGAGCAGGAGCTGCAGCTCTACCACCACTACGGCATGGATGTGCCGACCGTCCCTGACGGGGGTCGGGGCGGGCCGCGCGACTTCGGCGAACTGGCCAACGGCGACCCGCGGCCGGGCGACGGCGGCTGACTCTTCCTAAGGGCTGTCCCGCTAATCCGCGGTGGACCAGCGCGCGGCGTCAGATGCGGTACATCGCAAGGCGAAGGGTCGCCCTCATACCGGGTCGTGTTCGGGCGAGCCCGACAACGCAGCGAGGTGCCGTAGCTGTCGTCGCGCGCCCGCCGGGGATCAGCGGGACAGCCCTCAGTGGCCGGCCGGGGTCGGGAGGCCGGTCAGTGCGGGCGGGTCGGTCCTGGTCAGGGCCGGGTCGTCGACGGAGAAGGTGCGCACCCGGCCCGGCTCGGTGTCAGAGGGCACCTCGAAGCGGATGGTGACCCGGCCGACGCCGCTGCCCTGGACCCACCCGGCGCCGTGGTCGCTGTGCTCGACGTCCTGGCCCGGCACCCAGCGGTTGGCGTGCTCCGGCTCCGGCGGCGGGGTGACGGGCAGCTCGGGCGGGGTGTCGCGGCCGGCTCCCGGGCCGGGGTCCGACTCGCGCAGGGTCTGCGCCGACTGGGCGAAGAGGTCCTCCTGGGTGAAGTCGGCCAGACCGGACACGCCGACGCCGAGCAGCCGCACCCCGCCGGTGGTGTCGACGGCCTCGGCGAGCCTGCGGGCGGTCTCCTTGACCACGGCCGGGTCGTCGGTGGGCGCCCGCAGCGTCTCGGAGCGGGTCAGCGTCGAGAAGTCGTACCGCCGGATCTTCACCACCACCGTGCGCCCGGAGCGGCCCGCGCCGCGCAGCCGCTGGGCGCAGCGGTCGGCGAGCCGGTCGACCTCGTAGCGCACCCGGGCCCGGTCGGTCAGGTCGGTGTCGAAGGTGTCCTCGACGGAGATCGACTTCACGTCGCGGTCGGCGACCACCGGGCGGTTGTCGAGGCCGACGGCCATCGCGTGCAGCGAACTGCCGTGCGCCTTGCCCAGCAGCCTGATCAGCTCCGGCTCGCCGGCCTGTGCGATCTCGGCGACGGTGAGGACGCCGGCCCGCCGCAGATGCTCCGCGGTGGCGGGTCCCACGCCCGGCAGGGTGCGGACGGGCAGCGGGTCGAGCAGCGCGCGCTCGGTGCCCGGCTCGACCACCACCAGGCCGTCCGGCTTGGCCTGCTCCGAGGCGATCTTGGCGAGCAGCTTGGAGCCGGCGAGGCCGACCGAGGCGGTCAGGCCGGTCGCGGCCAGGATGTCGGCCCGCAGCCGCTCGGCGACCGCCCGCGGGTCGCCGGCCAGGTCGCCCGCCTCCAGGTCCACGAAGGCCTCGTCCAGGCTCAGCGGCTCTATCAGCGGCGACGCCTCGGCGAGCAGCGCCATCACGGTCTCGCTGATCCGCCGGTAGATGCCGAAGCGCGGCACGAGATAGGCGGCATTGGGGCACAGGCGCCGGGCGTGCGCCATGGCCATCGCGGAGTGGACACCGTGCACGCGCGCCTCATAGGACGCGGTCGCGACCACGCCGCGGGGTCCGAGCCCGCCGACGACCACCGGCTTGCCCCGCAGGCTCGGCTTGGAGGCCTGCTCGACCGCGGCGAAGAACGCGTCCATGTCCAGGTGCAGGATCGTGGGCGTACTTCTCACACCCTCGATCCTGCCGCACACCGCCGACAATCGCCGTACACCTGTACGGCATGGCGACCCGGCACCGTTTACGGCCCGAACGCGATCGGGCGGCGGCGGCCCGCTCAGACGGCCCGGTTGCGCCGCCTGGCCAGCTCGTCGGCGGGATTGTGGCCCACCAGGGTCTCGCCGGTGTCCACCCGCTCGCCGTGCAGCTCGGACAGCGAGCTCTCGACGTCCCGCCACACGACGCCCACCGCGATCCCGAAGATCCCCTGGCCGCCCTGGAGCAGCTCCACGACCTCGGCGGGCGAGGTGCACTCGTAGACCGTGGCGCCGTCGCTCATCAGCGTCATCCTGGCCAGCTCGGCCGGGCCCACCGAACGCAGGTGCCTCACCGCCGTCCGGATGTTCTGCAGCGACACGCCCGTGTCGAGCAGCCGCTTGACGATCTTGAGGACGACCACGTCGCGGAAGCTGTACAGCCGCTGGGTGCCCGAACCGTAGGCCGGGCGGACGCTGGGCTCGACCAGGCCCGTACGCGCCCAGTAGTCCAGCTGCCGGTAGGTGATGCCGGTGGCCGCGCAGGCCGTGGGACCGCGGTAGCCGACCTGCTCCGGCTCGGGGTCGTCCGCCGGTGCCGCCTCCCCCGTCCCCGCCGCCCCGGGCCCGGCGGCGCGGGCCAGCGCCCCCAGGGGCGGATACGGGTCGCCGATCGCCGAACCGTCGCCGGTGCTTCTCACGCCGCCCTCCGTCCCTCACGTCCCGAGCACCGCGTGCACGTGCCACAGGACTTTCCACGTCGACGGTAGGCAGTCACCAGGGGTGCGTCAACGATCGCCACACTCGCCACGCCGAGTGAAAGTCACCCCACGAGTGGTTTGATGTGACCGGAGCCGGGAAGGCCTCCCCGAATGGCCTCACCGTGGCAACCTTGCCCGCACCCGGCGGCTCACTGGTTGCTGGTGCCGAAGTCCTCCGGGGAGATCTGGTCGAGGAATTCGCGGAATTTCTCCACTTCGTCCTCCTGCTCGTCCGGGATCGCGATCCCCGCGTCGTCCAGCACCCCGTCGCTGCCGTAGATCGGCGTCCCGGTGCGCAGTGCGAGCGCTATGGCGTCCGAGGGGCGGGCGCTGACCTCGACGCCGCTGGCGAAGACCAGCTCGGCGTAGAAGACGCCTTCCCGCAGGTCAGTGATGCGGACCTCGGTGAGCGTCTGCCCCACGGCTTCCAGTACGTCCTTGAAAAGGTCGTGCGTCAGCGGTCGCGCAGGCGTCATTCCCTGCTGCGCGAAGGCGATGGCGGTGGCCTCGCCCGGCCCGATCCAGATGGGCAGGTACCGGTCGCCTCCTACTTCACGCAGGAGCACGATCGGTTGATTGGAGGGCATTTCCACCCGGACACCCACAACATCGAGCTCGTTCACACGTCAACCCTAGGACGTGCCCGCCGGGTTTGGGTAGTCGGGCACCCCGGGCGCCGCCTGCGGGTGTCGTTCGAACAGCGGGATTTCCCGGTCAGCGGAGCCGCAACCGCAGTGCGGAGCGCACCATCGCGGCGTGCAGCCGCACCGACAGCTCGGCCAGCTCCTCCGCGGTGACCTCGGCGTGTCGGCGGGTCTGCGGATTGCGGTGCCGGCGCAGCGGCGCCACCAGCTGCTCCACCAGACCGGCCTCCCGGTCCGCGGCCGCCTTCACGGCCCGCAGATGCCGCGGCTCCAGGCCGTAGCGGCCCAGATCGGCGATGAGGCGGCCGATGACCACGGTCTCGGCGTCGTAGCCGCCGTCCCTGCCGGCCTCCACCAGCCCGTAGGACTCCCACTGGTCCAGTTCGGCCGTGTCCGCCCCGGTGGCCGCCAGCAGCTCCTCACGCCCCACCCGCAGCTCCTGGGGGGCGTGCAGGGCCGCCTCGGGGCCGTCCTGCGACGGCGGGTCCCCCTCTGCCCCGGTCCGGCCGGGCAGCGCGGGCTGCTCGCCGCGGTCCAGGCCCTCCAGATGCTCCTTGATCACCCGCAGCGGCAGATAGTGGTCCCGCTGCACCCGCAGGACGTACGCGAGGCGCTGCACGTCCTGCGCGGCGAACTTGCGGTAGCCCGAAGGGGTGCGCTGCGGCTCGACCAGGCCCTCCGCCTCAAGGAAGCGGATCTTGGAGATGGTGACCTCGGGAAACTCGTCCCGCAGCTGCCCCAGCACCGCGCCGATGCTCAGCAGTGCGCCGTCCGTGGTGGCGGTGCCGTCTCCGGCACCGCCCGGCGTTCGCTGCATGAGCACCTTTCTGGCAGGTGGTGTCCCCCCGGACGGGTCAGGAGGCTCAGATGCCCCGCTGGCTCGCGTAGAAGACCAGCCGGTATTTGCCGATCTGCACCTCGTCACCGCTGGACAGCGTCACCGCGTCGATCCGCTCCCGGTTGACGTACGTGCCGTTCAGGCTGCCCACGTCGGAGACGGTGAAGTAGCCGTCATTGCCGCGGCGGAATTCCACGTGCCGCCGGGAGACGGTGACGTCGTCCAGGAAGATGTCGCTCTGCGGATGCCGTCCCGCCGTGGTCAGCTCGCCGTCCAGCAGGAAGCGGCTGCCCGAGTTCGGGCCGCGGCGCACCACCAGCAGCGCGGAGCCCAGCGGCAGCGCCTCGACGGCGGCCTGCGCCTCCGGCGACAGCGACGGCGTCACGGTCTGGCCGGTGGCCTCCGCCTCGTACGCCTCGATACCCGAGATCGAGATCGTGGACGTCGTCTCCGAGGGGCGCTCACCCGGAGCGCCACCCGGGCGCAGCGGGGCGCCGCAGTTGGAGCAGAAGCGGCTGGCCGCCGCATTCGTGAAACCGCACCTGCCGCAGACCGGCAAACCGAACCCTCCACCCGTGGTCGAGGTTGATGGTTCCCCGGAACCTATGCGAGCGGAGGACGCGGGGTCAACAGGCGCCACGCCGGGCGTACCGGAATATCCGCCCCTGCCCTGGCCCTCGCTCCTGAACAGCGGGCGGTCGGCGGACTGCTCGTCCTCCGCCAGCCCCCGTGGCGCCCGATGCCGTGCGGTCGCCGGGTCACCCGACTGCCGCGCACTCTTGCCGAACAACTTCCCAAACAACTTCACGGGCGATTCCCCTTGAACGACGCAGACCCGCCCGTAAGGCAGGACGAACCCTCACTACACACAGTTTCCACCACGCAACAGTCCACCGACGCCCCGACCCCCCGCCTCACCGCGATGACGACCGAGCGTAGTCAGGCTGCTCCAACGGCCGCAAGGCGTCCACGACGATCTTCTGCGACCTCACCACTTCTGCCGTGGCCTGCTCCTTCTCCAGCGTCTGCACCACCCCGCCCGGAATATTCAGCGCCGGCTCCAGATCCTGTGGATTCCCGATCACCTTGAAGACGTACGGCTGGGACACCTGCCGGCCGTCGATCAGCACCCCGCCGGCGCCGTCGGTGAAGTACGTGTCGGCGACCACCCGCACCTGGTTGATCTGGATCGCCTCGGCGCCGGCCGCCCGCAGTTCCTGCAGCGTGTCCAGCAGCGAGTCCGCCGCCACACCCCCGTCGGGATCGCTGATCGTCAACGTGATGCCCGGACCCTCGGCCGCGACGGTGCCCGCCAGGATACCGAGCTGCTGCTCCTTCTGCCGCGTCTGCTTGAGCGCCTCGGCGGCCTGGTCGGAGCTGGACTGCAGTTCGCTGCGCTGGGTCTCCAGGCCGCGCTTCTCGTCCTCCAGGCGCTGGGTGCGGTTGTCCACCTCGGTGAGGATGCGGACCAGGTCCTCCTGGCGGGCGCCGCGCAGGGGCCCGCCGTTGTCGCTGGTCGTGTTCACCTGGATGGCAAGGCCCAGGCCCAGCACGAACAGCAGCACCGCGACCGTCAGCTGGGCGCGCGAGGCCCGCGGCGGCCACAGGCCGGCGAGCAGCCGCTGCCGCCCGCTCGGCTGCGGCGCGACCGGCGCGTCGGCGTCGCGAGCCGCGTCCCCTGGCTCACCATGGGGCACGGGCTCGGTATGGGGCTCCGGCTCAGCTTGAGGCTTCGGCTCGGTACGGGGCTCGTGGTCGTGCTCGTCGCTCATACCGCGGTCACGCCCGGAAGACATGGCGGCGGATGGCCGCGGCGTTGGAGAAGATCCTGATGCCCAGCACGACCACCACACCGGTCGACAGCTGCGCGCCGACCCCGAGCTTGTCGCCGAGGAAGACGATCAGCGCGGCCACGACCACGTTGGACAGGAAGGAGACCACGAAGACCTTGTCGTCGAAGATCCCGTCGAGCATCGCGCGCAGACCGCCGAAGACGGCGTCCAGCGCGGCGACGACGGCGATCGGGAGATACGGTTCGACCCCGGTCGGCACCACGGGGCGCACCACCAGTCCGACCACGACTCCGACGACGAGGCCCAGTACGGCGATCACTGCGAAACCTTCCCTGTTGCGGCGGTGTCCGCCGGCCCGCTGCTGCCCGCGACCGGCCGGGCGTAGCGCACGATCAGGCTGGGCGCGGCCGCCAGGCGGACGTCCTTCTCCACTGTGACGCTCGCCCGGATCCCGTAGTTCTCCTCCAGGACGTGCAGATACTGACCGTCCGCACTGTCCTGGAAGGCCGTGCTCAGCTTTTCCCCGTCACCGATCGCCAGCACCGTATACGGCGGCACCAGCGGTCTGTTGTCGACCAGTATGGCGTCCCCCGCCGCCCGAATGGCCGACAGTGCCGTCAGCCGCTGTCCGTTGACGCTGACCGCCTCCGCGCCGGACGCCCACAGGCCGTTCACCACCCGCTGCATGTCGCGGTCGCGGACCCGCCCGGTGTCGGTGAATCCGCTGCTCTCCCGCGGGCCGCCGGTGTCGCCCTGCGCGGCCTCCTTGGCGTCGTCCACGACCAGCTTCACCCCGGGGCCGTGCACCGGGGTCGCGCCCGCGGGAAGGTCGAGCCGTCCGGTGTCGCCGCCCCGGTCGCGCAGCGCGGCACGCTGCTCGGCGGACACGGTGTCGCGCAGGCCGTCGACGCTCTTCTGCAGGCTGTCCGCGCTCCTGGTCTCCGCCTGGACGCGGTCGATCAGCTTCTGCCGCTCCTTGGCCTCGGTGGGGGCCGCCCGGTGTGCCTGGGCGGCGCCCACGGTGACCACGATCGCCGCGAGCAGCAGGCCTGCGGCAAGCCCCAGCCGGCCGCTGAGCGATGTCGGCAGCCGCGAGGTGCCGACCTGGCCGCGGCGGGCCGCCGCCTCCGCGTACCCGTCGTCGAGAGCGTGCTCCATGACGTTCGTGAGCAGGAACATCGAGGCGTCGGGCCGCCGCTGAGCAGCCCCGGGCACGGGGCTGCTCCGATCGGGTCGCGGCTGCGGCATGCCGCACATCGTCGCACGTCGGGACCACCGCACTCGAATGGCCCCCTCACGGCGTGCCGATCGGGTGCGCGATCACCTCCGCGCCACCGCTCGGCCTGCCCACGGGCTGGTGTGCGGCACTCTTCCGGGTCACTCCCCGGCGCCCTCCACGACCTGCGACCACTCATCGAGCAGTGCCTGCGCGGAGGCGTCGTCGGGGCCTTCCGCCCACAGGTGGGTGACCGCTTCCGCCGGGTCGGGCAGCACCATGACCCAGCGCCCGTCGGACTCCACGACCCGCACGCCGTCGGTGGTGTCCACCGAGCGGTCCCCGGCCTCCTCGACCACCCGGCGCATCACCGAGCCCTTGACCGCCCACGGGGTCGGCACGTCCCGCTTCAGCACGTGTGCCTGCGGGATACGGGCGTCGATCTGGCTGAGGGTGAGCTGGGTGCGCGCCACCAGGCCGATCAGCCGTACGAAGGCCGCCGAGCCGTCGAAGACGCTGCTGAACTCGGGCACGATGAAGCCGCCGCGGGCGTCACCGCCGAAGATGGTGCCCTCCTCGCGGCCGACCCGGGTCAGGTCGTCGGGTGACGTCATCGTCCAGGTGACCTGGGTGCCGTGGTAGGCGGCCACCTGCTCGGCGATCCTGGTCGTGGTGACGGGAAGCGCCACCCGCCCGCTGCGCCGCTCGGCGGCCACCAGGTCGAGCAGCACCAGCAGCGCCCGGTGGTCCTCCACGATCCGCCCGCGCTCGTCCACCAGGGACAGCCGCTCGCCGACCGGGTCGAACCGCACGCCGAAGGCCGCCCGCGCCGAGGACACGATCTCGCCGAGCCGTACGAGCCCGGCCCTGCGGGTCTCCTCGGTCTCGGTGGGGCGTGCCTCGTCCAGGCCGGGATTGACCATCAGCGAGTCGACGCCGAGCCGGCCGAGCAGAGACGGCAGGACGAGTCCCGCACTGCCGTTGGCGGCGTCCACCACGACCTTCAGGCCCGACTCCGCGATACCCGAGATGTCCACCGCGCGCAGCAGCGCGCCGGTGTAGGAGTCGAAGACCGTCGAGGGGAAGCGGAGGTCGCCGATCTCGCCGGGGAAGGCCCTGCGGTACTCCTGCCGGGCGAAGACCCGGTCGAGCTTGCGCTGGCCGGCGGCCGACAGGTCGGCGCCGCGCTCGTCGAAGAACATGATGTCGAGCGAGTCGGGCCGTCCGGGCGAGGTCCTGATCATGATGCCGCCCGCGCTGCCGCGGGCGGTCTGCTGGCGGGCCACCGGCATCGGGACGTTCTCCAG
Organism: Streptomyces sp. NBC_00433; assembly: GCA_036015235.1. Classification (NCBI taxonomy): domain Bacteria; kingdom Bacillati; phylum Actinomycetota; class Actinomycetes; order Kitasatosporales; family Streptomycetaceae; genus Streptomyces; species Streptomyces sp. NBC_00433. The sequence goes on along the minus strand of CP107926.1, from coordinate 8,432,198 downwards.
GTCGCGCACCTCGATCGCGCTGGTCTGCAGCGCCGAGATCACCGCCCGCTTGAGCGCGCGCGCACCACGGGAGTGGTCACGGGCCGTGGTGACGGTCGCGCCCTTCTTCAGCGTCGTCGCGTACGCCCCCGCCAGCCGTACGGCCAGCTCGGGTGTGATCTCGACGTTCAGGATGCCGGAGACGCCGCGGGCGCCGAACAGATGTGCCTGGCCGCGCGACTCCCAGATCACCGAGGTGTTGACGAAAGCGCCGGCCTCGACGGTCTTGAACGGGTAGACCCGGACGGTGCCCGCGATGATCGACTCCTCGCCGATCAGGCACTCGTCGCCGATCACGGCCCCGTCGTCGATCCGGGCGGCCCGCATCACGTCGGTGTTCTTGCCGATCACGCAGCCGCGCAGGTTGGTCTGCGGGCCGATGTAGACGTTGTCGTGGACCACGGCCTTGTGCAGGAAGGCGCCGCTCTTCACCACGACGTTGGACCCGATCACACTGTGCTCGCGGATCTCGGCGCCGGCCTCCACCTTGGCGTAGTCCCCGATGAACAGCGGCCCGCGCAGGATCGCGTCGGGATGCACCTCGGCGCCCTCGGCCACCCAGACGCCGGGGGCGATCTCGAAGCCGTCGATGTCGACGTCGACCTTGCCTTCGAGGACGTCCGCCTGGGCCTTCACATAGCTCTCGTGGGTGCCGACGTCCTCCCAGTAGCCCTCGGCGATGAAGCCGTAGATGGGCTTGCCCTCCTTCATCAGCTGCGGGAAGACATCACCCGACCAGTCGACCGGCACATCGGCCTCGACGTAGTTGAAGACCTCGGGCTCCATGACGTAGATGCCCGTGTTGACGGTGTCGGAGAACACCTGGCCCCAGGTCGGCTTCTCGAGGAACCGCTCGACCCTGCCCTCGTCGTCCACGATCGTGATGCCGAACTCCAGCGGATTGGGCACGCGGGTCAGGCAGACGGTGACGAGGCCGCCCTTCTGCTTGTGGAAGGCGATCAGCTCGGTGAGGTCGAAATCCGTGAGCGCGTCGCCCGAGATCACCAGGAAGGAGTCGTCCTTCAGGGCGTCCTCGGCGTTCTTGACGCTGCCCGCGGTACCGAGGGGCTTCTCCTCGTTCGCGTACGACAGCTCCATTCCGAATTCCTCGCCGTCCCCGAAATAATTTTTCACAAGGGATGCGAGAAACTGGACTGTGACGACCGTCTCAGTGAGTCCGTGCCTCTTGAGCAGCGTCAGAACGTGCTGCATGATCGGCCGATTCACGACTGGGAGTAGAGGTTTGGGCATGCTTGAGGTCATTGGGCGAAGGCGGGTACCTTCGCCGCCGGCCATAACAACCGCTTTCATGTCGGAAACATCCTCCTCGTGACTCAGTCAGCCGTGGTGTCCGCCCTCACAAGTCGGCGGACCTGCACCACGTAGAGGATCCCTGCCCACCAGTACAGGGTTGTACCCCAACCTGTGAAAGCCCAGCCGAAAACAGCCGCCAGTGTCGCAAGCCAACCGCTGCCGTCGCTCAGCAGCAGCAGCGGAAAGGCGTACATGAGGTTGAAGGTAGCCGCTTTCCCGATGAAGTTCACCTGGGGTGGGCCGTAGCGGTGTCTCCTCAGAATCAGCAGCATCACCGCCATCATCGCTTCACGGGCCAGCAGCAGGACGGTGATCCACAGCGGGAGGATGTCCCGCCAGGTGAGTCCTACCAGCGTGGACAGCACATACAGCCGGTCGGCGGCGGGGTCGAGCAGCCGGCCGAGGTTGCTGATCTGATTCCAGCGGCGGGCCAGCTTGCCGTCCAGGTAGTCGCTCACCCCGCTGAACAACAGCACCAGCAGCGCCCACCCGTCGGCCTTGGGGCCGCCGAACTCGGGCCACAGAATCAGCCACAGGAACACCGGCACGCCCACCAGGCGGGCCATACTCAGGATGTTCGGGATCGTGAAGACCCGATCCGTTTGCACCTGTGTCTCCTGGACCTCCACCGGGTCCCCTCCTGCTGTATCTACGTGCGAACGTTGCGGGCCGACTCTACCCCAGGCACAAAAAGGGCCTGGCCCCGGATCAAGGATCCGAGGCCAGGCCTCTAATAATTGTTCGGCGGTGTCCTACTCTCCCACAGGGTCCCCCCTGCAGTACCATCGGCGCTGAAAGGCTTAGCTTCCGGGTTCGGAATGTAACCGGGCGTTTCCCTAACGCTATGACCACCGAAACACCATGAAACACACACCACACCCCCGACACCTGCCCGCAAAGGACAGTGAGGGTGTGTGGTAGCTGGTTGTTTCAGAACCACACAGTGGACGCGAGCAACTGAGGACAAGCCCTCGGCCTATTAGTACCGGTCAGCTCCACCCCTTACAGGGCTTCCACATCCGGCCTATCAACCCAGTCGTCTACTGGGAGCCTTACCCCATCAAGTGGGTGGGAGCCCTCATCTCGAAGCAGGCTTCCCGCTTAGATGCTTTCAGCGGTTATCCCTCCCGAACGTAGCCAACCAGCCATGCCCTTGGCAGGACAACTGGCACACCAGAGGTTCGTCCGTCCCGGTCCTCTCGTACTAGGGACAGCCCTTCTCAAGACTCCTACGCGCGCAGCGGATAGGGACCGAACTGTCTCACGACGTTCTAAACCCAGCTCGCGTACCGCTTTAATGGGCGAACAGCCCAACCCTTGGGACCGACTCCAGCCCCAGGATGCGACGAGCCGACATCGAGGTGCCAAACCATCCCGTCGATATGGACTCTTGGGGAAGATCAGCCTGTTATCCCCGGGGTACCTTTTATCCGTTGAGCGACGGCGCTTCCACAAGCCACCGCCGGATCACTAGTCCCTACTTTCGTACCTGCTCGACCCGTCAGTCTCACAGTCAAGCTCCCTTGTGCACTTACACTCAACACCTGATTGCCAACCAGGCTGAGGGAACCTTTGGGCGCCTCCGTTACCCTTTAGGAGGCAACCGCCCCAGTTAAACTACCCACCAGACACTGTCCCTGATCCGGATCACGGACCGAGGTTAGACATCCAGCACGACCAGAGTGGTATTTCAACGACGACTCACCACCGGCTGGCGCCGATGTTTCAAAGTCTCCCACCTATCCTACACAAGCCGAACCGAACACCAATATCAAGCTATAGTAAAGGTCCCGGGGTCTTTCCGTCCTGCTGCGCGAAACGAGCATCTTTACTCGTAGTGCAATTTCACCGGGCCTATGGTTGAGACAGTCGAGAAGTCGTTACGCCATTCGTGCAGGTCGGAACTTACCCGACAAGGAATTTCGCTACCTTAGGATGGTTATAGTTACCACCGCCGTTTACTGGCGCTTAAGTTCTCAGCTTCGCCACACCGAAATGTGACTAACCGGTCCCCTTAACGTTCCAGCACCGGGCAGGCGTCAGTCCGTATACATCGCCTTACGGCTTCGCACGGACCTGTGTTTTTAGTAAACAGTCGCTTCTCGCTGGTCTCTGCGGCCACACCCAGCTCACCGAGTAAATCGGATCACCAGACATGGCCCCCTTCTCCCGAAGTTACGGGGGCATTTTGCCGAGTTCCTTAACCATAGTTCACCCGAACGCCTCGGTATTCTCTACCTGACCACCTGAGTCGGTTTAGGGTACGGGCCGCCGTAAAACTCGCTAGAGGCTTTTCTCGACAGCATAGGATCATCCACTTCACCACAATCGGCTCGGCATCAGGTCTCAGACTATGTGCCATCCGGATTTACCTGGATGACGTCCTACACCCTTACCCCGGGACAACCACCGCCCGGGCTGGACTACCTTCCTGCGTCACCCCATCACTTACCTACTACCCCCTAGGGTCAGCGGCTCCACCACTCCCCCTCACTCCGAAGAGATCAGAGGCGGCTTCACGGCCTTAGCATCAAAGGATTCAGCATTGGGCGCTTTACAGCGGGTACCGGAATATCAACCGGTTGTCCATCGACTACGCCTGTCGGCCTCGCCTTAGGTCCCGACTTACCCTGGGCAGATCAGCTTGACCCAGGAACCCTTAGTCAATCGGCGCAAGAGTTTCCCACTCTTGTATCGCTACTCATGCCTGCATTCTCACTCGTGAACCGTCCACCACTGCCTTACGGCGCGGCTTCACCCGGCACACGACGCTCCCCTACCCATCACAGCGGGCGTTGGCCCTTCATGCTGCAATGACACGACTTCGGCGGTACGCTTGAGCCCCGCTACATTGTCGGCGCGGAATCACTTGACCAGTGAGCTATTACGCACTCTTTCAAGGGTGGCTGCTTCTAAGCCAACCTCCTGGTTGTCTCTGCGACTCCACATCCTTTCCCACTTAGCGTACGCTTAGGGGCCTTAGTCGATGCTCTGGGCTGTTTCCCTCTCGACCATGGAGCTTATCCCCCACAGTCTCACTGCCGCGCTCTCACTTACCGGCATTCGGAGTTTGGCTAAGGTCAGTAACCCGGCAGGGCCCATCGCCTATCCAGTGCTCTACCTCCGGCAAGAAACACACGACGCTGCACCTAAATGCATTTCGGGGAGAACCAGCTATCACGGAGTTTGATTGGCCTTTCACCCCTAACCACAGGTCATCCCCCAGGTTTTCAACCCTGGTGGGTTCGGTCCTCCACGACCTCTTACAGCCGCTTCAACCTGCCCATGGCTAGATCACTCCGCTTCGGGTCTTGAGCGTGCTACTAAATAGCCCTATTCGGACTC